>JBAZHD010000084.1:0-15143 GCA_041652515.1 Methanoregula sp.
ATCTCATTCTTTATTCGGCGGGCAATTTGCCGTCTATTGGACATATTCGGCGCCCGCTGCCTATTTAGATCTTACTATTCTCTTCAGCCCAAGCTAAAAATTAGTGAAGTACTGGGCCCCCAAAATATCTCATGACCTAGTTTATTTTTGTACTAAACAAAAAGAGGGGAAAATAATCAAAAGCATCGAACATGATGCGAATACATTCCCTATTGTAATTCTTGATACAAATTCAATAAAACATCATCCAAATTCAAGTAAATTTAAAAACCAGATCTTAAATGAAATATTTAAAGAAATTCCCTTTGAATCGCATGTTCCTCAAAATTTTATTCCGTTTTCAGTTGATGATGATAATGAGACCATTACGAATGTACTCCTTCAACATTTCATCTCAAGAGCAGATTATCAATTCACTATCGATGAATTACTTGCACAATTGTTTCCATACTTTATTCAGATCTATTCAACACAATCAATCAAGGAATTAAAGGGAAGAATTGGTAAAATACTTCACCAAATAATGACGTCAAGTGACTTATCTGAATTTTTTTCTCGAAAAGAACATACTTATTCTCTCTCGAAAAAGACGGCTCAAAAGAAATTCCGAGACAATTGCCTCAAATTCATCGATGACAGCAAAAAAGAAAATGAAAAAAATGCCGAGATTGCTGCTCAATTAACCCTCGGACACTTCTCGTAATTTATAATCCGCGATAATTCCTCATTTTCTCCCAGTCCACAACCCCGAGCGGCACCGTGCCCGGAGTGTCCGGTCCAGGATTTCCTCATGCAAAAAAGAATTACATTCCGGTAACAACCGGCTCGCACACCGTTCTCTCTGCGTTCCCCAAATTCAAAAAAATTATCCGCCCCTCACCCACACCTCATCTACCAGCGCCTGCATCACGCTCGCATTCACCGTGACTCCGAAATGGTAAGTCAAAGGACAGACCCTGCCGGCCTCGCAGGTCATCAGCCCAAATGTACCCCACGGCCCCATGTTTGCTTCCCCGGTCTGCCAAGCCCCCCTCGTATTTATCTCCGATCGCCCCCTCTACCCCGCCCTCTTCCTCGTGCTCCTCGCGCTCCTATACCTCACGGACCAGACTTCCCGAACGGCCTCGGCAAACCCGGCTGGCAGCCACACCCGCTCCCGCCGCCTGACCCGAAGAAGCCGGTGAAAGCCGGCTATGCAAAGGGCGGGATCACGGCAACGTGCGAACTGGCCTTCCGGAACGCCAACGCGAGCTTCGACGCCATCGCTCAAACTGTCAGCATCTTCAATTAAATATCCCGGAACCCGCCAGTTATATCGGACACAAATGCCCGAAGACTTCGAACAGAAGCTCATACACTGGGACAACGACCCCGCCCGCCTCAGCTTAACCAACAAAATCGCCAAAGCAATGCTAACCAAAACAGCCCCGAAAGGCGATGAACTCCTCCTCGACTACGGCACCGGCACCGGGCTCCTCGCCCTGGAATTCCGCCCGCACGTGAAAAAGATCGTTGCCGTCGACTTGTCGGAAGATATGCTGGCATTCCTCCGGAAAAAACTCGCTGCCGCTGCCATCACCGGCATAGAGCCCCTTGCATGGAGCATCGGGGACGACCCGCAGGAACTGCCCCGGTTCGATATCATCATCGTGTCGCTGACCCTGCATCATGTCATGGATACGGCCCGGGCAGCAGGGGTATTGTATTCCCTCCTGAATCCCGGCGGGGTCATCGCGGTTGCCGATTTTGATCCTGATAACGGGGAATCCCACGGGCCGGGGATGGCCGTGCATCCCGGGTTTGTCCGGGCGGACCTGATGGAGATATTCAGGAACGCAGGGTTCACCGGTATTCAGGTTGAGGATGTTGCAGCGCTGACGAAAGCGAGTTCAAAGACGGGAATGTTACGGGAGTTTCCCGTTTTCCTGATGACTGCCCGCAAGGCAGGATAACCATAAGGTATTCTTCTTTTGTTCTGTCCCGCGATCACATGCGACGTCACGGTGCCCGGGCGGTTGCCGTATCCGGTATGGCTGCTGGTGAAGCGGTACGTGAGCTGGTGTCAGGAATGATACCAACAGGGTGGGCTGGCGAGAACAAGGCCGGATCCGTCATACGCACAGACCGGCGCTCCTGTGATCCAAGTCTCACTTTTTGCGTCCGATTGATTTCCTGATACTGTTATCGTGTCCGGAATATGAGGGCGGCAGCACTATTACAGCAGAGGAGTGTGAAAACCGGTCAGTATCATTCCTGATTATACGCCTCATCGTGATGGAGTAATTTGAGGAAAACAATTGCGTTTTCCTTTGTATCAATCACGTAAAACAGGACAAAATGTCCGATGTGTACCCGCCACTGGCCCTTGAGCGGGGGATGGAGAGGCTTACCTGATTCCGGGTTTTCAATCAGGAACCGTATCTTTTTTTTGAGTTGCCCGTATCGTGCAGGACTCTTCGCACGAAGCTTCCTGCAGGTGGAAGCCAGATCGGGATGGATGACGGCCCGGTAGCTCATGCCTCAATTTCCTTAAAAAAATCGTCGATGGAATTATACGTTTTTCCTTTGCCTTTTTTTATATCGGTATGGGCTTTTTTCAGCTGCCTGATAATTCCGGGTTTGATTGCCGATTCCGGGGGATAGACATTCTCATCGATCTTCTCTTCAATGCGGTCAAGCCGGCCGACAATATCGGTGAGTAACGATTCAATTTTTTCATTCGTTGCAAGACCTCCGGCAGACTCGCGGACTCCGGCAGGTTCTTCACCGGATGTGGCGATCCGTTGCGGAGCGTACGCAATTCCTTTCCTGCTCCGGGACCCGGACTGGCCTGCTGCTCTGGAAGTCATAGTAATGATGTAATTGGTATTCTTTTATTCAATAGTCTTTTGCCATAGCATTCCATGGAAATCAGCCGGAAAATTTACCCCCCATTTGGCCTGATAGTCTCATTTATAAAGCTCTTCCAGATCGGTTTTTGCGATCATCATGACGAATTGTTCCGGAACCGGGATCCTTGTCCGGCCGGTCTTCTTTTTGAGCCGGACAAGCACTTCGTTCTGGCCGTTTGCCAGCGGCTGGTCGAGTACAATCGTGCGCCCGTCAACCATTTTTCCTTCGACAGTAACCGGCATGTCTGCTCCTGTTGTATTTTATATATTACCGCTCTGGTATATCTGCTTCTTTCTCACCGGGAACACATGAAACCGGTGTGGCTGCCGATGAAGCGGTACGTGAGTTCCTCAAGGGGCTGGCGTACAGCGGGCGGGAAAGAATACACGCCAGTTCCGACCATCCTGCTCCCCATCAGGATCCTCCGGTTTCATAAAGATCAACTGACCCTGACCGGTGAAAATCCCTCAGGATTCTTCGATGTCAGCGCTGTCATAAACGAGATACCCCTCGTCCCGCAACCGGTCCTTCCCCGTAATCGTCCCGGCAGAGAACAGCGCATACTTCCGGTGGCGGTACTGCCCGGCCTGTACGAGCTTCGCCTTTGTTTTTAAGTGGGCGAGGAGTTTTTTTGCCTGCTGGTGGCTGAGATTCCCCCATTTGCATTCGCCAAAAACAACGGTGGACGAAGCGTCGTCGACCGCGACGAGATCGATCTCGTCCTCTTTGTACCACCAGTGGCCGGTCCGGTATCCCGCGAGCACGATTCCCGCGTACTCGTCCCGCACGAAGGCCTCGAAATGCCTGCCGAAGTACGGGTTGAAGTCCGGGAGCGTGGTGCCGGGATGCCCGGTCTCGATCTCCTGCCGGCGCGGGAATACATAGCAATACCAGAAATCAAAGACCCGGTCGCGTATGCGGTATATCGCCTGCCGTGAAGCGCCCAGGAGCGGCACTTCCTTTTCCACGAGCCCCCGCCGGATCATGGATTCAAGATACGGGTACACGTGGCGGGTGTCGAGACCGCAGAACTGTGCGATGGCTGTCGGTGCTGTATTGCCAAGCGCAATTGCGTGGAGGACGGACTGGTATACCTTGAGCTCCCGGAACTCCTGCGAGAGGATAAAGTACGGTTCGTGGTAAAAGTACCCGTACCGGTTGAAAAATTCGGTCCGGTAAAACGAGTCGCAGTCCTCGTATGCACCGGCCTTGAGAAGGTACTCCGGGACACCGCCGATCGACAGGTACACTTTCAGGGCATCGGGGAAGGGGAAGCCAAAAAACTTCCGTGCATCGGAAAACCGGAGCGGCCCGAGCAGCATATCACGCGTTCTCCGGCCATAGAGCGGGGAAGTGGACGAGAGGGCAAGATCGCTCATAAGCGAAAGTATCGAACCGGAGAGAAGAATACACCAGGAGGAGCCGGAAAGACTCCGGTCCCAGGCTTTCTGGAGAGCGGAAAGAACCGAGGGATCGTTCCGGATCAGGTACGTGAACTCATCGATCACAAGGTATGTCCTTTCCGTGAGCGGTTTTTGTGCAAGGTAGGTGAAGAGCTGCTCCCAAGAGGTGATATCAAGACTGGCAAGGAACGGGTCGCGAAAAAAATCCGCACACCTCGCCTTGAGCTGGGCGATCTGGATATGCGGGGATGCATCTTCAGCGATCGAGAGTATGCCGGGCTTGCCCCGGATGAATTCATCGATGAGCCGGGTCTTTCCGATCCTCCTGCGCCCGTAGAGGATAACGAGCCTGCCCCCGGTTGCCTGCCATTCGCGCTCAAGCAGGGCACGTTCTTCCTCACGGTCGATGAATTCCCTAATCATGATTAGTACTAATCGCGATTAGGATTATTAATCTGTCGCTGGCTGTGGCCCGGACCTTCGGGTCATCATCGTATCGCTGACCCTGCATCATGTCATGGATATGGCCCAGGCAGCAGGGGTATTTTATTCCCTCCTGAATCCCGCTCGCGTTCACCGTGCTCCCGAAATGGTACGACAAAGGACTGACGCTTTAGCCCTCGCAGCTCATCAACCCGGAATAAGCCCGGCGCCAGGAATTCCCGGATAAAAAACCAGAAACATAAAATATATAAAAACGAAAATTCCCGGAGCAAGGAGCAAAACCCCCCATGGACACCACAGACCTCATGAAAAATCAGGGCATCATCGGCTCAGCTTCAAACGACATGATGGATCTCTTCGGCCCGAAATTCACCAATACCCCAAACGGGCACATCGAAACCGACATTGCCGCCGCCGCAAGCCTCGCGGGCCTGCTGATCCTCCGGGGAAAGTTTCCTGCATTACCGGAGCTAAAACCCGGGACGGTGTTCCTCTCGCCAATGGATGAGGAAATGAACCTGATCCACATGTTCATGGGAGGCGTGTGTGAGGCCCTGGAGCTGGACCCGCGGGGCGGCTGGAACACGGAGATCCCGAAAGGAAACATGCCGCTCTGGAGCATTCCGGAAATGACGCGGAAACTTGAGAAGGATACGCTTGATATCTGCAACCGGCACAAGCTGCGGAAAGAATTTTTTCCTTACGCAGCCGTCCTGACCTCCATGAGACTCGTGTCCGCGGGAAACCGGGTTCAGATTCTCGACCAGAATATCGGTAAAGCCCTGGTGGCGTATCACGTGTATGGCGGGGCACGGACAATCCCCTATCCTGACTGAACGCGGGGGGTCCCCGGTATCCGGGTTTTTACCGGGATGTGCCGGTGACGGCTGTTATCTCACTGCTTCTGTACAGAATCCGAAAAAAACACTGGCATCGTGCCAATGATTCTTCCCCTGCCGGGTCCGCATCCCGGGCCGTGGGGAGTTTAATCATTTTTACCCGGGCCCGGCACGTAGTACGGGGATTTTTTACCGGTACAGGTTGCAGGAGTCGTTCCCGGCATTACCTTAAAGAATAATATTGTAGTATAATATATGGAACACAAGGTGGTCAGTCATGGCAAAACAGATTGAACTGGAAACAGTTTTGCGGGGGGAAGAAGCACGTGCCTTCAACGAATACGTCAGGGCACAAAAACAATCCTTCACTTCCGAGAGCCGGACCCTCTTCCGGGAAGCCCGGCAACTCTCAAAATCCTGGCCAAAACAATAACATGAATACCGATCTCTCCTCTCTTATTTTTTTAAAAATTAGCTGACAACTCAGATGTATCGATGTTCACGTGCTCTGACTCGGAAGATCTTGAGGATTTTTTAAGGAACGATGCCAAGAACCGGCAGCATGAAAAGATCAGCACTACCTATCTTGTCCATTCCGGTACCGAACTTGTAGGTTTTTTCTCCCTGTCTATGGGTTGTATCGTATCCGATCATGTAAGGAAAATGCTGCCGGATATTGAAGAACCGCCCCAGAAATATCCGGCCCTGCTTCTCGCGAGAATGGCAACTCGTGACGGCATGCGGGGCCAGGGTATCGGATACGACATGCTGAAGCATGTGTTTGCCCTTGCATTTATCCTGACTGACCAGATCGGCTGCAGGTTCGTAAAAGTCGATTCAAAGAAAGATCCACGGACAATAAGGTTCTACGAAACGTACGGGGGTTTCGTGAAGATTACAGAGAGTGCCGACACGGTGCAGATGGTTGTCGATCTCAATAAGATCGTTGATGAGTGATCCGGATCTTTCCCCCGACCCAATTCACAACCCTTATCCCCCACCCCCCTCATACAAAAACATACCATGCCGGTAAAAGTCCTCTTCATCGCATCCGAAGACGAGGAGAACCTCTCCGTACGCTACCCCGCCGCGGTACTCGTAAAAGCCGGCCATACCATACAGATAGCACCCTTCTCGGTACCGGAAGACACCGAGCGGGTCCTCAAACAAATCCACAAGTTCCGCCCGGACCTCATCGCCGTCTCGATGGCGTTCCAGAGCCGGGCACCGGCATTCTTCGACCTGATAAAAAAAATCAGGAAGGGCAATGCTGCCTGCCACATCACGGCCGGCGGGCACTTCCCGACGTTTGAGTACCGGAAGATCCTGGAACTCAAACTCGGGCTCAACAGCATCGTGCGGTTCGAGGGGGAACAGGCCCTCGTTGAACTGGCGGAGTTCCTTGAAGGGAAACGGAAGATCTCGGAAGTCTCCAACCTCGTCTTCTGGATCGGGAAGATGATCGTGGAAAACCGTATCATCGACTGCTTCCCGGACCTCGACGCCCTGCCGTTCCCGGTGCGGAACGACCGGCCGCAGGTCCGGCTCGGCGAGAACTTTGCCACGCTCGTTGCAAGCCGGGGGTGCTGGCACTCGGCCTGCGCTTACTGCTGCATCGGGGCGTTCCATGCCAAGAAGAAGGGGGAGCATCATGCCCTGCGAAGCGTGGGAAATATCGCAAAGGAGATCGCGTGGCTCTACCATAAGCAGGGCGTCCGTATCTTCCAGTTCCATGACGACAATTTCCTGCAGAAATATGAATCGGACAACTGCGAGCGGCTCGATTCGCTGATGGCAGCGCTCGAAAAAGAGAAGGTGGACTCCGATAAAGTCGCCTTCTTAATCAAGGCCCGGCCGGACTCGATCACCGAAAAGGTTGCGTTCCGGCTCAGGAGACTCGGGGTTGTCGGCGTCTTCCTGGGCGTCGAGAACGCAACCGAAGACGGCCTGTTCTCCCTGATCCGGGGCTCGGATGTCAGCGATATCGACCGGGCGTTTGAACTGCTGCGCGAGAACCGGATCATTGTCACCTACAACCTCCTCATCTTCCACCCGGACGCCACGCTCGACCAGATCAACGAGAACATCCTGTTCATGAAGAACCACCCGGGGTACCCGTTCGACTTTGGCCGGGCCGAGGTAGTGGCAGGGTCGCCGCTCGAGAAAAAGGTCATAAAAGAAGGCCTGGTCAAGGGAACCTGGCCGAACTGGGACTACCGGCTCAGGGACCCGGCCGTTGACCAGATGTTCCGGATCAACCTTGCGACATTCCGGCGCAGGGACTCCGGGTACTCGAAACTTGCCCACACCCTGATTGCACTCGCGTACCGGGCGTATGTCGTGCGCCGGCTCTACCCCGGGCCGTCCGCAAAACAGCTGCACGAGGAGACCACGGACCTCATTACCCGGAGCAACGCGTTTGTCCTCGATCACATCCTGAAGATGTATTCCCTGACCACCCGGCTGGTCTCCAAGAAAGACCTCGACGAACTGGCAGTCTCCATCCATGCCGGGTGCGCCAAATTCGTAAAAGAAGCCGACGGGATCACGAGCCGGATGGACCGGCTGCAGACCGCGGAAAAAAGATTCCGGCAGGTCGGCGTGCCCGGCGAGATCCAGTTCTCCTCCCTGCTCCGGAAGATCTTCCGGGTCTGAAGGATAGTCCTTCATCAGATGATCTGCCGGGCCGGGGATAAGATTGAATACAAAAAACCCCCGAGTATGAGATAATGTCCGGTGCATCCGACTTCCTGCGACCCAGCGGGTTCAGGCTCATTCTTGCAGCAACGCTTGTCATCCCCACACTCTTCCTCGTCCTGATCGTGAGCGGCTTTACGATGTGGGACCCGCTGGTGCCGGTAGGTATCGCTATTGTGATCGGCTACGCGGCGGCCTGCGTGATCGACCGCCTGGTCCGGAACCGGGCCCTCAAGATCGCCATCGCATCGGTGGCTGCCCTTGTCTCGATCATCCTCGGCTCCCTCCTTGTCCGGAGCATGACGATCATCTGTGATCCGGTCCACGACCCCGGCATGGTGTGCGACCCGGTCCACATTCCGGACACAACGCCGACCGTCATCGCCACGGTCGTACCGTCCGAGACCACGCCCATGATCTTCGATCCCGTCCACGAGCCGGGCGGCTGCAGCGGGGATGTCTGCAGTGTCGCGCCCGGTGTTGTAACCGGGATCGTGGCAGAGAAACTGGACGAGTGCCGCAAGAAACTCAGCCGGTAGTGAATTTCAAATCCGGATACCGATCCGCTGAACCTCAAAAAGGACCCCTCACGGGAAAACCAGTTTCGATGAAAATGAGAGCAGATACCCTGCCCGGAAATTATTTGCATCGTGAAAGGGCAGCACCAGCGGTATGAGCGGGGGTCTTATGGATCAGAGTGTGAGCCGCCCCCGCTTTTTCCCGGACGACGATAGCAGGTGTCGTCACTATGCAAAATGCTGCGGGGGTATTAACGATTTATCGCCGGGTACCTTACGCTTTTTTTGGTGCCGGATGCTTTTTTTCCTGCGGTGGGTCATGAACAACGGAATTCTCTCCAGGTTTAATTAAAAAAAACAGCCGGGACAGGGTGTGGATGTATGCTATGTTTTTCCCGGCCGTGCAGATTCCAGAGGAAGATCTGCATCACTGTGTTTCAGATGGTGATATAAACGTTCTCTCACCCGGTACCTTACGGGTTCAATTTCATCCGGCACCCGGGGGACGCGGATCGTCCGCTCCACGGCAACGGGTACCGGCAATACCACGATATATCCCTCCCGGTTAAAATCATAACCTTCATTATTTACAAGTCAGAAAAATGTTGTAATGAATAAACAATTTTCTTTAATTTTACTATACTCTCTCCTGTTCACCTTTTCATCAATAATACCGGTCATGGCGGGTCCCGGGGGGTATACCGTAGAACCGGCAACGGACGATATGATCAAAGGGGATCCGCTGGAGACGGTCCAGATCGAATGGTGGCAGGTCCCCCCGCAAATCCTCATAATTTCCTGGATACTTATGTTCTGCCCGTTCCTGGCCTTCCCGGCAGAACTTCTCCTCTTCTTCAAGATGTTCGCGTACCTGGGCTACCGGAAGATCGCACAGAAAAACGTGCTGGAAAACCCATCGCGGAATACCATCTATCATTTTATTAAGAAGACCCCCGGCACTGATCTCTCGGAGATCTCCCGGGAGACCGGGGTGTCGGGAAATACCCTCCGGTATCATCTCACAATCCTGAAGCTCACAAACAAAGTGACGGTCCTGAACACGTCCCGGAATACCCGGTATTTTGAAAACTCCGGCCGGTACTCCGCAATGGAAAAGAATGTCCTGAAATACCTCCACAACAAATCCACGAGAATTCTCCTGCAACTCCTGACGGAGAATCCCGGCCTGACCCGGGTACAGCTTGAGACCGCTGTCGGTATTTCCGGTGCCGGGGTAACCTGGCAGATGAACCGGTTATCCAATGACGGGCTTCTCAGGATCAAAAAAGCCGGCAGGACTGCCCGGTATGAACTCAACACGGAGGCAATCCCCTTCCTGGAAAAATATCTCCCCCATTACGATGACCGGAGTACCCGTAATGCGGAGAATTGATCTGAAACCCCTCAGGTAAATCCATGAACCGGATTTCCCGATGAACCTGGTGGGATCCGGGAGGTTTTCTGGTTTTGTTCTGCCATAATTTTCCAGCATACACCGGGGCAGCTTTATCTCCAACCCAAAATACTTATCCGATTTACACCCAGATCACGATCATGTATCAGCAGTACTCAAAAACACTCCTCATCCTGGCCCTCATCCTCCTTATTGCCGCACCGGCCATTGCCGTCGTTCCGCCCGGCAGGATCACGGTCTATTCATCACCGTCTGGTGCGAATGTCTGCATTGACAACAAGGACTGCGAAATCGCGCCCGCCACCTTCTCGGTTGAAGGAAATGCGTGGCATATGATTGTCGTCTCGGCGAAAGGATACCGGGACTGGACCGAGACGGTCTATGTTACCTCCGACATGACCAGCACGGCCACTGCGTTCCTCGACCAGGACCCCGACGCAACCGGTGTCTGGGTGAATGTTACCCCGGGCAATGTCGAGATCTGTCTCGACAACAACGTGTGCCGGGATAATCTCGGACTGATCAGCAGCAACGGGAGCACGTTCTTTTCGGGCGTGAGCGCCGGGTATCATACCGTTTCGGTCGCGAGCCCGGCCGGTTACGAGGATATGATGGAGCTTGTCGAGGTAAAGCTGGGGAAGATCACCCGGGTCGAGATCACCCTTGACAAGGTTGTTACCACACCACCGACCACCCGCACACCGATACCGGCAACCGGCATGGTCCGGGTCTATGTGGACATGACCGGCAGCACGATCTGCATTGATAACGCGCGCTGCCAGTATAACGTGGGCGCGGACTCCGGGTCGGGGACCGGCACCATGGTCTTTGATTACGTGACCGCGAACGCGCTCCATACGATCACGGTTGCCGCAGACGGGTACGAACCGTTCTCGACAACGGTTGCAGTGGAGAGGGACCTGATCGCGAGCGTTGATGTCAGGTTACGGCCGATGGGCGGGGTGGCACCCGTGAAGACGACAACGGCAACGCCGGAATCCACGGTAACTACGCTCACCACACCCACGCTGCCACCCACTATGCCGACGGCCCGGTCCGATCCGGGTGCATTACCGGTTCTCGGTGCACTTGTTCTCTGCGGTACGGTTGCGCTGCTCCGACACAACAAGAGGGAATAATTCTTTTTTTTTTACTCTGAAAAACAAGCATGAACCGATCAGGTTCACACCCGGACCTTGAAAATCTCTGGCGTGAAAGGGTTCCCTGCTTCGGGGTCCCTTCGGAATAGTGCGGGGAATGTGTTTTCAAATATATTTTCAGTTACCGATTCGCCGCGGGGGCGCCCCATCGGGGGCGGCGACATATATCGTAATGGGGGGTATGGGGGTCTCAACCCCCATCAGCAATTCCTGAAGAAGTCGGTTTTCTTTGGAAACGGACATGATGCCTGCGGCCACAGGCACACAGAATGGAAATTGTGAGGACATTTCCATATTAAATCATGTATCGTAGCCAGACGCTCCGGGGGCTCCGCCCCGCCGCTGAGGCGCCCCGTTTGCGATAGTGTTGTACTACCTGTACACAAAAAAATAGAGGATTTCTGTACCGGTAATACAGCGGCATCACCTGCGCCCCTGCCCCCGCCGGGAGCTGGGCTGACGCAAAGGGGGGCGATCATTTCTTTTTGAAACAGGTTTTCTCCAGAGGATAATTCTTTTTTCAGGCCTGCCCCGGAATTCCCCCACGCGGTTCAGTTTTTTTGCTCTGGAAATATCCTGTTTTTAACGGTCTGATCTCCCCAAAAACCCGGTCGGTGGATATGCCACCCACCCGGGACTGTAAAGGAAAAGGAAAAATTATCCAGAGTTTTTTTATCTCCTCATCCGGCGCTGCATCACAATCACGCTCTCAGGGCAGACCTGCGAACAGAGGCTGCAACCATCGCACCGCCCGGCATCGATCACCACGCGACGGTCCTCGAGCGCAATCGCATCGTATCCCCCGTCCCGGCAGGCCACAACGCAATGGCCGCAGGAAGTACACCGTTCCGGAAATCCCACGGTTGCATACCATTTCTCGTCCCGGGAAAGTGATTCATGCGTGCCGATGCGGGGAAGGGCAAGGCCCCGGAGTGCACCGGGACCGGCAAAGTGCTTCTGTGCAAGGTAGCCCGAGAGGCCGGCATTCATCCCCCGGATGATACCAGCTCCCTCCCACATCACGGCAGTACAGACCTGGACTGCCGATGCCCCGGCCGCGATGTACTCGGCCGCGTCCTGCCAGCGGGAGATGCCGCCGATTCCCAGGATGGGGACATTACATTCCCGTGCGAGCTGCGATACCACCCGGAGCCCGATGGGTTTCACTGCAGGCCCCGAGTACCCGCCATACGTGCCGGCCCCGGCAACGGAGGGCCGGGGTTCGAGCGTATCGAGATCGATACCCATCAGGCACTGGACCGTGTTGATGGCTGCAAGGATATCGGCCCCGTTCTCCACCGCGGCCTGTGAAACCGGCATGATGTCCGTGACGTTGGGCGTGAGCTTGACGATGAGGGGGACCTTTGCGACATGCCGTACTGCACGGGTTACACCGGCAACGAGATCGGGGTGTTGTCCGATGGCAGAACCAACGCCCCGTTCCGGCATACCGTGCGGGCAGGAGACGTTCAGCTCGATCGCATCCGCCCCGGCGTCCTGCATGGTGCCGGCCAGTTCCTGCCATTCAGCGGGATCGGGCGATGCCATGATACTCGCGATCAGCACGCGGTCCGGGTATTCATCGCGTGTCTGGCGGATCTCCCGTACCCAGTATGCCATGTCTTTTTTGCTGAGCAGCTCGATATTCTCAAAACCGAGCAGTCCTCCCTTCTCATCCTTCCATGTCGCAAACCGGGGCGAGACATCCATAATCTCCATGGTGTCCGGGGTAATAGTCTTGGTGACCGCACCTCCCCAGCCGAGCCGGAACGCGTGCCGGATTTGTTCGCCCGTGGCAGTTGGCGGACCCGAGGCCAGCAGGAACGGATTTTTAAGGTGCAGCGGACCTGCAGAGGTTTCAAGGGAGATGTCAGGTTCAGGCATACGGTTTTCCTTACCAGAAGAACGCTGGAATCGCTTATGGTTGTTATGACCGGGCAGGAGATTTTCTCGTATTTTTCTCACCCCCGGTAATGACGCCGGTGTTCCCCGGAGGGGTATGTTGAGGGTCAATATTTCAGAGTCTGCGGGATCCGGGAAATTTCCTGAAAACCAAAAAAAAACCAAAAAATTCCGGATTTCCCCCCGTTCGGAGCCGTAGCTGTGTGCGGGAATTTCCGGAGATGCAATCTATGGGGCAACCTGTTTTGTGTGGAATTTAGGCCGGATCTTCTCGGAAAAATATTTTCCAATTTCTTCCGAATGCATGAGATCCGCGTAGACTTTTGCGGGGACTGCTGAATACTGGTAAACAAGTCCCGTCTGAAATTCTATCTCCAGGATTTTTGTGCTCTCATCATATCCCACGGTGCGCAGGATGCGGGATTTAACGGATTGCTTTTCCAAGAGTATCGCCATGCTTTAACAGGTGCGCTGGGTGGTTAAGGGTTTTTATCAGCGGTCCGGATTACTGCGGCGATACAACCGGGGTATCCGGTTTTCTGGTACCGGGTGGTTCGTTCATGGAGTTTTTCTGGGTCCAACCGGGGGTTTTATCGGAGTTCCCCCGCGTATCAGGAAAAATACTGTTTATCCCCCGCAGTCTTGGTTGCCGGGGGGTTCAGCCAGTCGGTGTTGTCGGAGTTTTTCCCCGGTATCTCAAGAAAAAACTGCCGGCGATCCCCCGCATTCCTGATTACCGGGTGAGGCAGACCCGTCCGTGTTTTTTCAGGGTGTGGGACTGACCGGATACGGTTGCAGCCGATTAAAAATCTACAAGAAGCATATTATTCTTATGATTCCATCCCTCCACTATGAAAACTGATACGAGTATTGTTGAGGATACGGAAGAGAACCGGCAGATATGCCGGAAGTACTGCGGCGCATGCCCGACCTATAAGCATAACGCCCTTGACAAATCCCAGCCCGATACCCTCTTCTGCGCACGGGGATCATCACCGGCCCCGTCACAGAAAGAACTGAACTGTTATTGTCCGGCCTGCGAACTGTATTCGAAACACAGTCTCGTCATCGGGCACTTCTGCTTCAGGCGATAATTTTTTTTACCGGTTTTTCTCACCGGCAAAAAAACCTGAACTGATATTCTCCTCTCCGTTGTGGCGGGAAGAGGCTTTTGCCGGGAAAAAACGCCTTTCCATACCTATAACCGATGGTAATCGAAATTAACAACTGGAGTTACACGATGGAATTTATCTCTCTGATCCGACCAAAACGCCTGGATTTTCTTACAACCATGACGCCGGAAGAGCAGGCAGCAATGGAACAGCACAAGGAATATGTCAGGGACCTGATTGCACAGGGAGTGGTTTTCCTGGACGGCGGTTCGCCCGAAGGAACGATCGGCGTTATTATCTATCGTGTGGATTCGGCGGTAGAGGCACGGCGCCTTTTTTATTGCGACCCCGCGGTCATAGCAGGTATCGGGTATCCCGAGCTTTATCCGCTTACTATCGATTATCTAGCAGCCCGCTGATCATTTATTACCATTTTTTCTGGTGCAGCCGGTGTCACGGGACGGCGGAACCGGGATTTTTTTATTTTTTTTTCTGCTCAGGAGAAAATATTTCTCGCGTTATACGATACCCCCCTCTTGCGATAGTCCGTTTCAGGTTGCAGGTAATACGTCGTTATCGTAATCGGGGGCTGCCCCAGCAGCGGGGGCGAAGCCCCCGGAAGCGTCAGAGTCTTCTGAATGATTTAATATGAAAATGAGTAACTCACCGACTCCCTTCACGAAGATTCTGTTCAAGAACTGAGTCCGGGTGAATTACCTTAAAGCCATGTTCGACAATAAAATCAATAGCCGTTTGAATGTC
>JBAZHD010000085.1:0-14517 GCA_041652515.1 Methanoregula sp.
CCCGGGTTTTTTCCTGCAGCCAGGTCCCGGACAGGAACCTGTGCACTAATTTTTAATAATACAAGGACAGATGTTATAGAGCATCAGACTTACGAGGGCTCGTGGTCTAGTTGGCTATGACGTCGCCTTGACATGGCGGAGGTCCTGAGTTCGAATCTCAGCGGGCCCATCCATTTTCTTATCATTTCTCTGCGAGCGGATGCGGTGAAGAGTGCATCTGCGTACTCCGACCGGTCGATTGCCCGCGGGCATAAGACGACGAATAACCCGAAAGGATTCTGCGATCGTGCAAAGAGTATGGTGAATCCCCGGATATTCCCCGGCATGCCCTGGCTGATGGATCTGAGCGTTTTGTCAGCAATCCCTAAAATAAGCAGATTCCCTGTGGGATTTTTAAAAACAGGAGTCGGGTCGAAGAACCCTTCTGGTTCTTCTCACCATCGGGGTCTGAAACGGTCGGAAGTCGAAGACCTGCTGCGCAATTCTTCTCCCGCTTCGGGTCTGACGATCCTCATCCTCTAAAAGAACCTCTTCCTCCACATGAACAGGCCAAGGATAACCGAGATGATTACCGAGAACACGAAGATCAGTTCAAAGGCAAGAGGCGTATCCTTAAGGGGGAGGTCCGCCACGTTCATGCCGTAGAAACTCGCAATCATCGTCGGGATGGCAATGATGATCGTGGCAGACGCAAGGAACTTCATCACAACGCTCAGGTTGTTGGAGATGATGGTGGCAAACGCCTGGGTCATGCCGGTGATGATGTGCAGGTAGATCTGCGACATCTCCATGGCCTGCCGGTTCTCGATGATGACGTCTTCGAGGAACTCGGCATCGTCATCGTACATCTTCAGCGGCTTGGTGCGCAGGATCCGTTCCAGCACGCCCTCGTTCGACTTGAGCGAGGTCGAGAAGTAGATAAGGCTCTTTTCCATCTCCATCATGTGGAAGAGTTCCTCGTTCTTCATGGAGCGGTGCAGTTCCATCTCGACCCGGGAGATCGATTTCTCAATCTGGCGCAGGTGGTGGAGGTATGAGGACGCGTTACGGTAGAAGATCTGGAAGAGGAAACGGGTCTTCTTGGCCGTGTGGAAATGCCTGACCTTTCCTGCTATGAAATCGTCGAGGATCTGCGTCTGGCGGTTACAGACCGTGACAATGAGCTTGTCCGCGATGATGATGCCGAGCGGGAGGGTAGTAAGGGTTTTGATACCCTCGAATTCAGTGACCATCGGGACATCGAGCACGATAAGGACAACGCCGTCTTCTGAATCGATACGCGGCCGCTCTTCCTCATCGAGAGCTGCTTTTAAGAATTCCAGCGGGAGGCTGTGGTTTTCCGCAACCAGCACCAGTTCAGCTTCGGTGGGATAGGTCAGCCGTATCCAGCAGTCATCGCACGCTGCGTCCACGATCTCAGTGACTGCCGGCTCTGTGTCTTTTTTTGTCCTGTGGATCTGCATCATGGTGACTCTCCTCCCGGAAGGATACATCCCGATCCTTCTGCTGATCTAATGGTGTACAGAGATTCCTTATAATATTGCATTACTGGTATCCCCAAAAACCCCGGGTTGCTCCCGTTGTTTTTTTGTGGGGGCGGTGAACGGTGGCCGGATCCAGTACCGGTCATGAAGGCCGATACCCGCATCTCCCGCATTATCCGGAGATGACCGGAAAAAGTAACCAGGATTTGGGTAACCTGCTAAAACAGGATTATTTTTGTGAGTGAACCGGGACTTCCTGCTCTTTATAGATCAGCCATACCCCGTACAGCATGGCCCCGCAGGCAACAAGGAAGATGAGAGAATGCGCAGCGTCCGAGACGGGCAGCGCTACGAGCCTGCCGATATCAAAGAGGACAAAGAGCCCGAACGTGGCGGCGATACACCATCCATATAACTTCTGGTGCCGGGTTGCGATGACTACTGCAATTACCGTGACCGCCACTTCAAGGACAACGGCAACAATCTGCAGAAAATCCGAAAACAACATAGTTTATTTTTATCGTTTGGGAACCTATAAAAAAATTTCCCGGGAGTCTTCTCCCGCTGGATCAGATCCCGCAGGCAGCATGACCGCCATGCTTTTCGAAGTACTGCTGGTGATACTCTTCTGCCCGCCAGAACTCCGTGCCGGGCTGGATGGCGGTAACGATCTTGCCAAAACCGAACCTGCCGGAGACCTGGATATCCTCCTTTGATTTTCGTGCAAGCCGGCCCTGTTCAGCATCGTGGTAGAAGATGACCGAACGGTAATTCGATCCCACGTCCGGCCCCTGCCGGTTCAGCTGGGTCGGGTTATGGACCGACCAGAAAACGGACAGGAGTTCGTCATACGTTACCCGTGCCGGGTCGTAGGTGACCTGCACGACCTCGGCATGCCCGGTTTCGCCGCTGCAAACCTGCTCGTAGGTCGGGTTCTTTGTTGTCCCCCCCATGTATCCCACAGCAGTTGCTGTAACGCCCTGTACCTTGCGGAATGCCGCCTCGACGCCCCAGAAACACCCGGCGCCAAAGGTTGCAGTTCCTGTCTCATTCCCGCTCCCTGTCATGCAGTTTTCCTGTACACACCTTATACTTCCGGCATGAAAAGGCTCCCGGAACCGGCAGGGGCACCCGGCTTTTATTGCCGGTCCTTTGAAAAGCGCGAATTCTTTATCCTTACACCCCCATTTTGTGTACATGAAACGGTTGTACCGCTCCAGAAAGGACAGGATTCTTGGAGGGATTTGCGGGGGTCTTGGCGAACATATCGATGTTGACCCGAGTCTCATCCGGCTGGTCTGGATCGTCTTCAGCCTGGCCTCCATGGGTACCGGCATCATCGTGTACCTTGCGGCCTGGATCATTATCCCGGAGCCCCCCGGGGGATCTGCGCAGCAGGCAACCATTTCGGAAGGATAAAAAAACAGCACGGCACCCGGATACAAAACAAGAACCTATGATACCGGCAGAATCACCATGAAACTCCTTTTTGTTGTCTGCGGGGAAGGACTCGGGCACGCTTCGCGTTCCCTCCATCTCGGCCATTACCTGCAGCAGCACGGGCATGAAGTCCATTTTGCCGGGTACGGGAAATCCTATGACTTCATGAACCAGCACGGGTGCACGCACCTGCACTGTATTCCCCGCGAGGTCTGTCTCGAAGGGGAGGGGGGGTTCTTCAGCCTGAAAAAGACCCTCTGGTACTCGAAAGGGATCGTCTTTGACCTGGTACGGTCGTTCCTGAGCGTCAACAAACTGATTAAAAAATACCGCTTTGACTGCATTGTCTGCGACACCATGTACGGCGGCGTGCTTGCTGGTCGTGTCAACAGGGTCCCGGTCGTGTTCGTGACCAACCAGAACCATTTCAACGGCCATAACGGGACAACAAACCCCGTCTGGCGTGTCCTTAACTTCCTCATCCGCCGGTACCTGCGGCTTGCGGACCTTATCCTGATACCGGATTATCCTGCGCCTGATACGGTGAGTGAGTACAACCTCGTTGTTCCGAAAGGAGACGAGGCAAAATATGCGTTCTGCGGACCGTTTTATGTCTTTGACCCGGCGCGGTACGTGTACGAGAGCAGGACCATCTTCACCAGTTTTGGGGGAGAACCCTACAAGCTCCCGATGTACCTGACCCTCCGGAACATAGCGGACAGGAGAAAGGACCTGTGTTTCGATGTCTTCTATACGGGGGGAGATCTTCCGGGGTCCTCGGACAATTTTATCTCCCACGGGTATGTCCCGAACCTCTACGAGCACCTTGCCCGGGCACGGATTGCGATCGTCCACGGTGGCCTTACCACCCTGCACGAGGCCATGCTCTTTGAAAAGCCGGTGCTGATCATCATGGATACGTGCCATCCCGAGCAGCAGAACAATGCAAGAAAAATCGTCGATATGGGTGCCGGTATCGCTGTTGACGGGCGGACACTGACACAGGACCTGCTGGAGAAGAAGATCGAAGAAACGATAGCGCTTCATCCCCGGCCATTCCGTCAGTTCCATGCAACGGTCAACGGCAGGCAGAATGCACTGGAGCTTATCACTGCAGTGGTCGGCCGCAGGAAACGCTGATATCCGTCCGGCTTCCAATGCATGTTCAGGAGCACCTTATGCCCGATCTCAAGGAAATTGTCAGCCTGCCGGTTGAAAACGAGTTCCATACCTGCCCGGCCTGCGGGTATACGCTTGGATTTCATACGTCGTTTGTCAATGCCAGTGCGAGCCGGGATACTCCCGTCAAGTCCACCCGGGAAGTCTGGCGCGTGATCCTCATCTGTCCCGAGTGCGGTGCCCGGTACGATGTGGGGTGGCGTGTCTCGTTTGCCGAGTCCATGAGCCGGTTTACAAAAGCGCCGTTCAATACCGTTGAATGTGTACCTCACGGAAGCCCGGCAGCCTGCCTGCCGCCGCCCCCGCCCCATGACCAGCACCCGCCGGAATAATTCCCGTCATCTCCCCCGGGGGAACGTGATCCCCGGCCCCGCGTTTGCTCACGGGAATACCATTGCCGGCAGGTTTGCGGAGATGTCACCATGATGCAGTGTGTACAGTGCAAGGGGAAGGGAATGTGCGGGCTGCCCCGCTGCCCCATTATCAGCCGGTTCCATGCACAGGTGGCGGTAAAACCTTCAAGCAGTTACCAGGGAAGCTCGCCATCGGTCTTCATCGGGAGTTTCGGGTATCCCGATGTACGGGGCGGGCCGCTCCTCATCAATGATACCGACAATCCTCCGGACTGGCTCCGGAACAACCTCGGGATGGAGGAGATCGTGGGAATCCGCGCCCGGACGATCCGGGGCAATGCCGGGCTGCATAAAATCGGGGGCAGCCTGCAGGAGATCGCGCTCTCCTCGATACCCCTCGACGTGGATATCTCTTTTGAAAAACCGATCGAGTTTTCCTTAAACTTCGATGGCACCGTTGCACCCGTGGGATTCTCCGGCGCCGTGAAGACGATGGACCTTGTCGGGAGTGCAAAGGTCGGCCGGGCTGTCGACCGGATCACGTCGGATACGGACATCGTGGCAACCGATGCCGCGATAGCCCTGAACAGCGACGGGGTTGATGTGTACCAGATCGCAAAGCTCATGACAGCCGGGCTGCTCGGGAAACGGCGGACGTTCGTCCCTACCCGCTGGGCGATCACGGCTGTCGACGATACCCTCTCGAACGGTCTCAAAAAAGAGATCGCCCGGTTTGCCCCGCTTGAGGAGACACTTGTTTTTTCCGGGGAAATCTACGGCAACCATATCGTGGTAATCCTGTTGCCGGGCGACTGGAAGTACGAGATGATCGAGGTCTGGGGAGCCCACACGCTCTGGTCCGGGGACAGCGAGATGATCGTGCAGGACCGGGAAGGGATGACAAAACATGGCTACTCCCCGATCACCGGTGCTTATTACTCTGCACGGCTCGCGGTCTCTGAATATCTCCAGTCTGTCCGGCGGTGTGCCCGGGTAATCGTGGTACGCAGCGTCTCATCGGACTACTGGGCACCGCTCGGGACATGGGTGATCCGCGAAGCCGCACGGAAAGCGATGAGTTCGCCCCCCGTGCACTGCGAATCCCTCGATGCAGCGGTCCGCCATGCTGTGATGCTCACCGGCTCCGATCGCTGGGTGCCCTGCAGCACGCTCATCCCGGAACTCCGGACCCAGCGGACGCTCTTTCAGTTCTGATCAGGGGAAAGTCATTCCTTTGCATATACGATCTCAGACTCAACCGGAGGATCAAACGATCTTTTGTCCTCCCGATCTGATGTTGTATCGATGAGGGTATTGTTTACCCGGGATGACAGGAGTATTCCGGAATTGAAGGTTCTCTCTTTGGGATTGATAGTGATGGAGGTATGATTGTGGTCAGCTGATATGGTTGAGATAAGGTCATAGGTGTTATTCCCGAGATATGTCCAGCTGCCTTTGTCCTGCATATTGTCGCTGTTCCCCATCATGTCGTAATTGAACGTGAACGTCCCGTCCGGATTGAACTCATACCAGATCTTTGCCCCGTTCCCCCGCCCGGTCTGGTACCAGCGACCCACTATCGCGTGATAATTGGTGCTCCATTCCGTTCCTGTTTCATTGGATACCTGGTGCAGGTGACCGGCAACCAGCCAGCCGTTACCCGATATTCCATCGGTTGCCCGGGTAGTGACACGGTACCATCCCCCGCCTTCCTGCTCGTAACCCCAGATCGTGACCGAACCGTTTTCACATGCGGGAATTCCTGCAACAACTGCACGGTTACCGGCAGAGCGCTGGATTTCCGGGGAATTCCAGAGTGTATCTCCGGTTTCCCGCCAGAAATCCGCCTGTTCCGGATCGGAAGTGCACAGGTCCAGGTAACCTTTTCCGATCGGATTTTCTGTCGGTTCTGCGGGGGTTACGCACCCGGTTACGAGGATTATTGCAGCTACCAGGAAAAAGAATAATATTCCTCTCATTATTTTATTGATACACCGTTAAAAAGAATAAACCATACGATCCCGCATTTCCGGATACGGGGGATCGCCCGTTCACTTCTGGTACGCCTGTGCAGAATTGGCCTGCCGCCTGTAGCGCTCCCTGATGCTCTCAATGGTCTCGATATCCGTAAGATCCTTGTCGTCACGGAGGCGGATGAACCGGGGGAACCGGAGGGCAAACCCACCCTCATAATTCTGGCTTGCCTGCAGCTCGGCATACCCCACCTCGAAGACGAGCGAGGGCTCGAACGTCACCTCTTTGCCGGTGGTTTTTATCACGGAATCCTTCAGCATCTCGTATACTTCCGCGAGCTGCTCGTCCGAGAACCCGGTTGCCACGCGGCTTAATGGTACGAGTTTTCCCGTATCCTGGCAGGCAACAAGGAACGAGCCGAAGACATGCGCCCGCTTGCCCTCGCCCCATTCGCCGCCGATGACCGCGAGGTCGAGGGTGTCCACTTCGGGCTTGATCTTGATCCAGTTCTTCCCCCGCTGGCCGGGTGAGTAGGGCGATGAAGGGACCTTGATCATGATCCCCTCGTGGCCGGCGGCAAGGGCGTCATCGTAGGTCTTCGTGATGACTGCCGGGTCGTCACTGACCACCTGCGGGGCGAGATAGAGTTTCACGACAGATTCGAGCCGTTTGCGCCGCTCCGTAACCGGCAGATCGATGAGGGTCTCCCCGTCAAGGTACAGGATATCGAAGACATTGGGCACCATCCCGATCGCTTCCTGCGCATCAGCGATATCGTGCCGGCGCCGGAAACGGCGGAGCACGGACTGGAACGGCATCGGTTTCCCGTCCTTGACAGCGATCACCTCGCCATCAAGGATTACGTCGTGCTCTGTCGCGCTCATCAGCTGCTGGATTACATCCGGCAGGGCACCGGTCACGTCCTCGAGCCTCCGTGAGTACATGCGGGCCCAGTTGCCTTTCTTGTGGAACTGGAACCGCGACCCGTCGTACTTGAATTCGGCAGCGATTTGCCCATGCTCCTTAATCATATCTGCAATGCTCCCCTGCTGGGCGAGCATCATCCGCACCGGGTGGAACGGGGTGATCTGGACATCGCGGAGTGCATCCGGCCCGATCTTCGCGAGCCGTGCCACCTCGCCCATATCATTGAGGGCCTGCGTTGCATGCTCTACGAGCGCGGGGTCGACGGAAAATGCCTTTGCAATGGCTTCGCGGACGCTTCCCTCCCCCACGCCGATCCGGAGCTCTTCGAGCATGATCCGGGCAAGGTAGCGCCCTTCCAGCGGGTGGGCATTGCCCAGCAGCCTGCGGACGGCAAGCAGTTTCTCCCGCTGGGATTTCTTCCCTTCCTGTTCAGCGATGCCGATGAGGGAATTATAGACATGGACAAGGTCGAGTTCCTCGTGGAAGAACGTTGTCTGGGACTTGACGGAAAGGAGTTCCTCGACCGCCTGCCCGACATCGCCGGTCTTGTTGATCTTCTGGACCACTTTGTCCTTTGGTACACCTGCAACGGCACCGGTCGCTTCGTACAGGAGGTTCGGGCCGATCCCGAGTTTCCGGGAGCTCCAGTCAGCAAAGATCCGGCCCATGATAAACCGGACAAAGACCGGGAGTTCCTCTTCGGTGAGGCCGGGCAGCTCTTTACTGATGATATCGATCATATCGAGCCGGCCTGCCGTTCCCTCGAGCCGTTCGCAGCACCGGGAAAAATCCATAAAGAGCATGATGTTTCTCTGGAGATCTTACGTGAGAATGTGGATTAACATTTTGTATTTTTGACTGGTTTGCAAGAACCGGCAGGAGGAGAACTCCCCGGAGTTCTTCGACATGCGACCGGTTCATGAAACGAGGGGAAAATGTGCAGGAGATACACCGGATATTGATGGGGGCTGATGCCCCCATACCCCCGTTTGTGATGAACTCCGCCGCCCCGAAGGGCGCCCCGCGGCGGATCAATTACCGGTCTCATTTAAAGTTCCGGTAATCTGCCCCTCAGTGCCCCGCGAGGGGTTGGGGATAGGAGCCCCTTGTGTTCTATCGAAAGAAAAGCACATCCCGGGTTTTTATCTACAACTGCATCTGCTGCCGGCAGTTTTTGTTTGTGCCGCACTGCGTTGCAACCGTCACCCGTTCCATCTCGTAAAAGAGCCCGAGCCCCTCGCGGGCGCTGACCATCGCTTTCTCGGATGTGTTGTTGGTCTCGCTCAGGTGGGCGAGGATGACCTGCGGGACGTCCCTGCCAAAGTCCCGGAGGCATTCTGCTGCCGCGGGGTTCGAGAGGTGTCCCCGTTTCGACCGGATCCTGCGCTTGAGCGATTCGGGATACGGCCCGTTCTGGAGCATGTCGGGGCAGTGGTTGCTCTCCAGCACGATCCCGTCACAGTGCCGGAGCAGGTCATGCATATGCGGGGTGATAATGCCCGTATCGGTGCAGTAGCCCATGCGGAGGTCTCCTTCGCTGATGATGAACCCGCAGGGCTCTTTCGCATCGTGGGATGTGTTGAAGGGATTGATGGAAAAGTCGCCTATTGTGAACTGCTCATGATCGTGGCAGGTGTGGTGGACGATGGGCCTGGCCGAGGTCCTGCGGAAGTGCAGGAAATCGGCAAGGGTTCCTTCGGTCCCGTACACCGGGATCTCCAGTTTCCGGGACAGCACGTCAACGCCCCGGATATGGTCCGTATGTTCGTGCGTGACCAGCAGGGCTTCGATGTTGCCGGCATCGATGCCTTCCCGTTCCATCCGGAGAAGGCACTCTTTTGCGCTCAGGCCGGCATCGATGAGCAGCGATCCCGCCCTGCCTTCAATAACAACACAGTTGCCTTTGCTCCCGCTGGCAATGATGGTACAGCGCATTGCCTTTACTATTCGTTGTCCTCGTATTAGAGCGTTTGAGTGGCTGCTGGAACGGGGGATAACGCCCCATAAAAATCAGTGACAAACCGTATGTGGCCAGAAAAAAATGATAAAAAAGGGTCCTGCCGGCTGATGTATCTTATTTCCGGGGTTTGAGCGTCTCGTACTCCGCGAGTATAGGTGCGATTGTTTTGGTAGATATGGATCTTCGCATGAGCGTGGTGAGCTTCCGGCAGTAGTGGATATGGGCAAGCTGGAAACTGACAATAAGACCAAAGCATAAGCAGGTGATGGCAATTAACGTATAACTGACAGCGTCGACCATAATTTCCTCCTCAGGTCTCCCTCGCAAGTTCGTCAACGATCGGTATTGCGGAATCGGTATCGTGGCACTCTTTGGCGACCACCATAAAGCGCTTCGTATAATACATAATCAGGAGCTGGTATCCCAGGATGATCCCGATGGTGAACATGATGATCCCGATACCAATATAAATCAGAAGATCAGTGAGCAGATCCGCCATAGCACATCTCAATGACTATTCCGTGGTCTCCCTGATATATTTATTGACTCGTTACGGGTTCATCCGCAGGTACGTGGATGACCCTGTAAAAAAAACCCAAGAAATTCCTGCTTGTGAAAAAAACGAAAATGATTCCCGGCTGCCTTGGTAAAGCCGGCCGGGCATCAGACAAGTATTTTTTTAAAAATTTGGGTGGGTTCAGATCTTCTTGTACAGGTTGCCGTATATGACAACGCCTTTCTTCTTCTTGTGGCGCTCGCCCATATCGCCAATGAAATGGGCGAATTTTGCCTTGGTCCCGGCAACCTCAAGTTCGACTTCCCCATTGGGTTTGAAGCCGGGCATCATGACCTCGATTGTGCCGAAGACGTAGATGTCGCCTTCAACCATCTGGCCGCCGAGCTTGCTTGCGGCATTGCCCTTGATGATCGTCTTGCCACCCTCTGCGTGGGTCATGACGTGGACATCAACATTGCCGTTGACAACGATCTCGCCGCCGAGCATATACATGCCGATATCCGAGCCGGCATTGCCCTTGACAAGGATCTTACCGGCGGACATACCTCTCCAGTCCCCACGGTAAGCAGCGCCAAGATAGTTACCGGCATTGCCCTCAATCGTCAGCTCGCCGCCTTTCATAGCGGTTGCAGCGAAGGCGCCGACATCGCCTTTTGCGAGAATTTTCCCGCCCTTCATCCAGGCCCCGACATACTGGTCGGTAGTTTTCTCAATGACAAGTTCTCCGGCGGTCATCTTGAACCCGAGATACTTGACCTTCTTCACATCTCCCTTGACAACAATCTTTGTGTCGGCTGCAGTTGCGCCTGCATCGCCGCTCACGTCAAAGTACTTGCCGAGGGTTGAGGGTACATTCCCCTCAAATACGGGGAGTTCCGCGATCTTATCGGATTTTAAGCCGGCGAATGCATCGGGGGAGACCGTGTCAGCCTCGAGATACAGTGCAGGGGCGTTTTTTAAGGTAATGGTTACAGTTTCCATCTTCTTCCACCTCACTGGGTTGCATCCACCTCAAGGGCGTACGGGTTCGGGACAAAGTGGTGCCCGAGCGCTTCATAGTTGTTCTGCGTCATGCTGTAATACTTGATGAACTTCTCACTGATGTCACGCATGACCTGCTGGTTGTCCTTTACCTTCGCGTTGACCCAGAGCGTGCGCTTGTTGCCGTTGCTGACAATGTCGCCATTGCTGACAACCTGCACACCGTTCTTGAAGACCGCTGCACAGCGGCTGAATGCCTTCTCGATGTCTTCGGGGTCTGCCACCGGCTTGTCGGGGTTGAAGTTGTAGACTGCAATATCTGCGTCCATGCCGGGCTTCAGGCCTCCGCACATGGCACCGAGACCAAGGCACTTGGCCGGGCCTGCGCGGGTCATCTGGGCAAGCTCGTAGAGCGAAATCTCGCGGTCGAGCGTGCCGATTGCCGTCTGGGAAAGGACCTTGTCCTTGTGCTTGAAGGCATTTATCTGCGTCTCACGCGCCTTTGCGCTCATGAGCCACTTGATAACGCGGGGGTACCGGGTGAACGGTCCGGCGTTCGGGTGGTCGGTGGTGATGTAGCAGCGCATCGGGTCCTTGATCATCAGGGGAATCTCAAGGCCGATTGCCCACTGGATGGCACAGACCGAGATGTTCGGGCTGTAGATGTAGGGCACGACACCGGCTGCAGTCTCCAGTTCGACATCGACATTGGCCCACTTCAGGTGGTTGAGGCCGGTGAGGTGGTGCTCGAACGGGCCGTCAGCAGTCATCGTGGTGGTCTCGTCAAGGGTGACGTTACCGGTATCGATGGTGATGTTCTTGTTCTTGTTGACGTAGTCCGTGACTTCCTTGGCTTTCGACTCAAAGTCGCCCCAGGTGGTCCCGCCATAGGAGTGGAACTGGGTGTGAGTCAGGTGCATCACGGATTCACGGCCGAACTTGTTCTTTGCCTTCTTGCCTTCTGCAAGCTTCAGCGTTTCGAGCGTAGTCTCGTAGCACCCGGGGTTCCCAAGGTTGTTCGGGTGGATGTGCATCGAGTGCGGGAGGCCGAGGTACTCGTTTGCATCGATCAGGCCCGTAACGATTTCAGCGGGAGTGATGTCGAAGTACGGGACGGGGTCATTGACCGAGAGACAGTTGAGTCCCCATGCCCATGCTTCGGTGCCGCCCGGGTTGACGACCTTGACTGCATAGCCCTTTGTTACGCGAAGGAGCCAGGCAATGTAGGCAGCGGTGTTCTCGATCTCCTGGTTTTTCAGGTACTCGAGGACGAACCAGTTGTTCCCGAAGACCGGGAATGCGCCCTCATCGATGATGGGGGTGTCGCGGATCTCCTCGTGCACGTGGCGGGAGAAGAGCGGGGGCATTGCCGCTTCCATCGCGGTGGTGTAGCCCATCTTTGCATACTCGTAGCCGGTCTTGAAGGTGGTCGGGATCGAAGCTCCTCCGCCCATCCGCTCCATGCCCTTTGTCGGGGTGCAGCTGAAGAGCTTGTCTTCGGGCCGGTAGATACGGCCGAGGTTGACCTTGGGCCCTGCGATATGGGCGTGGATCTCCACGGCGCCTGCCATGACGGTCTTGTCCTTGGCGTCGATAACCTTTGCCGCAGAGCCGACCTTGTCAACGATCTTCCCGTCCTTGATTGCGATATCCTTCTTGTCGCCCTTGATGCCCTGGACCGGGTCAAAGACGTGGCCGTTCTTGATGATATATTCGGTCATGTTATGCTACCCCCTTGAGCTGTTTCAAGCGGTCGCGGACTTTGATTAAGAACTGTTCGTCTGTGAGCATGCCCTCGGGCGGTTCGACAACCTTGCGGCAGTCGATCGGGACATTGTCCATACGATAGCAGTTGCCACCGGTCTCGACACCGTTGAAGGCGACCGGGACGTGGAGCTTCGAGACACCTGACGTGGGGGTCAGGTGCGGGTCGACACAGACCGACGGCATGTTCGCGATCGGCTTGACAGCGCTGATCGGGAAATGTGCACCCGGGTCGCTGCCGATGGTGAACATGGCATCGAGTTCCCCGCGGAGGAGGAGGTCGATCGTGCTCGTGTCACCCGGGTTGTAGCGGGCAAAGCCGCGGGTGAGATCCACCGAGAACGGGAAGCCGAACTGCCATGCGAAGACTTCTCCGGAACCGGTCACATTGTAGTGGCCCCGCATCGGCATGATCGAGAATTTCGTGTACTCGTTGAGGTCCTTCGTTACCGCAATTGCTATGTCGATGTTATGGTTCTTGGAGAGAGACTGGGTGACACCCATACCGAAGAAGATGATCCCGAACCGGCCGCTCTTCATCATATCGGCAGCTTCACGGATCTTCTCGGCCGGAACACCAGCAACAACATCGGGCAGCCACTCGCCTTTAAACGCAACGCGGAGTGCATTCAGGAGCTCGTAGTCCCTGCCCTGCTCGACCTGAAGGTGGACGTCGGCCATCTTGGCGGTGTCTGTGGGCCGGGGGTCTACGACGATCAGCTTGCGGCTCATCTGTCCCTTTCCGGTGAAGAAACCACGCGGGAAGATGGAGTACCGGGACATGTGCCGGGGGTGGGCGTGAGCCGGGTTGCAGCCCCAGAAGATGATCCGGTCTGCACGGTTCTTAACCTCTCCGAGGGTGCAGCTCGGGAGACCGATATCCTGAACGGCAATCAGGGTTGTGCCGTGGCAGGTTGCTGCGGTGTTGTCACAGCATGCCTTGCTCAGTTCGGCAATCTCGTTGCCTACACTCTGGGCCTCGCAGTTGGTGGATGACCAGCCGAACAGGAGGGGCTTCTTAGCTTTCGCGAGCATCTGGGCGGAATATTCGGCTGCCTCATCGTAGGAGATCTCCTTCCATGAGCCGTCATCCTGGCGGAGGCGAGGCCGGGTAACCCGGTCCTTGGCCTGGGAGTGGAGGAACTTCTCGGTCCCGATAACGCAGGCATTCCGGACTTCAAGGAGCTGCTTGCCATCATCGGAAACAACAACCTCGACATCATCGCAGAGGGTCCCGCAGAAGGGGCAGATTACATCAGTTATCGTCTTCGTCATCCTATTTTCACCCCGCACTGTTTCTGGACGAGGTCAACGCCGAGCATGATCGGTTCGTTGTTGGCCACTTCGACGGTAACGGGAACACCCTTGAACGTGGGCATGCCGGTTGAGTAGGTGTTGTCGCTGATAACCGAGTTTGCCCAGGGGCCCATCGGAATAAACCCAAGGCCCGGGTGGGGTCCCTGGGTTGTCTCTATAGCTTTCACGATGACGCTACCGTACTCGCTCGAAACCCGTACGTTGGTGTTCTTCCAGGCGCCGAGTTTCTTTAAGTCCTCGTTATCCATCTCGATGATTCCGGCAGCCGTGCGGTAGTAAGGTTTCTCCTTGCCGCCTTCAATTGCAACACCCTGCTGGATGGTCCTGCCCGATATCAGGTTTAAGGAAATTTTGTTTGCCATGTTTACTCCTCGCTTCAGGCCTCGGTCTGGATCATCGCACCTTTACCGGAGAGACGGATAACGTCATACGGGCATGCCTTGATACAGACACCGCAGCCGGCACAGAGCTCGGCCTTGACATCCAGGTGAACAGATTTCCCGTTCTTCACCGCGTAGATCTTCTCCTTTGTAGCCGGGTCAACGGTATATAGCTCGAGAGCATCAACCGGGCACGCGATGACGCAGTTGCCACAACCGGTGCATCGCTCCATGTTTACAT
>JBAZHD010000086.1:0-14484 GCA_041652515.1 Methanoregula sp.
ACCTCCTGCCGGATAACATAGCTGCCCCCGTTACGGATGATAAACGTTGGATCTTTTTCCGTACTCTCCTTAAAGAGACGGGTCATTCCGGAGTCCCAGATCGTGTAATGGTATCGTGTAACCTCGTCCGTATGGAGGGACGTATCCCTGATGTACAGCGCCACAGGTGCCGTGTATGGCCCTTCTCCCACCGGCTGGACAATCGTGAAGCCGGCCGTTTGATCGAGACAGTAGACGGAGACGTTTTTTGTTGTGGTATTGGACCTGCCGCATTCGGTTGTCACCGTTAACGTGACCTGATACGGCTGATGCGCTGCCTGCTGCCGTGCTGAACTCATGAAATAGGTGTGCAGCGGGTTCGATTCCTCACTGACATCCCCGTCTCCAAACATCCAGAGATATGATTCGACAGGATCCGTCTGGCTGCCCCTGCTGTTCCTTCCGCCATCTGACGTACTATAGAAATTAACCATGATCGGGACTGTTTCAGACGGGACTGCTGCATAGGAAAAGTCCACAACCGGAGAGCCATTGACATCACTGCAATCCACCCCAGCCACTGCCGCCGGCAGGAGCATAATCACTGTGAGCAGTGTAAAACCGGTCATGATGCAGATATCGCTGCACGACCACCGGTTCGTATTTCCTCTCATGAGAATCATGTCACGCATGGTTTCCTTTCTGCTGGTACCCGGCATCAGATCCACTTCTTTTTCCGGTAGTAGGTGAGCATTCCTGTGACCATGACAGCCATCACAACCAGTACTGAGTAATAACCATATTCCCACTCGATTTCAGGCATATACCTGAAATTCATACCGTATAAGCCAACGACGAAGGTGAGCGGGATGAAGATAGTCGCAATCAGCGTGAGCACCTTCATGATCTCGTTCATTTTATAGCTCAGGCCGGACAGGTAGATATCGATCATCCCGGATACCAGGTCGCGGAAGGTCTCCAGCGTATCGATCACCTGGATCGTGTGGTTATACACATCGCGCAGGTAGATCCGGGTCGGTTCTTTGATAAGAACTGATTCGGACTGTTCAAGAGCATTGATCATCTCGCGGAGCGGCCAGACCGATTTCCGGAGGAAGATCATATCCTTTTTGAGCCGGCTGATCTTCTGGAGGAGATCCGGTGTCGGACTTGCAACCAGTTCCTCTTCGAGCCCTTCGACCTGTTCCTCGAGTTTCTCCATAACCACAAAATAGTTATCAACAACCGTATCGATAAGCGCATAGGCAAGATAATCCGGGCCGAGTTTCCGGATCCTGCCCTCTTTGCGGATCCTTTCCCGCACGGGATCAAAAATATCCCCGATATCCTCCTGGAACGAGATGAGGAAGTTGTGCCCGATGACCATGCTGATGTGCTCGATCTTGATCTCCTTTGAATCATCGAGATACGTGAGCATCTTCAGGGTCAGGTAAATATACTGGTCCTGGTCCTCCATCTTCGGCCGCTGCCCGGTATTGAAGATATCCTCGAGAATGAGCGGATGGATGGTGAAGCATTTCCCCAGTTCTTCGATAAGTTTCGGTTTTCCCAGCCCGTCGACATTGATCCAGGTCACGGTCTCGGTGTCGCGGAACGGGAAACATTCGATGATATTTTCGACAATTTTCTCCTGGAAATGGGCGGCATCGTAATCGATGACCGTGATCCGGACCGGCTGGTCAGGGTGCCCGTCATTCACCGGAAGAGTTCCGGGAGGACTGAATGCCTGTTTAACAAGGGGATGGCGGTGGCGTGACATGGGAGGTCCGGGAAGCAGAGAGAGATTGGATGACGGGGTGAATAAGAATATCGCTGGGGGTATGCCGGGATCTACGGGGATTTCCGGGATGCCGGGCGGACCGGGCCTCAGGAGGGCTGGAAGGGCCGGGAGAACCGGGAATGAATACATCATCGGTAAAACGCCAATACGGAGTTTTTATTATGGTTAAAATTCACCAGTTCCGATATGGACAACCCGGGCTGTAAGGAGAATTACCCGCTCTGGATGGTATTCGTATCAAACCTGGTATCGCTCCTGATCTACGGGATCGGCGGATATATCCTCTTCCGGTTCGGTATCATCTGGGTCGTCGCGTATCTTATTTTCATCCTTGTCTTTGAGTTCCGGTTGATCAGCAGGCATTGCACGGACTGCTACTATTACGGCAGGACCTGTGCGTTTGGTAAAGGCCGGCTGAGCGCCCTGTTCTTCAAAAAGGGCAGCCCGGAGAAGTTCACCGGGATGACGATCACGTGGAAGGAAATTGTCCCGGATTTCCTCCTGTTCATCATCCCGGTTCTCGCGGGAATACTGCTCCTGATACAGGGATATACCTGGACCATCCTCATTCTTGTCATCACCCTGCTCCTTCTGGGTTTTGCCGGTAATGCCCTCGTGCGGGGACAACTGGCCTGCAAATACTGCAAGCAGCGGGAGATTGGGTGTCCGGCAATGCAGCTGTTCAACAAGATGGAAGAGCCGTAACCATTCACCGGGTTGCCGCGAAGAAAAATCCCGGCTCCCTTACTCCGGCATGGCAACCCGGGTTGTCCCGGGAATATGCCAGACCTGCAGCTGCGATCCCGGCTGCACCTGCGGGATTGATGAGTAGGGGATTACCTTGCGGACTGTTGCCCTGAATGCAGGTTCATACGGGGGAGAGACCGTGAGTGCAATCTCGAGCATCTGCTGGTTATTGATGCGGATGCCGGTATCAGAAAGGTCCCTGACAACGGCAGGGACAAGCGTTCCGTATTTCCGCACGAACCGGCTCTCGCGCCAGGCAACGATAAGGGGCCCGATGGTGGAGATCACCAGCAGGATAATAAAAACAAAGAGAAGGGCGAGGAATGCAAATACCGGAAACATATCCTCGAACGTGGGTTCCTGGGGATGACGGATGATGAAGATGGCAAGCGAGATCCACATCAGCCCGAAGCAGGCCCATGCCACCGCCCGCACTTTCTTGTCCCACGTCATAGTACCGATTTAATCTATTCTCAGGATTTTATTAAACGCGTCGATCCGGTTCCGGGACAGGAAAAAGGAAGATCCGGGTTTTGTTGGCATAAGACCGAGACACCGGCCAGGAAAAACAACCTTGACCTGCGGGACAATATGCAGAGAGGAAATGTAAGGGGAGACCGGGCCGTTGTGACAGGTAGGGAGGGGGGGAATGGTAATTACGGTCCCTATCATTTCCAGATCATGCTCATGAATTTTTCCGGAGATCCTCCCCAGGAGAAATAAACGAGGAGTGCGATCATCATAGCTACAATAAAAAAGCCAACAATCATATGAATTGCAAATGCCATATCGTTCGAAGGCCTGAAAGAGATTTCACCGATATTGATCCTTTGTGCTTCAATATAGGCTTCCGCAACACCGGCCAGCCATATAATCCCGGCAAATATGCCGATCGTGAAAACTGAAACTATGGTAATGAAAAGAAATGCCCCGGCTTTCAGGTAATGCCCGTTATAATTCTGACCGAGACCGGGGATCACCAGCGAGTACCAGGATGCGGATACCGGACTTTTCAATATCCAGTTCTGTTTTTTTGCAGATGACTCGAATTCGCTGAATTCAGGTGCTGCCGGGGATTCAAACGATGTCTGGGATTGTTGTTCAACAAAGGACCTGACCATCCCCATAATTTTTTCCTGCATGTTGTCTCGTACCCGCAGGTTGGGGTACGAGGCTGATGATTGAATTCGGACTGTCGTTTTCCCGGCAGTCTGGCGGGTAAGATTAATCGTGAGATTGCCCCATTGTTCAAGAAAACCAACCTGGACCCATGCACTTATCATCCCGTTTTCCTGATCCAATGAAATGATCGTATAGTTCCTGAACTGCTGGAGTGACTCAATGCACCTGTCGAAGACATCGGGAAAAGACCGGTTTACGATAATCTCCCGCTCAACCGAACCATCTGATAATCGTTGTTCATCATGATGAGCCGCAGTATCCAGACCGGTGAGCCGGCGAAAAACAATCCCGACTCCTGCAATGATAAGAAAAACGATGAAGATCAGGAAAATGACCTCGATTCTGGTTCCGCGGGTAAGGAGTTCATACGCGCAATATACAAAAACACCCGCGAGAAGTACCAGACCTTGGAGTAAACCTCGTGAAAAATACCAGGGTTTGTCCACATTCGTGTCCATGACTATATTCCGTAGAGTATGAGAATATCCCGCTGATTCTATTAATGCGTTAATATCCGGTCCTAGCAGGCGAACATTTAGGAAGGTCACGGAAAGTCACCCCCAACCAGAGGTCCTTTTACAATCCCGGTTTCAGGAATCCGCGGGAGTCGTGTCCGCGACAACATCCCGTGCATGCCATGCAAAGAAGACCGCGGCAAGGCTGAGCGCAGCAGCAAGGAGAAATGCAACCGGTGGTTCCCGAACCCGTGGGCAGAGCCAGTGCCGTTAATGTAGGATTATCAGATTTGTAAACTCTTTTTTCGTCAGTTACTCCGGCCAACATTCATGAAAGAAAAATACACTGCTGCAATGATCAGCGTCTGGAGGTAGAGGCCGAGCGTGTAAAGGATAGTATGTACCTGAAGAACAGGAGAGTAGACGATCTCCTGGAGGCTGAAAATTCCGGCAAGGCCGTCAAAGATCCATCCGGTCAGGAGGAGATCCGGGGAGAACGGGGGGAGTAACTCACCAGTGCGGTGCTCTCCCATGGTTGAAAAAAACACAAGAGCGATACTGATGATCGACAGCATGGAAAAAATCAGCCACGGCCGGTCAATCCCGGCCCTATTCTTAAACCAGAGATACGGGGTAGCGATGGCAAGCGAGAGGAGGAGAAACGTAAGCGAATATATCACAAGGACTGAAGCGAGCGTGTTGCTTTCACCGATCACCCCGGACCAGAGGAGGCCTCCCATCACCAGAAACGCAAGTGTCGCGAGAGCCAGCGGCAGCCAGGACGGGACGGGGTCAGCAATCTTCCGGAGTGCAAGGTAACACGCTGCAGGGCCGGCTATGATGAAAATGATTACGAGAAACAAAACCACGGGAAGGATCAGGTTTTCGTACATTTATTATACTAAAATTTTTGAAATATTCAAAGATAATGGTGTGGGTGAAAGAGCGGGTCTGCACAGAGTTTACGGAAGCCTGAGTGAAGAGCCGACACGTTTTAGAATGTATGTCAAATAAAAAAAAGAATTTGTTGTATTTTACAAAACAAGAAACCGGCAAAGATGTTTCGTGTAAAAATTATCGCAGCACTGCTGCCCGGTTCCACATTCCATCGAAGTAATAATTCACGGTAAAATATCGGCATATTCTTAATAAAATGGGACAAAATGATCCCAGAGCCAGATACAATGAGAGATACCTTTTTTTTGATTATTATCGTTTCATGTCTGCTGGTTATTCCACTTGCCGTCCTGCCGGTATCTGCATCCCTCAACGATAGTCCGGCACAGGCTGTCGCTCCTGCAATCGTCACCATATCCGCTTCCCCCACGGGTGAAGGATCGTATATCTTTGGTGACAGGATCCTGTTTTACGGTACCAATACAGATTCCCCAGTAACGTATCTCTTCTTTACCGGACCCGGTCTCAATGCTGCCGGTTCACAGATCGAGGGGAATGATCCGAGAATCTCACCGGTCATTGAGAGAAATATTTCCACATTCAAGGCAGTCGGTGTCGGGACGGATAATCAATGGTCATGGACATGGGATACCCGCAGAGTACCGCTGAATTCCGGGACATATACGATATATGCAGTCAGTAAGCCAAGAGACAAAACCCACCTGGGCAGTGCAGTCTACGACACCGTAGCAATCAATATAACCGAACCCACATTGTCGGCGGCTGCCCGGCCATTGTATGCGAAAGAGGGAGAGACGATCACCATATCCGGGACGGCAACAGGCAACCCGGAATCCGGTGTTGCCATCTGGGTGATTGGCCCGGAATACTCAGCCCGATCCGTGGTCGAACCGGATTTATCGGGAACCTATTCACTGGATATCGACAGCACAGCCATTCACCTGCTCCCGGGAACATACCATGTTTTTGTTGAACACCCCTCGAATGATGATATGTTTGATTTTTACCTGAATGGCGATTACCTGTTCAACAACGAGATCCGTTCCAACATATTCACGTTCCGGGGAAACGGGAGACTCTATGGCGAGACCGCAAATACCGCATTTTCTGCAGCAGTCAATGGCCCGAAGAATGATGACCTGATCGTACCGGTCACGTTCTCGTTCGGGATACCTCCGCCGACAATCCCAGTTACAACACCTGCCTCTCCACGGATCAATACAACAGATTCTGTCTGGGACAAGAACAACATATCCGGTAACGATACCCTGTCTGGCAATGGTACAGGACCGGCTGTTGTTAGCAGTTCGCTGGCCCGTACCCCGGTGAAGACTGTCACCAAAGTACCTGGCAATTCTTCCGGTAATTCTTCCGGTAATTCTTCCGGTAATTCTTCCGGTAATTCTTCCGGTAATTCTTCCGGTAATTCTTCCGGTAATTCTTCCGGTAATTCTTCCGGTAATTCTTCCGGTAATTTCCCGTTACCCGCAGTGAACGATGGTGGCGATCTGCCGTATGGGACCCTTGCGGGTGTTTTTTTCATCGTTCTCACCGGAGGTATTGGCGGAGCGGTATTTCTCTCCAGGAAAAAGAAAAACCAGAGTGGTCCGGAAAAATCGTTCGGAAATACCCTCGTCTTACCGCAACATGGTGAGGTGCAGGACCCGGGTGCCGGTACCCGGACCCCCGCGACCGTGACCGCTCTTCCGGTAACCGTCGCCTCAGGAGATCCTGCATCCCCGGCCCTCCCGATGAATGCGTTTCCCAAAGAACTCGCGGATAAATACACACAGGTCTCTCCCATCGGCAGCGGAGGATTTGCCATGGTGTATTCCGCGTACCGTATCAGCGATAACCAGAAGGTCGCCGTCAAGATTCCCATCAGGTCCAATGAACGGACGGGAAGATCATTTTTACACGAGATAAAAGTGTGGGAGTCCATGCATCACCCCAATATTGTCGAAGTGAAAACGGCAAACATTCTCCCGGTCCCCTATGTCGAGATGGAATTTGTACCCGTATCGCTCGAGAACGTGACTAAACCGGTACCGGTCACTCAGGCAGCACGGATTATCCACGGCATCACGGAAGGGATCCGGTACGCTCACGAGCGCAGGTGCATCCACCGCGATATCAAACCGCAGAATATCCTTCTCACCGACGAAATGGTTCCGAAGATCACCGACTGGGGGATCAGCAAGGTTCTTGAAGAAAATAATAAAAAAACCACCATAGCCGGCTTCTCCCTTGCGTATGCGGCACCGGAACAGATCGCGCCGGAAAAATTCGGCAGCACGGACGAACGGACGGATATCTTCCAGATCGGCGCGGTCTTTTACGAGCTCGTCACCGGCATGACACCGTTTGATGACGAGAGCATGATGGAGATGGTCAGCCAGATAACCACGGAAGATCCCATCCTCCCCTCCGACATTTATCCGGATACAGCGGGGGTGGAAAAGATTATCCTCAAATGCCTTGCCAAGAATAAAAACGGGCGTTACCAGTCGGCCAAAGAACTGCTTGATGCGCTGACAGAATACCTGGATTCGGTAGGCTGGGGCCTCTTTGAGGACGAGTCCTGAAATCCACTTTCTGAATCCGGCATCAGGTGGAGCGTGCCGGAAACCCGGGCGTGTAATTACCGGATTCTTCAGGAATCAAAAGGGATGATCACAAGAAGTTTTGCGCCGCTCGTTCCCTTTGACAGTTCGATGAGATCACCGTCATGGAGCGGTATACGATCGTTTTGATTCAGGGTTTTTTTATTGACCGAAGTGCCCCCGCTGCTCCCGCTGTCCACAATGCACCAGTTTTTCCGGTCCCGGACAAGAAGGGCATGGGGACGGGATACCCGGCTCACTGATGAATATCCCTGCGACAGGACAAGGTCCTCTTCAGGGTTGATTTGTGCCTGGTTCTGGGGATCGGTCCTGCCAACCCGTATGGTATCATGCTGCAGGGAGAACGTCATCCCGTCATCCGGCCCGCCGAGAACGATGAGGACCGGGTTATTGCCGAACAGTTCGCGGGAAACCATTTTCCGGGTCTCATCGATCTTGTCTGAAATATCGTCCCGGACTATATGCATTTTCATGTGGGAGAATAGTCCCAGGTTGCGGACCATCAGTTCAAGCCCGCCGGGCACAAGGGAATATTTCCAGAAGAGCTGGACACCTTTTTGCCGGGGGTCCGTGATCCCTGCCTCTTTTTTAATCACCCCGATCTGGCAGAGCCGGTCGAGATGCTTTTTTGTGTTCTCGTAGCTGGTCTCGACATCCTGCGAGATCTCCCGGGTTGAGCAGGATTTTTTCTCAAGACATTTCAGGATCTTCAGCCGGGTGCCGTTCGAAAGGACATCGAGATATTCAGAGAGTTCTGCAAGCGGGTCGAGATCCTCAAGACACTCGACCGTCCGGAATTTATCACCGGATCTATCCGGATTTACCACGGTCCTGCCGCTCTTTTCCATCATTCCCCTCTTCCTGTTTCAGCATATGGGTCCCGGAGTTATATCTTCTTTACCGGGTTGCACCGGCAGGTTCAGGGTTGAACCGGGGAGTTCCCCCCATAACCCCGGTGATTTTGGGCGCTTATTACCCTGCAGGACAGAAAAAGATCCGGTGAATTATTGTGTTCTGCCCAAAACCACCTTTATGTCCATCATATACAGACAACGGAGACAGTACCTGTCCTCCCGGACTGCCCCCGACGCCAGCGATGGCGCTGGATTACCATCTGAAACACCATCGCGATAAAGGCGATGCCGCAGCCCAAAAGAGCGTCATCAGTCTTTTTAGCATTTCTTCAGGGCAAACAGGTATGAGAAAAAATCTGTTTGCCCTTGCAGCATGCTGCCTGTTTATCCTGGCTGCGATAGCTCCGGCAGCAGGGTCGGCCGGAGACGATGGATCCATAACAATAACCCAGCCTAAAAATGGTGCGTATTCCCTGGGAGATACGCTCACGTTCTCCGGTACCAACACCGGTTCTGATACAACGTATCTCTTTATTACCGGGCCCAACCTGAACGCGAAAGGATCCCAGATCCAGAGTACTCATCCGCGCAACTCTCCGGTTACCGATGGCGATGCATCCACGTTCCAGGCAGCATTCAGAAGTGCGGGTAACAACTGGGACTGGACGTGGGATAGCCGGAATGCTCTCATTGATACCGGAGTGTACACGGTATACGCAGCCAGCAAGCCACGGGATATCGCCCATATTAACGATACCCATTACGCAAGAATCTCCTTCATCATGAAAAGACCGGCAAACGCCCCGGCCATCACGGGAACAGGGTCTGACGGGGGGAGCCCGGCAGAAGCCGGCGGCGATGCATCCATCACCATAACCCAGCCGAAAAGCGGGAGGTATTCCATCGGAGATACGCTCACGTTCTCCGGTTCCAATACCAATTCCGGTTCAACATATCTCTTCATCACCGGGCCCAACCTGGACCCGGTGGGATCCCGGATCCAGAGCACCCATCCGCGTGACTCTCCCGTGATTGATGGCGATGGATCCACGTTCCTGGCAGCCAGTGTCGGGCCGGATAACCAATGGTCGTATACATGGAACTCACAGAAGGCCCTCATTGATGCCGGGATGTTCACGGTGTATGCAGCCGGTTTACCCCGGGATCTCCCTCATATTAATGACACGCATTACGCCAGTGTCGCCATCATCATGACGAGGCCGGCAAACATCGAGTCCCCGGAGGGTAATCTCTCCCCGCCATCGGTTGTCATGAGGGGGGACACGATCACGATCTCCGGTACCGCAAAAGGCAACCCGGGTCCCGGTGTTGCCATCTGGATCATTGGTTCACCGGTTTTCGGCACCGCGGGAATGACGGCGGGTTACGCAGACCAGGTTATTGTCCACCCGGATTCAACCGGGTCCTATTCCCTGGATCTCGACAAAGCAACTGCCCGGCTGGAAGAAGGCAAATTCCAAGTTGTCGTCCAGCACCCGATGCAGAACAATGTCTTTGATATCTACCTGGCCAACAATACATCAGGAACCACAACGGACGCCTGGGTCCTGAACAGGATGCTCAAAGACAACAACAATGCAGACGGCATACGCGTCTTCAAGATCCGCGGGGCCGGGAGCCTGCAGGGTACCGATGCCTACGAAGCTCTTGTCCAGGCATTCGAAGATCCGGCTGTCGATGATAATATCGTAATCTTCCCCTCGACAGTAAATCCAACCGGATCCGTGGATACCGTACCCGTCCAGCAGGACCAGATCCTGAAAACACAGTATATGGGGACTGGCGGACAAAACGGGAAACCTGCGGGATCCGGTACCATACTGGACCAGGTGTTTGGGTACCTGTCAGGAATTTTCTGAAGGTTAATACTCTTTTTTACCAGGGCTGGCATGAGGGGCCGGGGATGCAGGTGTATCGGATATTGGCTCTGTTGAAATCCTTTACAATACTCGCGTAGGTTTCCCCTTTTAGAGCAAGGGACAATTTATTGCGGTTTAAACTGAGGGTTTCAACAGAGCCCGGATTTTTTTAAATTATTTCCGGATCCGGGTGTAAACATATCCCACTGCGCCTAAAAGGACAGGAATTCCGAAGATGAGGGCATGCCGTATGAGATCCTTTTCATCAGGGTATCTCGTCGGAGGCAAGGGGAATATAAAGCCGAGAATTGCAATAAGGGCCAGGACCCCGGCAACTATCGCAAAGCTCACCGCAGGACGTGTTATTCCCGGAGTGAAGGACAAATCTCCCACGACAAAAAACAGCCGGTACGTGAAATACAGGATAACAATGCCGACAAATACGCCAACGAGATACTGGCCGGTGAGCCCGTACGAGAGCATGAACGTTGCAAACAGAAAAAAACACAGCCAGAAATATGCCTTGATCGTATCAATCCAGGAACGTGCGGGGGACGAACTCATGATTTCACCAGACGAAGTGTAATATTTTATTTTATAGTATTAATGCGTTGATATGTGAGCGGGAAGGATACTACATATCCCGTTCAAAGGACTGGATGGAGAAGACTGCGGTGCAATCTTCGAAAGGGGCTGAGGCATCCTGAGGGGGCGGGACTGGATCGGATTCAACGAAGCGTGAGACCTGCCAATGCGGTGATGGTCTCCCTCACAGGTCATTGTGATTGGAAGATCATCGCGGCGGAAATGTCTATGTCGATGCAATGAAAGGGAATGTTGTGAACTATGAGCCGTGCATGTGAGGGAGGGGCCGTATGACCGACGGGGAGAGGAAGAGCCGGGTACAGCCCTGCCCGGTACTCCCCTCCATTGACTCTGACCTGACCGGCCAGGTGTACCGTTGGCAGGAAAATTATTGTGCTCCTGAATCCCCCGTAAAAAACCTGGACATTAAAACCCGTATCGTGCCCGGTTGTACCTCATTTCCCTCACCCCCCGGAACCCGGAGGGAATAAAAACCGGAAACACGGGAATTGATCCGGAACAAATCACGGTTCCCCGGCGGGAACCGGTGCGGTCAGGTTTAGCGATGTTCCAGGGGCCCGGAAATCAGGGGCACGGGGTTTTGGACATGGGGGGACGGCCGGGTGCAGGATCCTGATCGAGCAGCGGGGCCGGACCCGGCGTGGAGGGACGGGGAGGTCACCCATGATCGAAATGTACCCATGCGACCCCCTCCCATCATTCCGACCATTTCCCACACAACATACAGTCGTAAAAATACCCGCATTTACTCAAAAAACGGGACCGGGAAGGAGGGGGTCGCATGGGTACAAACCATTCTGCGCATGGATCCCGGAGTCTCTCACAGCACTCCGGCCCGCGAGCCGTCACGGATAGATTTCAGATGTGTAAATGTGCGACCCGGTGTGCTTTTTATTGGACATATTTGAGCGGAGCGGGGGTAGGCATGGGATCGAAATGTACCCGTGCGACCCCCTCCATACGATGGCGGTATTGGAGCATGGCCCGGGATCAAGTCGAAAACTCTCGTCTTCTCCTGTCGGATATTCCCTGATGATCATATCCGACACTCACAAAACCGCCCTTCCTATCGATCTCACGTGCGGCACCACTGCCGGATCGCGATGTTTTTTCCCCATGCCGGGGAATATATTTCAGCCAGGCGCCGGCGACGCGTGAAAAAAGTACTGCAATCATCCGTTCCTTCACGGCCGCGAAAAGCACCGCCAATTCGAGGGGAGAAACACATCACAAATACTTCCCTGCGTACGGCAGCCCAAAGACTGTACGGGATTCGTGGATAACGTCAGCGGGAAGAGCGATAATCCCAACGATGCGGGTGGGAAATCAGTGACAGGGCAGGTGTGGGAAAATTTTTGCCGGCCGTAAATTTTCAGAACCTTGCTGACACCATCCCAAACATTTTTTCTGCGTACAACCTATCTGCGAGTATGCCGGACGAACGCATTCTTGGATTCTGCACACGCTGCGGAACTGAAAATCCCGGGAAAAACCGTTTCTGTCCGGGATGCGGTGCATCGCTTGTCGTGACCGACGAGTCCTTGGCTACAGCGCCGGCGCCCGGCACTACGGGTACGCAAACGGCGGAGAAGAACCCGCTGGCAACGCTGCTTGTCACCGGCGGGGCAATCGTCATTTTACTCATCGCCGCCCTTTTCCTGAGTGGATTTTTTGCATCGCTCTTCACCCAGACCGTTGTGGGAACCTATCGCCAGTCCGGCGATACCCTCGGTCTCGCATTGTCGGAGATAACGGTCAACGCTGACGGCACATTCACGGGAGGCCTGTTGTCCCGGGGTACCTGGAAGGTTGAGGGGAACCGGCTGAAAGTCACGTACACGACAACACGGCTCATCCAGAAATCCTGTACCGAGGCAATTATTCCCGGTCTTTGTCCGGTGGAGACCTACCAGGTCCCTTCGGGGACCGTGAAGTACTGGACCATCGGATGGAACACACTCACGCAGGACGGTGTTGTGTGGCATAAAGGCGAGACCGGCACGCTCGGGTTGTGGAGGAATTATTGATTTTTTTGGCAGAATTCAAGGCACCCTGAAAACCGCCCTTCCTTTCGATCTCACGTGCTACACCCTTGATTTCCCTGAGTCTCGCCACTGGTTATTGCCGGTTGTTTTTACAGCGCCAGGGAAAATGATACGATGGGCGTAAATCCATACAAATTGAGGGGGACCGGAAATCCTTGTACGAAAATAGGGGGGTTTTGTACACAATTGCCGGGAGGGGGTGTCCGGGGGAACAACCCGGAGGAGGAGCGGGGCCGGGATCAGGGAAGGAACGAGGGAAATTTTTCCGGATCACGGTCGTTTTTTCTTATGTGCGGGTGGCGGGAAAAATGGCATTTCCTCGTTATCGACAAAACGCTTCCAGTTCATCTGGCTGATCATTTTTATCTGGAGGATCGCTCCCTTATTCCTGGTATTAAGAACTGAAACGCTGCCGGAAATAAACGGCGGGATCATGAGGAGTTCGTCATCATCAACGATCAAATCAAGGATATTGTCGTAGTTCATAAATTTGCTCACATCATCAAATTCCGGAGGTGCAAAGGGAGGGATTTTGAATTTTTCCGGCGAGATGACGTGGATATCAGCATTTTTTCCCGGGAATAATTCATGCAGTTTTCCTAGAAGAGCCGCGTCATCTGAAATCACAATGAGACGCAGTGAAACATCCCTGATTTTAATATTCTCAAAGAATGGAAGGTACCGTTCTCCGATTGTACAGCTGATGTGGTGTTTTGCTTTGCTGAAAAGGTCACGGATTTTATACTCGATATTGGCATCCCCGTAGATGGTCCAGAGGGCATCCTCCTTGTCAGTGCGAACCTTCTTTTTCTCCAGCGTTTTGAGTTCAGAGAGTGCCTGTTCCGCTGCCTTCCGGTGCTTATCCATGAGGAGATCGAGAGCCATATCGGGAGAGATTGCACTATACCGGGCCGGTTTTGTAACTCTCTTTACGGCAAGCCCCATTTCAGTAAGATGGTCCAGCGCTTCGTACACGCTCGGCTTTGAAATGGAGAGAAAATCGATGATCTCCTTTGCTTCAGCGTTGTTGTACAGGACCAGCGCGGAATAGACACTCGCTTCATAGTTGGATAACCCGAGGTCATTGAGCGCTTTCACGAGTGATGCCGAGATAGTCCTCATTATATAATCATCCCAGTGGGTTGTTAAGAATTTTACTACTGTTACGATACCTTTTTAAGAATGTATGGTAAACTTAACAAAATCAAAGTAGTAAAAAAATTTACTACCAATTGAGGAATTGTGAATGGTCAACGTTAAAAAATCGATTGTGTCCAAAGATCGGCTAAGATAATCCATGAAGGGATGATCTCATTGGTGACAACCCAAAAGGAGACCACCCCCAATGGAGATCATAGTTTCGTTACAAGTAAAAGTATGCATTGCCGATAAC
>JBAZHD010000087.1:0-14258 GCA_041652515.1 Methanoregula sp.
GCGTGAGCCGCCGCGGGGGCGTCCCTTCGGGGGCGGCGGAGTTCATCGTAATGGGGGCTTGGGGGCGTTAGCCCCCATCAACTTGTTTACCGGGATCCAGATTACCCACACAGATCAGCGAAGAGCCCTTTTTATGCCCTTATAGTATCCCGAGAAGCATCAATGCTCCAAGCGCAACCATGACAAGCCCCATGAGAAGCCGCACCCAGCGCCGGCTTCCGGTCCGGAATGCCTCCATCCGCTCCGGTGTGCCTCCCCAGTACATGACAAGAAGGATCAGGACAAGCGGAAGCACGAAGATCAGGTTATACAGCAGCAGGTACGGAATCCCTTCCGCAAGCGTCATCTTGTCTCCGATAAGGCCGAGAATCGCAAGGTAAATCCCGCCCGTGCAGGGCAGTTCCACCATGCTGACCAGCGCCCCGAGAACAATGGCAGACGGGACGGATGCTTTTTTGATGTACCGGTCGATGGCATCTTTCTGCGAGACGGGGATCGCGAGCGTGAAGATCTCGCGTTTGAGAAGGACCTCGGCAATGTTGATGAGCCCGGCTATGATGGCGATGATCGCAGCAGCAGTGAACACGATCCCGGTAAGGCCGATCCCCTGGATAACCGTGAGGAGTCCCAGCCCGGCAACGAAATAGACGATAAAGACCGTGGCGATATACGTGCAACCGACAACTGCGATCCTCCTCCGCTCACCCAGCGATGTCAGGTATGCGAGCAGGATGATCAGGACGGCAAAGGCACACGGGTTGATGCTGTCCACCAGCGCTGCAGCGACAATAACCGGGAGGGTGAGTGCGGGTGTTTCCGGCAGGATGCCGGTATCTGCGGGGGTCAGGTTTACCGGGTTTTCCGGAGTGCCGGTCGCGATTTGCTGTTTTTCGGCAAGGATATACTCCTCAAGATGATCACGGGTCTCGGCCTCCCCAATGGAAACGTTCCTGCCGATAAAAACAGTCGGGAAACTCACCGATTCGGTTATCCCGAACTGGCGTTTCATCTCCCCCAATTTTTTATTATTCTCCGTATTCCGGTACACTTCCAGCTTCTCGAGGTTAAGTTCCGGGTACCGGGTTTCAAGCTCAGCGATGAAGGGCTTGATATTTTCACAATGGATGCATCCTTCACCGTAAAAATACGTGGCGGTTATGGGGGTATTCGTACCGGCAGGAGTACCGGACACCGTAACCGGTGCAGGGGCAGCCGGGGTTGCAGGGAAAAGACTGCTGCCAAAAAAAACGGCGATCGCCATGACCACGACGGCAACCATGACTGCGGCAAGGTATATTTTTTTGTTTTGTTGGCCCGGTGGACTTTCCGGGGTATTTTCCGGCGTTATATTCTTTTTTCTCCCCATGGTAAGGTGTCACACCCGGTTTTGTAGATTACTAAGCTGTGTGTCCTGCCGGTAATAAAAACCGTTGTTTGAGGAGGGGCATCATCCGGCTCCGCGGCAATTGCGCTATTTCGTATCGGAACAGGGTACCGATGCGGGAGGCGGTTTTCAAAAACACTGCACGGGAGAAATCCTCATCGCATGGATATGATCGCCCTTCTCCTGCACCGGCCGTGAACCCGTCGGGGCGAGGGGGAATTGCGAGAGCTCCGTATTATCTGCACATGAAACTTCCCGTCGATTGTGTACCGGAAAATGGAACTATCGCAACCGGGGGATGCCTCAGCGGCGGTGGCGGGGCCGCGGGAGCGTCATAATTGAAACCAAATGATTGCCCAGGAAAATCACGCTGGAAGGTATATGATGGGGGCTGATGCCCCCATACCCCCATTACGATAGGTGCCGCCGACCAAAAAGGGCGCCCCGCGGCGGCTTCAATTCCCTGGTTTTCCGGGAAACCGGACTTGCCCCTCCGTGCCGTACCGGAGCCCTGACCCGGGGAGCCCTCCCAATACCCGGTATTTACAAGATTTTCGTGGTTTGGGGGTGAACCGGATCGGTTCATGTTTTTTTTCTCCAGAGCAGCATTTTCAACCGGATCCCGATTTTGAAATTGCAATCGCGATCATGATCGCGATCGAAAACCGTTCCGGAAAAATCGGTGATCGATTTTGATCCGGAAATCGATCAGCGTTTTTCAGATCAAAATCGATCAGCGTTTTTCATTTTCAAATCGATCAGCGATTGAAAAACAGTTTCAGGACCATAAGTACAGACGGAACGCAAAATCGGATCGCGATTCTCGTACGAAAATCGATCAGCGATTTTGATCTCATAATCGATCAGCGATTTTGAAACCGCAATCGCGATCATGATCGCGATCAAAAACCATTCCGGAAAAATCGGTGATCGATTTTGATCCGGAAATCGATCAGCGTTTTTCAGATCAAAATCGATCCTTGGATGTTTTCTGAATGGCAGAAAATTGTTATTGTGATGCGTTGGGTCGATTGAAAATGGTAATCGCGATTGGATCGATTATAAGCGGTTTGCCGGGCACTGAAATTCTGGTGCAGCAATGAGGATGAGGAGCGCAGGTTAGATGCAATTTTCTGGTTTTTTACCAGGACCTGGAAAAAGGAGATCTATCAGGAGTTGTATTACCTTTTGAAATTCCCCCGGTAATACCGGCACTCCCCGCTGATCACGCACTCTTCACACAGCGGTTTCTTCGCATCACAGGTCGCCCGCCCGTGTGCTATGAGGACATCCGTCACATCACCCCAGGCATCCTGGGGGAAGAGTGCCATAAGATCGCGTTCGATGACCTCAACATTATCCGTATCAGAAAAACCGATCCGCTGTGCTAGCCTTCGGACATGGGTGTCCACCGCAATGCCCTCGTTCTTGCCGAGCGCGTGGTAGAGCACAATGTTTGCTGTTTTCCGCCCCACACCCGGGATCGTCAGGAGCTCATTCATTGTTTCCGGCACACTGCCACCGAACGTGTCAAGCAACGTCTGCGACGCTGCGATGATGTTCTTCGCTTTCGCGTGGTAATACCCAAGGCTGTGGATGATCGTCTCCACATCCGCCTGTTTTGCTTTCGCCAGTTTTTCAGGACCCGGGTATCTCGAGAAGAGCGGTTTCTTCACCTTCAGGACAGCCTTATCGGTTGTCTGGGCAGAGAGGATCGTCAGGACAAGCACCACGAATGGCGTGCCGCGGCAGACCGCTTCCGGCGCCTCGCGGGCATCAGGATACCGTTTCAGAAGAGCAGAATAGATTCGGTTTGCATCCTGTTTATTCATGGTCCGATGGGGTAGGGCGGATTCGAACCGCCGTCAAAGCGTCCCAAACGCTCTAGGATGGACCAGGCTACCCTACTACCCCGTGCCATCATAGTTGCGCCGGGATGCTAAAAATAGGTGATGGTGGTGTCACCCGGGTGGCACACGCGGTTATGTCCCTGCACATACCGGGATTCCCGCAGGATCAACCATCAGGACCACGATGGTATCGATAACAGGTTCGTTCCGGTTATTAGCACGGACGTGATGCACGTGGCCGGTTTTAGCAAAAAATTCTGTGCAATGTGCCAAAAAGTTTATACACAATGCAAAGTAAACTGTGCATGTGGTCATATGAAAACCAAGACCCTCATCCACAGCAGCGTCATTGCTGCCATCTTTGTTGCCGCCGTCATCGGCGTCGGCCTGGTCACGGAATTTCCGGGCGCAAAACCGTTCATCTCCGTTGACCCGTTGAGCGATAAGAATGCTGGCGACCAGGTTACCATTGCCGGAACGACAAACCTCCCGGCAGGAACGGAACTCATGATTCAGGTCTACGCGACCTCTTTCGAGACACATACAAGTGATACCGGAGAGTTCAGTGGCGCGGTAGGTACCGTGGACGTCATGTCCGGGACCGGAGAAGCCAATACCTGGTCCATGGATGTCGATACATCCGTATTCGCGCCAATGGAATACCTCGTGAATGCATCGGTATTCACCGGAGACGTAAGGAAAGGTGATTTCTCCACAGGCAGTCCATTCGGTACGACCACCTTTACCGTCCGCCCGGCTACGGGGACAGCGGGGACATCCCAGAGTCCGGACCGTGCTGTAGCTGGCGGCATCCTCATCGACCCTATCCTCGATACACCTCAGGGAGTGCTGCTTGAAGTGACGGGTAAGACCAACCTGTCTGTCGGCACGGATCTCCTCATACGAGTTGTCCCGGGTTCCATGCAACAGGGGAAAATCACCGGCGATTACCTGCACCCGGAGAGTGTGGTCATGACAAAAGTGGTCAAAGGCTCCGGGGTTAACAACCGGTTCTCGGCATCCATTGAGACCGTTACACTTCCTCTCGCGGATCATATCGTGACCGTCTCCGATGTGAAAGGCAATGCAGCCGGTATTAATTCCATACCGGGAACCATAACCGGGACAGAAGTGTTTAACATTATCGCAGGCACCGCCAGCACAAGCCAGGCCGGTATCACGGGACAGTACATTGAAATTGATCCTATTGCCGAAAAAACATGCGGGGATCTCCTGATCGTCAGCGGTTCAACGAACCTTCCGGCAGGAACGACAATGATAGTACAGGCAGGCAGCAGCGGCCAGAATACTGTTGTAATTGAAGGAAAGGGAGGAGTGAACCGTTATTCCGTGCCGGTCGATACCTCCATCATGAAACCCGGCACGAAGACAATCAACGTCAGCAATATGATTGGCGACCCGGGAAAAGGAAATTACCGGCCGGGGACAGTCAACATGACAACCACATTCATCCTGAACGGCACATTCCTAGCAACAGAAACCCTTGTGCAGGTGACAAACTCCAAAGGGGATTACATCCACATTAATCCGATTGGCGACAGGAATGCCGGGGACCAGTTCCTCATTACTGCCACAACGAGCCTGCCCGTTGGCACTGAGGTGCTCTGGCAGGTCATGCCGGATACGGGAATACCCCCGACCGGCCTTGACGGGAACTCGCAGATGAGTATCGGGGGAAACAGCGTTGTTACGAAAAGCGATGGCACGGAGAACCGGATATCGCTGGCCGCTGATATGAGCACCATGGTGCCTCAGAAGTATGCAGTCATTGTGGGTAAACCGAAAAGAGATCAGTCGCAGGGTCCGCCATTTTCATTTGAGATTGGTGACCTGTACGGGACCGCATTCTTTACCCTGAAATAGGTAGTTATGCACACCACGGGAAGGCACATCTCATTTTTTTCCAGACAGGGTGGAAAACAGACAAGATCCCGGCAGAGGACAGGGACTGGAACACCGGAAAAGTCCCGGGTTGTCATTATCCGGACAGGATCCTTAAGATACTATCAACCCTTTGGAAGGAAAGCATCACAGATCATCAGGTAAGGTGAAATCATGAAAAACCATCAGAGAGCAGGCAGGGTCATTCTCTGTCTTGCCATAATCATTACCATCGCAGCTCTTGCAGTTGCCGGTTGTACGGAATCCGCAAACGAACACCAGGGCCAGATGACCGCTCCTGGTGAAAAGCAAAGTGAAAATTCCGCCGTAAAATCGATTGCAGTTATAAGGACGACGAGTACACCGACACAACCTGCCCTGGACCCGGCCCTTCCCGGTGCGGTTATCACGTTTAACCCCGTGGGTGAAAAAAATGTTGGGGACTCCGTACTCATCACGGGCACAACCAGCCTTCCTGCCGCTACAGACCTGTTCTGGCAAGTCAGGCAGGATACAGGAACCCCCCCTACCAGTATCGACATGAGCTCCCGGATCGGCATCATGGCAAATAACCAGGTGACAAAAGGCGATGGGACATCAAACCATGTCGCACTTACGGTTGAGCCGAAGGACACAAAAGATCTCGTGGCAGGGAAGTACGTAGCCCTTGTTGTCAGCCTGAAAGGAGACCCGATGACCGTGGATCCAACGACCGGGACACTGGCAGGATACACCTACCTGACCCTGAAATAGACGGCAGATAAACCCAAAAAACCCTCACTCTTGCAGAAAACAGATTAACCAGCGTTATGGGATACCATGAAAACAAATATGAAACCAGATTTTATACACCTCTGCGTCACCCTGATCATGACCATTGTGTTCCTTGCAGTTGCCGGTTGCACGGATTCCCCGCAAAACCAGCATGACCAGATGTCTGTCGGAGAAAAACCGGGCGGACTTCCGGCTGCCGGCGTCACAATTACAACAAGGATAACGACAGCGCCATCGCCGCTGAAGACTCTCCCGCAGGCAACGGCCACCTACCCTTCCGTTGCTGCGGTTACAACCAGGATGTCCGATCCTTCAGAACGGGCCGCCCCAAACGGGATTCTTATCGATGGCATTCCTGATATAATAGCAGGTGACCCCCTTGTGGTAAGCGGCAGGACCAGCCTGCCTGTTGGTACGGACCTTATCGTTCAGGTTGTCCCGGTAACCACGGACAACGGAAAAATCGCCGGGGATTACCGGAACACTGAGAAGAGTGCCACAACAAAGGTTGCCGGAGGTTCTACCAACGGCAACCGGTATTCCGTAACAATTGAAACGGAAAATCTCCTCCCGGCGGAACACATCGTATCTGTCTCCGATCTGGAGGATGAGAAAGCCGACAGCAGTTCCGGGCCTGTTGGAGTAACTGGATCGGCACTATTCATTATTATCGCGCGATAAACAGCAAGGGGTTCCGGGGAAATGATAAATATTTTTTACCAGATGCACAAAATACATTACACAGGGTTCCCATGAAAAAGAGATATCTCATGTATGCCGGTATTGCTGCTGCCGCAATACTCATCATCATGTTCATCGTTATCCTCGCAACCGGCTCTTTCACCATCTTTCCCTCTGCTGCTATTGATCCCATCCCGGATCACTATGCCAGCGATCTCGTGGTAATCACCGGGACAACAAATTACCCGGCCGGTACGAGACTGTCACTGGATATCCTTGCGTCCTCCCCCGCTTCCGGGGAAAAAACACGGGCTGGCGGGACGGATGCTTTTGTTGTACGGGGCGGGGGAATGGTGAACACGTGGTCGGGAGCACTGGATACGACTACCATTCCCCCCGGGGAATATCTGGTAAATGCATACTGGATCGATGAGACCAATGTTACGACCCATGTACGGAGCAGCCTTCTCGCCACATCACGGATCAGGCTGACCAATATCACACCAGATACGACAAGACTTACACCTGTGCTGGTGAACCACACGCTCAGGTTTATCCATATCGACCGGCCCGGCACGATATCCCGGGGGGAGAAGATCCTTATTTCCGGGACAACCAACCTGCCGGAGAAAACCCAGCTGCTCTACCTCATCAACCAGCAGTCCAGTAAAACGGTTTTCACGGTGAACCCGAAGACCGGTCAGCAGGACCTGAAAGGGGAGTTTAACCGATCGGGGCTGATAACCGTAGTACCAGGAGAAAACGGCGTCAGCCGGTGGTCGTTTGCTTTCGACAGTACGGAGGCCATCCCTGCTGCTTATGAGGTAATAATTACGGAGAATCCGGTTAGTACAGGAGATATCGGGAAGGATGGGACGTTCGGGACTGCATTCTTCACGATACTGGAAGCAGAAAGTGATCGTCTCACACCGGCAGATCCGAATACCGGCCCCTGCCAGTCCATCATGATCGATACGTTTTCGGACGTGCTGTCCCGCAGGAATTACACAATCACGGGGACGACCAGCCTCCAGCCAGGGACGGAACTGCGCTTCAGCGTCCTGCCTGCAGAATTCGAGGTTTATGTAAACAAGGAAGGCATGTCAAGCGGATCCATGTCAGGTGCAGTAGGAACGGCGACGGTTACCCGCGGGACCGGCACTACAAACACCTGGTCGGTCGACATGGACCTTGCGATGTTCCCGCCGGAGAAATACCTCATCAATATCAGTAATGACCGTGTCGACCCCCGTACCTACCATACTATCTACGGTGACCGGTACTGTTCGAAAAAATTTACCCTTTCGGGTTGATCGCCATGAAACGCATTACCTATCTTATCTGTTCTTTCCTGGTCGCATGCATGGTCGCCGCGATGGTCGGCTGGTCGATGGCGGCCGGGAATTTCCTTGTCCCTGTCATTGCCATACTGCTCGGGATTATTGTCGTCTATGCCTGTCGGGCACAGGTCAGTGAAGTTATTGGTGATGAACGTGAGAACCGGATCCGCTCAAAAGCCGCACTCCGCACGCTTGAAGTCATCACCATCGGGGGGGCAATTGCCGCGATCATCCTGTACTCCTATGTAGTGAGCGTCCCGCTGACACCAGTGATAACCGGAAAAATGATCATCAATGAAGACGGGACGCAGTCTATGACCATTGCTGAGTATAAAGCGGGGGGTATACCCGGCCCGGAGAACCTCGTCCGGTCAACCACAATTAAAAACCTGAATGCCATGAACGATACCGAAGCGATAACGTACTGCACCTATGTACGCGAAGGGTTCCGGGAGAACGAAAACCGGGGCCTTGCAGGAACCGTAATCGGCTGCGGGCTTGCCGTTCTGCTTGCGACATTCGGAGCATTTTATTTTTATTACAACAGGAAATACTAATAGCAGGCTCTCATGAAAAACAGGATCAAGGTTCTCCGCGCCGAGCGCGATATGACGCAGGAACAACTCGCAGAGCTTGTCGGCGTTACACGGAACACGATCATCTCCATAGAAAAGGACAAATACTGCCCGTCCCTCAAGCTGGGGTTTCGGATTGCCCGGATATTTGCAGTGGGTATTGACGATGTTTTCACATACGAAGAGGACAAGGACGGGCCGGCAGCGGATAGTGATGAGTGAGATGGTTGCGGTTTCTTGATTCGGATGAACCATTTTTTTTCAAATAAATGCTCTTCTGGAGAAACGCACATGAACCGATCGGGTTCACACCCGAACCATGAAAATCTTGTAAGTACTGGATATTGGGAGGGCTCCCCACATCAGGGCCTCGGTACGGCACGGCGGGGCAAGTTCGGTTTCCGGGAATACTCCCCTGGACAGAGATGTGAGAGTGCATCAGACATTTCATTTCAGGAAATACGATTTTTGAAGCCGCCGCGGGGCGCCCTTCGGGGCGGCGGCTGTTCATCATAATCGGGGGGATGGGGGCATCAGCCCCCATAATTAACAAGAGAGTTGAGACCCGGCCACTCAAACCTTACACCGGCAGCGGGCTCTTATCAGAGTTCGATACGACCGTGCCCCGGTATTTTCCCTCGAGAATCGCATTGGAAACGTTTTTCGGATCCCGCCCGTCGAGCACGACCAGGGGGATATTGCTCCGTTCAACAACCCGGGCGGCAACAATATCGAGCACATTGTTGGAACCGGCACCGAGCCCGGTCCCCCCAACGATCTCCAGCAGTTTCTTCGGGGTCATCGAATCGAACCGGGTGGCTTTCGGATCTTTGCGCGGATCAGCTGAATAGATCCCGTCGACTGAAGTCGCGTTGATGAAGACCGACGCCCCGACCCGTTCGGCAAGCACCGCCGCCACAGCATCGGTTGTCTGGCCGGGAGTGATACCGCCCATCACGACGATCTTCCCTGTTTCTGCGAATTTCTTTGCCTCAGCATGGGACTCTGCCACTTTCGGGTAAGCGTCATCGCCAAGGGCAGCGATGAGCATCGTGGCATTCAGCCGGGTTATCAGGATGCCTATCTCATCCGATGTACCTTCATCAACGCCAAGATAGCGCATAACACTGATATATCGCCGGGCTTCGCCACCGCCGCCGACAACAATGAAGAGCCGGTGCAGTTTTGCGATCTTCTTTAAGACCGGCACGTATTCCTTTATCGTATGGTCCTCAAGAGTCGGGATAAGGATAGAACCGCCAAGCGAGATGACAACCTTCTTCATTGCACTAGTTTTTGTACCGGATACACATAGAGTTGTTTACCATGTTTTACTGCCCGGCCTGCAAAAGCCAGGAGATCTATGCTGTCGCAGGGGGATACATCGGCCAGGTGTACCTCTGCAAGGACTGTGGGTACCGCGGGTCGTTCGTCCTTGAGATCGATGATCCGGTGATTCACAAAAAGAATGAAAAAAACGATAAGGACCGGAAATAATCAGTTGGTGTCTAAAGAGTCCTGCCATGCACGAAGCACGCCAGTACAGGAAGAACGAAGACGGTACGGTGACCTGCTCGCTCTGCAACCACCGGTGCACGATAAAACCGGGGCTGCAGGGGACCTGTGGGGTCCGGAAGAATGAACAGGGCACCCTTTTTGCGGAGACATACGGGAAGATCAGTGCAGAGGCTATCGATCCAATCGAGAAGAAACCCCTGTTCCATTACCTCCCCGGCACACGGTCCTATTCACTGGGGGGAGTCGGGTGCAACTTCCACTGCGGGCACTGCCAGAACTGGCATATCTCCCGGGCAACCCTTGAAGAATCGCGGTTACAGGACCTCCCGCCGCAGGAAGGTGTACGCCGGGCGATTGCGGCGGGGTGCGCGAGTATCTCGTGGACCTACAACGAGCCCACGATCTGGCATGAATATACGCTTGACATGGGGACACCCGCACGGTCGAAGGGGCTCGGTACTGTTTACGTAACAAATGGGTACATCACGGAAGAAGCGCTCCGTGAACTCTCTCCCATGCTCGGGGCGTACCGGGTGGATATCAAGTCATTCTCCGATGCGTTTTATAAAAAGGTCTGCGGTGCACACCTGCAGCCGGTACTGGACTCTGCAGTGCTTGCCCGCGAGCTGGGGATGCATATCGAAACGGTCACGCTGGTCATCCCTGGCCTGAATGACGACATGGAAGAAATATCCGCGCTCATCCGCTGGGTGATCGAGCATCTCGGCCCGGCAACACCTATGCACTTCTCGGCCTTCCATCCGGATTACAAGATGATGGACCGGGGGGCGACACCCGTTGCAACCCTGGAAAAGATTTACCGGAGAGCAAAAGAGCTCGGCCTGAAATACCCGTATACGGGAAACGTGTACAACCACCAGTACGAGAACACGTACTGCCCGGCCTGTGGTGCAATCCTTATCGAACGGTTCGGGTTCTCCAGCCGGTTTGTGGGACTTGATGACCGGCAGTGCAAAAACTGCGGCGAAAAAATAGAGGTCGTCCGCCATGTCACCTGAATCACTTCCCGAACAGAAATTCTTATCCGACCGCATGCTCGGTACTCTCACCCGTTACCTCCGGTTTATGGGGTATGACACGACAAGCGCGAACAGCATGCAGGAAGGGAACAGGAAAGAGGACACCGAACTCCTCCGGATTGCACTGCAGGAATACCGGCTGCTGCTCACGAAGGACGCGGAACTTGCCCGGCGCGGGAGCGGATATACCATCCTCGTCCAGTCAGATGACGTCATGGAGCAGGTACAGCAGCTGATCGACCTCCATGTTGTGAAGCGGAGGCTTACCATGAGCAGGTGCTCGCTCTGCAACACCCCGCTCCGGGAAGCAAATACCTGCGAGATCGAGAATACCGAATATGCCCCGAAAGACTGGCGGAACCAGACGTTTTTCTGGTGCCAGCACTGCCAGAAGCTCTACTGGAACGGGTCGCACGGAAAACAGATGGAAGAGCGGGTTGAAAAAGAACTCAGGGAATAATGGTCCATTCCGACAAAATAGTTAAGCACCGGAATTTAGACGAGATCAACTGCTTTTTCTTCCTTAATCTCCCGGATCAGGGCTTCGTAAAATGCCTCCGATGCGTTTCGTTCAATCCAGGGACGGTGTCCGCATTTTTCTAAAAGGATGAACCGGAAATCCGGGCATTCACGGGACAGCGGTTCGTTCACACCTTCTGCCGGGTGAGGGTCATGATCGCCGTGGATCGCAACAACCGGGCACCTGATTGCATGCGCCATCTGGAGGAGGACACCTTTCCTGCGCAGTTCGCAGGCTTCGTCCCAGACACCGCGGAACACGTCATACTGAACGCTGAAAGCTTCCTCTTCAGAGGGTACCGGATCATAAGCATCCGCATGAGAGAGGAGTTTCCCCAGCCGGGCAAGGATCTGGTCTTTTTTCTCACCGGCAGGATCATCAATCTTTTGTATCAGGTCCATGGCCTCCGCACGTTCAGCAGGTTCCAGCCGATCGAGCCGTGTCCGGGTGATGGCACCGGCATAGGACTCCTCAAACGGGGCACTGGAAACCAGGATCAGTTTACGCACAAGATACGGGTACCGTGCGGCAGTCATCCACGAAAGAAATGCACCCCATGAGAAACCGACCAGGGTAACCGGTACCCTGGCTTCCATCTCCAGAACCAACTTAAGCTCCTGCACCTGCAGGTCAAGCGTCATTTCCGTCTGGAACGGCTCAAGGATCCCCGTAACCATAGAGAGTTCCCGGGCAACCGGTGCCATTTCACCGGGTGCGCCCGGGCCCCCGTGAATCACTGCAACAGAATACGGCCCGTGGCCCCACATCCGCACCGGTTTCATACAGGTAACCGGTTTACTCTTCCGGGTATAAAATTGTCCGTAAGGCAGGTGCCGGGGGGGTCAGGCCGTGGTATCGTGTCATTTCCCGTCCGCCTTTTTCATCAGGGCAAGCAGGCCGGCAAGGATCTCCTGTGGCGATGGAGGATTGCCCGGGATCTTCAAATCCACCACAAAGAGCTTGTCTGCACCTCCCATCACGCCATACGTCCCGGCAAAGATACCGCCCGTACAGGCATCGTCACCGACTGCGATGACGTATTTCGGCGAAGGCATCGCCTCATACGTCTTCTGTGCAGCGATTGCCATGTTATGGGTTATTGCCCCGGTGACCATGAGCACATCCGCGTGCCGGGGAGATGCAACAAACGAGATCCCGAACCGTTCCACATCATAAAACGGGTTTGTCAGGTTATTGATCTCAATCTCAGCAGCATTGTCACTGCCGGTGTCGAGTTCACGGATAGCAAGGCTGTGACCAAATACCCTGTCGACCTCGCACTTCAGCTCCTGTCCGATCTTTTCAATCTCATCATCCGGTACCGGTGAACCGGTGGTCACTTTTTTTCTGAATAAACAGGTAATCGCGTTCACCATTATCGTTCGCCTCACAAGTCCGTCCCCGCATAGGACAGGTTCATACTCTTGTTGATCACCGGAAAGTCCGCGATGATATTTCCCTGCACTGCATGTTCGATCGCCAGCCAGTTGCAGAACGATGCTGTCCTGACCTTGTAACGGTCAATCCTGCCGTTATTGATCCACACCCAGCAGAGGTCCTGGCCGCGGGCAGATTCCACCATTGCAAGGGCATACCCGTCCTTCACCGGTGCGCTGCTGCAAACCTCCCCGTCAGGTATATCCGCAACCAGTCGTTCGATAAGGTCGAGCGAGTCCATGACTTCCGCCGCCTTGATGGTGAACCGGGTGAGGACATCCCCGTCACGGAGGGGTTTTACCGGAGGGGTATACCGGTCATAGAGACCATACGGGTGGTTCACCCGCACATCCACATTCCCGCCGGAAGCCCGGGCAACCGGCCCGGTGATATTCAGCGGGCGGAGCAGGGATTTTTTTATGACGCCGGTGGTAGCGAACCGGTCGATCACAGAGGTTGTCGAGAGCACGATCTTAAGGCCGACCTGGTATCGTTTCCTGAATTGGCTTAAGAAAACGACGAGCGCGGAAAGTGTATTTTTGCTGATGTCCTGCGAGACTCCGCCAATGCGGATCCTGTCTCTCATAAACCGGGAGCCGGTTACATGAGCGTTTATCCGGACGCATTCCTCCCGCAACACGGAGAACTGGTTTGCACCAAGGGGGAACGCGACATCGACCAGCATGCCGGCCTGGTCGTTCAGGTGGGAAACAATCCGCTCCATCTCCAGAAGAATGGTACGCAGGTACCATGCACGGTCAGGTACAGGTATCTGAGAGATCTTCTCAACAGCCATGCAGAATGCAGTCGCATTTGCCACGGACTCGTCACCGCTCACCGCTTCGGCAATGCGCAGGCAGTCGGCGGGGAGCCTTCCTTCTGCAAGCTTTTCAATCCCCCGGTGCTTGTAGAACATCCGGACCTCGAGGTTGAAGATCGTCTCGCCGATAACGCTGAACCGGAAATGCCCGGGTTCGATGACGCCGGCATGGACAGGCCCGACCGGAACCTGGTACACGCCTTCCCCGTCCACGAGCCGGAACGAGTACTCGCGATCGGGACTGACCTCGCTTTTTACCTGTACCGGCTGGTTCCGGAAAGCCTTTTGCAGCGGATGGAACCCGTCAGGATAGATCTCGTGCAGGAACAGGCGCCGGGTATCGAACGTCCCTTCGAACGCGATACCAAACCCGTCCTGGCATTCCCGCTCAAACCAGGAGGCTGAGGGAAACAGGCC
>JBAZHD010000088.1:0-14057 GCA_041652515.1 Methanoregula sp.
GACGGGATCTATGTCCCGAAATCACTGCAGCCTTGCCTGCCCACGTTCTTACATCAGGGCCCGGACTATTCAATTTTCATCTTGTGTGCTTGTGGCTTACGGCATCATGTCCGTTTCCCATAAAAATGGGCCTCTTCTTGAATTACTGATGGGGGTTGAGATCCCCATACCCCCAAAAATAATAAAATCCGCCGCCCCCGACGGGGCGCCCCCGCGGCGTATTAAGACGGTTGAAATAATCATTTACCGATTTTCATGGTCCGGGTGTTAACCGGATCGGTTCATGCTTGTTTCCCCATTGCAGAAAAATGATTGCTTATTCAATAAACAGCGGCACGTCCCGGAATGCCACACCGTCAAACAGCCCGCGGTCCGTGATACGCAGGGTGGGGATGACCGTGAGGGCGAGAAACGAGAGGTACATGAACGGATCTTCGATCCCTCCCATCAGCGCCGTTGTCGTGTGCAGGTCAGCGAGCCGGGCTGCTACCTGCCGGTAGGGCAGGGTCGACATCAGGCCGGCACAGTCAAGTGGGAGGATTGTCCGGGTATTGCCCCTGACCGCGACCATCGCGCCCCTGGCTTTTATCACTTCATCGATTGCCCAGAGAATTTCAGGATCGCTTGTTCCGACCGCGATAATATTATGGGTATCATGGGAGACGCTGGTTGCAATTGCGCCGCCGGAAAAACCGAAGCCGTGGACAAGCCCGACACCACAGGGGCCCGGCCGGTACCGGTTCACCACCACAATTTTCAGGATATCCCTCCCAAGGTCCGGGATATCCGGCGCATCAACCGCGTATTCCAGCGATTCCGTAATGATCTGGTGGGGGACAAGACCGATTACCCGGGCCGTGCCGGAACCGGTGATGCGGATGGACTGGGCAGAGGGGGTTGTGCAATGGAATGACTCCGGAGGGACTGCGGTTCCTGCAGGTTTTGTTGCGGTGACTTCCACGCCGCCACGGAATACTTTTTTTACCTGGAACCGACGCGGGTCATCGATGACACAGAAATCTGCCCGCCGGCCCGGCACAAGCGCACCCCTGTCGGTGAGGCCGAAGCGCTCTGCCGGCGAGAGTGTCGCCATCCGGAGAGCAAGTTCCGGGGAAAGGCCGCATTCAATGGCTTTCCGGATACAGCGGTCGATATGCCCGTTCTCCATCAGAAGGTCAGCATGGCAGTCATCGGTTGCAAAACAGCAGCGGGAGACGGTTGCCGGGCTGACAAGGGGAATAAGGGCTGCGATATTGCGCTCGGTCGATCCCTCCCGGATGAAAATATACATCCCCCGCTCCAGTTTCTCCCGCGCTTCAACAAGGGTGGTGCATTCATGATCGCTCTGGAGCCCGGCTAGGACGTACGCGTTCAGGTCTTTTCCGGAAAGCATCGGGGCATGCCCGTCGCGGATTGGTGAGAGCGCGAGCTTTTCCCCTATACCCGGATCGCCATTCAGGACACCGGGCACGTTCATCATCTCCGCGAGTCCGATAACACCCTCCCGGTTAATAAACGGCCGGAGGTCGGCAGCATCCAGTGTTGCTCCGCCAGCCTCAGTGGGTGTTGCAGGGACACAGGATGGGAGCATGTACCGGATGTCCATTGCTGCATCTTCCCGTTCGGCAAGCATGAACTCAATGCCTGCAGTACCGGCTACGTTGGCAATCTCATGCGGGTCGGCAATCACGGTTGTTGTACCGTGGAGTGCGACGAGCCGTGCGTATTCACGGGGTGTCAGGAGCGAGCTCTCGATATGCACGTGAGCGTCGATCAGGCCGGGAACAATGTACATTCCGTTAAAATCATGGACCACTTTTCCGGTATAATCCCCGATACCAAGAACGATACCGTCCTTTATTGCGAGCGTACCTGTCTCCCAGGAACACGTGAACGGATTGAATATCTGCGCATTTTTACAGATCGTATCGGCAGGAACAATGCCCCGGGCTGCGTCGAGTAAGTCTTTTCTGAATGTGTCCATCTAGTTCACCACAAGATCCCGGATGGTCGCAGCTTTGCGCTCGCCGTCCTGGATAAGATAGATATAGAGTTTGTACTGCCCTGGTTCCAGGGAACCGGGAATGAATACGGTATTCTCACCCTTCTTCAGGGCAAGCGGTGCAAATAATACGTCAGTCTCTTTCTGCTCATTATTTTTTATTTCATATACCGTCACCTGGACAAACCCCGCGGAAGCCTCTCCATCATGGGAAAGCGTGAGAGTAAGGCCATCCCCGGAATACGAAACGTTACCGATCGTTGTTGAGACGCATGCCGCAAAAAAAATGAAACAGAATAGGATGCCGGACACGATCACGAGTACGTGGCTGGGAACTGACATTATTCAGATGTCAGACCCCGGGAACATAAAACTATGGCATCTCCGGGTGCGTACCGGCAAATGATCGGGTAATCACCCGGAAAAAAGGGATAACACCCCGGGAAAAAGGGTTTTTTTGTCAGCAACGGAACTTTGCAACTTCGTGCGATACTTTCTCTGCAATCTGGTTGATGTTCCCGACAACGCGGGTGATCTGTTCTACGGCAGCGCTCGACTCCTCGGTAGCAGCTGCTGAATCCTGGGCTTCCTTTGCGCTGTTCTCGATCAGGTTCATGACCTCGCTCACACTGGCTGCCACTTCCTCAATCGATGCGGCCTGCTCTTCAGCTGCTGCCGCAACTTCGCCAATATTCCTGCTGATCTTTTCAATCGAACCGGCAATCTTATTGAAGCTGGTTATGGTCTCCTGGAGTGCAATGCTGCCGTCACGAACCCCCTGGTTTGACGCATGGACTGCTTCAACGGCATTGTTGGTCTGTGCCTGGAGTTTCTCGATCATGCCGGAGATCCTCTCTGCGGATGAGCGGGATTCGACCGCGAGTGACTTGACCTCGGTTGCAACGACAGCAAACCCACGTCCAGCATCCCCGGCCCGGGCGGCTTCAATTGCTGCGTTCAGGGCAAGCAGATTGGTCTGGTTGGCGAGGTCGGTGATCAGGTCCACGATCTCGGAAATCTTGTCCATCTGTCCCTTGATCTCGCCGATGATCTGGTTGACATCATTTGAGGATTTGGTTATTCCCTGCATACCGTTCTCGGTCTTCTGGGCAAGGTCCATGCCGTTTTTACTGTAATTCTCTGTGTCTGTGACCAGGTGGGCAACGGCTTCGGACTTCATCGCCACTTCCTGAATTGCAGTGGAGAGATCGTCCATTGCCTGCTGTACCTGCTGCATGCCCTTGCTGGTCTTCTCCGTGTTGTGGCTGACGGTCGTGGCATTTATTGCACACTGGTTGGAACCGGCGGAGACTTCCTGGATGCTCGCGTTCGCCTCCTCGGTATTGGCCGCAAGGTTGGTCACCTCCTGGTTTATGGAAAGCATTGAAGCAGAGATATCGGTCCCGACACGGTTAAGGGAGTCCCGGAACATCCGGAAATCTCCCCGCACCTTGACTTTCTCATCAAACCTGGCCGTGAAATTACCGGCAGCATATTCGCCGGAAACCCGGATGCCTTCATTGAGGGGGATGACCATGTTATCAAAGGTCTTGTTGATACCTGCGATTATCTCCCAGTATCCACCCTTGAATTTCGTGGCATCCCCGCGGACGGAGAGTTTTCCTTCAACAGCGGCAATGGAGAGTTTGTTCGATTCGGCAATAAGATCCCTCATCGTGTCGGTCATCTTTTTCATTGCCGGGACGATCTCATCACGGGGGTCGCGGACTTTAAGATCGCGGCTTAAATCTCCGTCCGCGATCATATTCATGGTCCCGAAGACATATTTCTGGAGGTCATTTGAGAACTTGTCCATCTCTTCGGCCATCTGCCCGATCTCGTCCTTGCGGTTGAGATTGATCCTCTCACCGAGATGTCCCATGTGGATCTCGCGGATGGTGGCAGAGACCTGTCGGATGGGAGAGGAGATGCTCTCGGTCATGAGGATGCCCAAAGCGATGGATGTGATGATGCCCACGCCGCAGAGGATAAGGATGGTTGCATAACCGGATCCCGCTGTACCTGCGGTGCTCATACTACTGTATCCAAAGATCGCTATGATTGCAAAAATTACCGTTAAGAGGAGATAGGATCCCAGGATCTTTTTTCCCAGAGGAGTGTTGTCAATACTTTGCATTGAATCGAACCTGCTTGCTGATTGTGGCGTTTGGTCTTTAGTTTTTTGTCAGATGTCGGATAGGAACAATACTATACGAGGGATCAGGGACGATTATCCCATCACTTCCACCGGTGGTAAATTATAATGTTTTCTTCTCCATGACACTCATGATCTGCCGGATGTCGATCCAGATGATGAGTTCGCTGATTTCGTTCTCTTTATCTTTGCTTTTTTTCTTGATGATGCCAAGAATCGCATCATCGTCACCGGCACCTGCAGTGGATGCAGCGTCCACGTCACCCTGTTCAAAGGTAGAGACTGCGAGTACATCATCCACAAGAATGCCGGTCTTTACACCGGTCAGCTTCTCATCGAGTACGATGAAGCGGCCATCCTCCATCTTCTGGGTGGGGTCTGCCGGTATATGCAGGCGATCTTTGAGATCGATAATGGTGGTGATCTCACCCCGGAGATCGATGATTCCTTTCATGGAGGAAGCGGTGTTGGGCAGTTGGGTGATAGGTGTGTACTCCACGACTTCGCGGACATCGAACAGGTCGATGGCGAAGTGTTCCTTTCCGAGGAGGAACTCCAGCACCTGGAATGTCTTGCCTGAAACCTTTGTTCCCGTGCCCGCATGGACTGGTGACAGTACTGCAGGGGATGAGACCGGGTTTTTCGCTTCTGAACTTTCTGTTGTCACGATTGCACCAGCACCGTTACTTGAAATTAGTGATCTGTTTTTTGACGCTTTCGACAATGATGGTCATATTTCCGATAACCTTGCTGATCTGCTCGATGGCGGCAGAGGACTCCTCGCTTGCAGCTGCGGAATCGGTAGATTCCCTGGCAGTATTCTGCATGAGCCCGTTCACTTCGTTGACACTTGCCGTGATCTCTTCTACCGATGCTGCCTGTTCTTCCGTTGCAGAGGCGACGTCCCCGACATTGCGCTGGATCTGTTCGATAGACTCAGCAATACGGGTGAAACTTGCGATTGTGTTCTGGAGAGCTGTGCTGCCCTCTTTCACACCAGCGTTGGATGCGGATACTGCTTCAACAGCGCTGTTGGTCTGTGTCTGGAGGTTCTCGATCATGCCTGAGATCCGCTCTGCGGATGAGCGTGACTCGACGGCGAGCGACTTGACCTCGGTTGCAACGACCGCAAATCCCCGCCCTGCATCGCCGGCCCGTGCTGCTTCGATCGCTGCATTGAGTGCAAGCAGGTTGGTCTGGTTTGCAAGATCGGTGATAAGGTTGACGATCTCGGAAATTTTGTCCATCTGGCCCTTGATCTCAAGAATGATCTGGTTCACATCATTTGAGGACCGGGTGATGCCCTGCATACCGTTCTCGGTCTTCTTAGCGAGTTCCATTCCCTGGCGGCTGAAATCCGAGGTGTCATGGACGATCTTTGCCGTTGCTTCGGAACGGGTTGCCACGTCCTGGATGGTACGCGAGAGATCTTCCATTGCCTTTTGCACCTGCATAACGGCTTCTACTGATTTCTCTACATTGACACTTACGGCAGTTGCATTCTTGGCTACCTGTCCTGCACCGGCCGAGACCTCTTCGACATTGGCATTTGCCTCTTCAGTCCCGCTCTGGATCTTACCCATCTCACCATTGATGAATGTGAGTGCGTCCTCGATCTTCTTCTGTGCTTTCCTCCCTGCCTCGCGGATATCGGTCAGGTCGGTGAAGAATTCCATGGCCCCGATGGAGTTACCGTTGGTATCCAGTATCGGTACACCGGAGTATGCGATATCGTAGTGCCTGCCCTTGGGGGATGCCTGCGTCTCAGATGAAGCGATCCTTCCGGACATCATGCACTGTCCTGATGCACATCTCGCAGTCCTGCAGTCCGGTGTCTTGAAGTGGTCGTAACATTTCTGCCCCAGCATCTCATTCGGGGTTACACCGGCCATCGTTGCCGATGCCTTGTTGGCATAGAGGATGGTGTATTCCTTGTTGATGATGAATGCGGGGACCGGGATTGCATCGAGGTGCCCGACAACAGCGTTGATGGTGTTGTTGACACCCTGGATCATCGTGGAATATCCGCCCTGGAATTTGCCGGCTTCCCCGCGTGCAGTCAGGCGTCCCTGGACTGCAGCATTGCTGATGGACGTGATCTCGTCGCTGAAGAGCTGGATATTATTGACCACGCCAGTGAAGGCTTCCGAGACTTCTCCGATCTCGTCACCTCCGCTCACCATCCGCTCATTCTTATCGATCTCCTGAGCCGCGCCAGCGAAATCGCCGACCATAACTTTCCGGCCAAGTTCGACAAGGTCTCCCATCCTGCGGGCAATGGAGTTGCCAAAACGCAGGGCAATGAATGCGCCCACACCGATGCTGATGACAAGGATGATGACGATCATGTTCCGCAGGTTGTCAACAGGTCCGCTGAAGTCTGACGGGTCAACCCGGGAGATGATGATCCAGTCCAGGGGTTCAAAGTAGGTGTAATACGCAACTGCATTCTTTCCTTCCCAGACATAGCTGATCTTCTTGGTACTACCCGTGACTGACTTCTTATCTGCTACGATCTGTTTTGCAAAGTCAGTATCCGGAGTTGTTCCCTGTACTGAGGCTTGAGGATGAAGGAGAACCAGGCCGTTGCTGTTCATTACGTATACATACCCGTTCTCCCCGATCTTGGTCCCGAGGATCTCTGCCTTTAATGGTCCGTACACGTTGTCTTCGGGAACTCCGACAAAGAGGATGCCGATAATCTCTCCACTGGAGTTCTTGATCGGCTCATACGCCACGACATATTTTTTACCGACAACGTCGGCAGTCCCGTAATAGGTCTGCCCCCTGGTTATCACGGCATCGTAGACTGCGCTGGAAATCTCGGTACCGACCGCCCGCTTGCCATCCGCTCCAATGACGTTGGTAGACACACGGATAGCCTTGCCATTTATCTTCTGGAAGACCGTTGCCTTGCTGCCCATATCCGTCTCAATGGAGTCTACGACATCGAAGTTGTCGTTGACAATATGGCTGCCAAAGGCAATCTTGCCATTATAGATCGAGGGTGTCCCGTATGCTGTGAAACGGTTTCGCAGCAGGTTGAGATCCCCGTCGAGCTTGGTCTTGGAGAGATCATAGGAGTTCGAGGTCATTGAACGATAATCGTTCACCTGAGTATTCAGGGTCAGGTCGAGCTGGTCGTTGATGGCGTTGCTGGCTGTTATGTATGCCACACTTCCAAGGAGGAGGGTTGGGACAATAATCAGGACTAAGCAGATGATCAGGATCTTGGTCCCGATCTTCATGCGGTTGAATCGTTCAAATATACTGTTTGTCATTTTTTATCACCTGGATTTTTTCTTTTTTGACTGGTCGCGAGACGCAGGGATTGTGATAGTATCATTGTGAATTATCCCTGGCCGATACCCGCCAGAAGATGGCGGATATCGATCCAGATGATCAGTTCGTTTCTCTCCTGCTCTTTTTCCTTGATCTTCTTTTTGATGATGCCGAGGATAGCTGCATCCTCCTTTGCACCGGAAGCCGAAGTTTTGTCAATGTCTCCATGCTCGAACGTGGAAACGGCGAGCACATCATCAACGAGGATTCCCGTCTTGGCTTTCGTGATCTTCTCGTCAAGTACAATAATCCGGCTGTTCTCGATGGGGAGATCAGACTTTTCAAGAATGTTAAGCCGCTCCTTGAGGTCAATGATGGTCGTGATCTCGCCCCGGAGATCGATGATCCCCTTCATGTAGGAGGTTGTGTTGGGGAGTTTGGTGATTGAAGTATACTCCACCACTTCCCGCACATCAAAGAGATCAACGGCATAGTGCTCTTTTCCCAGCAGGAACTCGACAACCTGGAGTTTTCCTGACCGGTTTTCTGCTTTCTTCTGGGTTGCCTGCCTGTCAGGCTGACCCTGATCAGGAACCGCGGGGGAATTCTTTTCCCCTTTTTCACCTGCTGTTTTTGTCATCGGTAATCCCACTCCATTTCAGCACTTGAACCGCGAGACTTCTTTTGTCACCTTGTCCACGATGGTATTGACATTCGCTACAACTTTCGTGATCTGGTCGATTGCCGCACTGGACTCCTCACTGGCTGCTGCTGCGTCAGTGGCCTCCCTGGTTGTGCTCTGCATGAGGCCGCCCACTTCATTGACACTGGCCGTGATCTCCTCGACCGATGCTGCCTGCTCTTCTGCAGCTGCGGCAACGTCGCTCACGTTCTGGCTGATCTTGTCGATGGATGTGACGATATTGTTGAAGCTGGAGAGTGTTTCCTGCAATGCTGCACTGCCCTCCCTGACGCCGGCATTTGATGATGAAACTGCATCCACTGCATCCAGGGTCTGTTTCTGGAGGCTGGCAATCATCTCCGAGATCCGTTCTGCAGATGTCCGGGACTCGACCGCGAGCGACTTGACTTCGGTTGCGACAACCGCAAACCCGCGTCCCGCATCGCCAGCCCGTGCTGCTTCAATTGCAGCGTTGAGCGCAAGCAGGTTCGTCTGGTTCGCAAGGTCGGTGATCAGGTTGACGATCTCGGAAATCTTGTCCATCTGTCCCTTGATCTCAAGAATGATCTGGTTAACGTCGCCCGAGGATCTGGTGATACCCTGCATGCCCTGCTCGGTCTTTTTGGCAAGCTCCATACCATCCCTGCTGAAATTTGTTGTGTCCTGTACGAGCTTTGCAACCATCTCGGACTTGGTTGCTACATCCTGGATTGTGCGGGAGAGGTCTTCCATGGCCTTCTGTACCTGCTCGACACCCTGCGTTGCTTTCTCGGCATTCACGGAAACACCGCTTGCATTCTTCGCAACCTGTGCAGAACCGGCAGAGACTTCTTCGACACTGGCATTTGCCTCTTCTGCACTTGCAGCAAGGTCGCCGACCTGCTGGTTGATGGCCAGCAGAGATTTCGAGACCTCAATGCCTATGTTGTTCAGTGCCTGCTTGAATTTGATAAAGTCGCCTTTCACGACAAGTTTCTCATCAACCCTTGCAGTAAATGTGCCCTGAGCATATTCGCCGGATACCCGCATAGCCTCGTTGACCGGACCCACGACAGCATCGAGGGTCTCATTGACACCAAGGATGACTTCTCTGTAACCGCCTTTGAATTTGTCCGCATTACCCCGGGTGGCAAGCTGGCCGGCTACGGCAGCTTTCGAGAGCATATTGGCTTCAGAGACCAGGGCACGGAGTGACTGGGTGGTTGTATTGATTGCCGGGACAATCTCATCCTTTGCATCCTGAGGCTTAAGATCGCGGCTCAGGTCCCCGTCAGCGATCATCTTTATGGTCCCGATGACCCATTTCTGGAGACCGTCTGCATATTTGTCCATGGTCCTGGCCATGTCCCCGATCTCATCCTTCCGGTTGAGATTGAGTCGCACGCTGAGATGCCCTTTCTGGAGTTCCTTGAGATTAGTTGCAACCTGGTCAATCGGGCCGGTTATGCTCTTAGCCATGTAGAGAGCAACGCCAATACCGATCAGGATACCGGCAATTGACAAGATCGCCATGTACAGTCCTGCTGCCGCTGCGGCTGCATTTGATTCGGCATTCAGTCTGGCTGCGCCATCCTGGTTGATTTTTATGATCTCCAGATAGGCTGCAACTGCATTTGTACGTCCAACGATTAACGGAGATCCCGCCGTCAGCGCTGCAGTAACTGTGGCCTGGTCGCCCGCATCGGCGGCTCTGATTCCCTTGTCATATTCCGCGATGAACGTGGCATAATTGGTATCAAACGTGTCAAGAGCCTTCTTGTCTTCTGCAGTCAGGTCAAGGTCACGAAAATCATCAATATTTGTTTTGATGTTTGATTTCAGATCACTGATTGTCGCAGCTGCCGCAGTACGCCCTGATGGAACATATGCATACCGGTAGAACTCTGCACGCATCTGCTGGAAATCCGCACTTACGGTCCCCATCTTCTGGATGGCAACCATGTTGTTGTCGTACATATCTTTAGATCGGGTTGCTGCATCCTGAGCGCTTGTATAACCGTATACAGCAATGACAGCCATGATGAGCAGGACTATCATGAAACCGCCGATCAGTTTCTTGCCAATTTTCATATCATCAATGAGACTCATACACATCCACACATCCATTTACTCGCACCGGAGCACAGGGCGCCGGCAATCCCTCGTACAGGATGATAATACATCCCATGGCCTCCGTTCTCTTTTGCGAGCATGAACCCCTTTTCCATTTCGTCATCATATCTGCTCATCAAAGAGTCAAGGGTAACATAGATTTACGTCAGCCATCGTATTTAAACGTTCGGCAAACACTCATCAAAAGCAATGTTTAATACTGTTGAGCAATAATGATGAATACCTACGTGGGAATGGGGTTCCGATGAATACATTCCATCAAATATTGAGGTCGTAGTAACATGGTGCGTGAAGAGGAAATTACACGGATTACCGATCTGCTCGGCCAGAACCCTGCCGGGCTGACTATCGAGCAGGTATCGCGGCAGCTCACGATCAACCGGACTACTGCGGCAAAGTACCTGAACATCCTGATAGCATCCGGGCAGATCAAGAAGCGGAACCTAGGTCCGGCAAAGATCTTTACCCTCTCACCCCGGCCGCCTATGTCAAATTTCCTGAACCTGTGGCAGGACGGGATTGTCTTACTCAATAGTGAACTACTGATCCAGCAGATCAATGATCCCCTGCTTACTCTCCTGTCCCTGACCCGGGAGGGTATGATTGGAGAAAAGATCGACAAGTCCTCCCTTGCGCCCTTTATTGACCCGACCACATTGGATCTGCTCATCAAAGCCCGCGATGGCCAGGAGCAGATACATTTTGCAATCTTCACTATCAATGACCGCAAGGAAAAATTCCGGTTGAAGATGATCCCGCTTGTTCTTGAACAGGGTGGGCGTGGGCTTGGACTGATCTTCGAACAACTCCCGCATACGCTGGAATCAGATGCAACTATTGTGCAGCAGATCCGGGAAGAGGGAAAGGAAGGGCAACCGGAAAAATCAGAACTCCAGCGCAGGATTGCCGAGCATCGTAAGATCGAGAAAGCTCTGGTCGAGTCTGAAGCCAAGTACCGGGCTCTGGTGGAGAATATCACGGAGGTAATCTTCACCCTCAATGACCGTGACGTGATTACCTATGTCAGTCCCGCTATCCGAAATCTGGTAGGGTATGATCCTGTGGACCTGATGGGAAAACGGATCCAGGAATTTATTTACGCGGAAGATACGGTCTCATTTGAAAGAAGCCTTGAATTGGCCCGTCGCGGTGTTGCCGGGCCGTTCGAGTTCCGGCTCATAACCCTGCGTTCATCCATTATCTGGGTCCAGGTTTCCGGAAAAACCCTGACCGATAAACCCGGCGGGAGCGGATTCCATGGCGTGATTGCCGATATCCACGAACGGAAACGGGTGGAAGATGCGCTCCGGCATGCAACCCAGCAGATCATTCTCCTCAACAGTATCACCCGTCACGATATCCTGAACGGGATCACAAACCTGCGCCTTTCCCTTGAACTTATCAAGGAGGAGCCGCTGAGCGAGAAACTGCTCCACTATGTTGAGCAGCAGGAAAAAACCATTGCACAGATCCAGCACCAGATCAATTTTACCCGGTATTACCAGAACATCGGCGTCCGGCCACCCAAGTGGAAGGATATTGGCGAACGGTTCTCAGCAGCCGCGGCATCCATTCCCCTCGGGAACGTAACGATCGCAGTGGATATAAAAAATATCGAGATCTTCAGCGACGATTTAATTGAAAGAGTGTTTTCAAATATGATCGAGAACACGCTGGAACATGGAATGAAGGCAACAACCATCCGGTTCCTCTCAAAGGAGCAGGGAAAAGATCTTCTGCTCGTATACGAAGACGACGGTGTCGGGATTCCCCGGGAAGAAAAGAATCTGATCTTTGAGCATACCCGGCGGGGGCGGATCAGCTATGGGCTGTTCTTCTCCCGGGAGGTCCTGGCAATCACCGGTCTTTCAATGCGGGAGACCGGCGAGCCCGGTAAAGGCGTGCGTTTTGAAATCCTGGTTCCGGAAGGGTTATTCCGTCAGCGTGAGGCAACAGGGCCACACAAGATTTGAGGAGATATCATGGCAGCAGAAAGCAGTATGAATGCAGAAGAATGCATGAAAGGGGGTTCCGGAGAGGTACTGGAATTTACTCTCGGTGCCGAGAACTATGCGCTGGACATCAATATTGTCCGCGAGATCGTGGAGATGATGCCGATAACCGTCATACCCCGGGCACCGGTCTATATCACGGGTGTTATCAACCTCCGTGGTGAGATTGTAAACATTGTCAACCTGACCTCATTCTTAAAAATTCCCGAACGCCCGATCACCAAAGACCAGAAGATAATCGTCCTGATGTCCGAAGTTGCCGGCGGCAATAATGTCGGGGTTATCGTGGATACCGTCAGCAGCGTGACAGAAATTTCCGCCTCGCAGGTCGATTGTATGACAGAAAGCCTCGCAGGAAACGAAGCGAAATATATCAAGGGGATCATCACATCGGGCCAGGATGCAAAGGATGGTGAACATAAAACCCTGATCATCTGGCTGGATATCCACAAAATGTTTAATGATATACAAAAGAATTAGAGTACCTTTCAGGAATACCTGCCATGGATGATTCTGCCGATTTTAACCTTTTAAAACGTCATGTTGAACAGCTGCTGAAGATCCAGTGTTCAAATTACAAGGAAGATTACATCAAGCGACGCTTCCTGTCCCGCATGCGTTCAACCAATTCAGCAACGTATGCTGATTACCTTAAGTACCTCAAGAGCCACCCGGCAGAGCATGAGCCCCTGCGCAATGCCCTGACCATCAATGTGACGGAATTCTTCCGGGATAAAGAGGTCTGGGAGGAAGTAAAAAATGTCATCCTGCCTGCCCTGTTTGCGCAGAAGAAACGCATCACTATCTGGTGTGCAGGGTCCTCAACCGGCGAAGAACCTTATACTCTCGCTATCCTCCTCCATGATGCGCTGGTCAATCACCCGGAACGATCCGGTGTCATTACAGCAACGGATATCGATGAGGTAGTTCTGGCAAAGGCAAAGGCCGGAGTGTTTGAGGAAAAAGCAATCCAGAAACTTCCGACGGTGCAGGTCCAGCGCCATTTCACCAAGCGCCCTGACGGCCTGTATGAGGCAAAGCCGCACCTCAAAGAACTGCTCCGGTTCCGGCCCCACGATCTCATGAGCGGTGTGCCGCCTGTCCGTTATGTGGATCTCATAACCTGCAGGAATGTGACGATCTACTTTACGGAAAAACAGAAAGATGGTCTTTCTCTCCTGTTCCATTCGGCGCTGGTTTCTGACGGGTTTTACATCATGGGAAAAACCGAATATCTCGGCCGGCAAGTCGAAGATCTCTTCCTTGCAAAGAATACTGCCCAGAAGGTGTTTGTGAAACGGGAAAAGCCCCCGCAGCCGAGAACACTTTAATGGGATTGCCGGTCATCTGTCTCTAATTGAGATCCCCGTTCAAATCCTTCTGTAAGTTTACGCTGGATCTCTTCCCTCGATGCATGTTGTTTGATCTGCTGGTATACTGTGTAAAAATTTAATCCGACAATGATGATAACGAGAAGGAGGCTGATCCAGAGCATAACCCCCTGCGCAGACAGGAATGCTGCCCATAACAGGACAACAAAGGAGATCAGGTAAAAAACAATCCAGGTCCGCAGGCCGGGCAAGTCCATACAGAACGTTATTTACCCGTGTTATAATAAATAGCCGGTCTTTTTTCGGATAAGCGGACTGGATGAACGCAAATCATCGGAATCAGGGAAATTAATCGCCTCTTCGTCATTTCAAGTGGGTAAATTGAATTCGAGCTTCCCGCACCTGAGATAGATCATGGCAATGAAATTGTCCGTGTTCCTGTATCCTCTTGCAGTACGTTTCAACGATTGAATGGTCCCAT
>JBAZHD010000089.1:0-14008 GCA_041652515.1 Methanoregula sp.
ATGCATACTTTTACTTGTAACGAAACTATGATCTCCATTGGGGGTGGTCTCCTTTTGGGTTGTCACCAATGAGATCATCCCTTCATGGATTATCTTAGCCGATCTTTGGACACAATCAAAATTTTACCGCTCGAAGGGAACTACAACCGGCAGACGGAGCCTGCAAGAATGTGATTTTTAAAAAATCCCCTCATTTATGCATTATCTCCGGGCTCACGCCCGTATTTTCCAGCCGGGCCTGGAGTTCACGGAGCCTTTTGATAAATGGCGATGATCCGGCCAGCGCCGGCCTGACATCGGGTTCGCACGCGATCAGGCTCTCGTCATACGGGAGATAAAACTGTCCTGAAAAGAGATCCATGGTATCTCCCATGAGTTCCTGTACCTTGCGGATGTCACTCTCCGAGCGTACCCGGTTGATCACGAGGTAAACCGATCGGATGCCCAGCTCCTTTGCGAGCAATGCCGCGTGCCTGACAACCTGCACGGCGTTGAACGTTGGATCCGTGATCAGCAGTGCCTTGTCAAATCCCTGTGCAATGGTCCTGCCGAAATGCTCAACCCCTGCCGGAGTATCCATCAGGATCACCTCTCCGTCGCGGAGATTGATGTACCGGATAACCGCCTCAAGGAGCGTATTTTCCGGGCAGAGGCAGCCGCCGGCTGCCTGCTCGATCGTGCCCATGACAAGGACGTTCACCCCGCCCGGGCCCTTTGCCCCGAACCGCTCCACCACATCCTCAACATCCGGGTTCAGTTTCAGCATCATCCCCCACCCGGAGCCGGGACGGGCACCGGTCTTCTCCTCCACGTAATCGAAATTTTTTGAGAGCGGGACGATCCGGTCGCTCTCTTCCCGCGGGATGCCGATGGCATAGGGCAGGTTCATCTGCGGGTCTTCATCCACGGCAAGCGTGGTAAATCCCATCCCTGCAAAAATGTGGGCAAGGAGGGCAGTAATGGTGGTCTTGCCGACCCCGCCTTTTCCGGTGATGACGATGCGGGACCCCCCTTCGATACCCGGGCGGGTGTTCTCCCGGATCTTCCGGGCAGCCCCGGTCATCCTCTCCCGGTCGGCCCGCACTTCAGCCATGATGACCCGCACCGCCGCTCCCTGCGAGGATCTCCTCCCGGGCTATCCGCTTTCCCCGGCATGCCGGGCAGAGTGCAGCGATCTCTTCTTTCAGGGACGGGGTGATCCGTGCCATGGTGGCAATCGCGAGTCCTTGTGGGGCATAGTATTGTCCGCAGCAGTCGCACTTCGCCAGTGGCACTTTTGTCCCGCTCCATGACTTCATAATCCGCGTATCCCCGGCATCTTCCATCTCAACGGCATTGGTCGGGCAGACCTTCACGCAGGCACCGCACCCGTAGCAGTCCTTTGTCGGTTCGAAATACGACGTATTAACGAGCGTGTACGGGCCACGGTTGACAAAGCCGATAGCACCAGCGCCCATGATCTCGTTGCAGGCCCGCACGCAGAGCCCGCAGAGGACGCACTTGTTGCCGAGCGAATCCGTAGTGTCGATCTTTTTCAGGAACCGGGTCTTTGTCACACCGTACCGGGCCGCCATTGCCTTTATGATCTCCGACTTCGGCGCCTCCGCAAGATAGAGCTCGAAGAGGATGGAGCGGTGTTTCACGATCTCCGGGGTATCGGTGACAATCTCCAGCCCCTCGGAAGCCTGTACTGTGCAGGACGTGGTCATCTCGCGTTTCCCGCGTTTTACCACGTCGACCATACAGAGCCGGCAGGCACCGTACGGGTCAAGGGACGGTTCGTAACAGAGGTGAGGAATTGCAATAGTATTCCGGAGTGCAACCCCGAGCATGATTTCCCCTTCATCTGCCGGGTATTTTTTCCCGTTGATGATCACGGCGACCTGTTTCTTCGGTGCACCTGCACTGCTGATTTCATCGGGGGTCATGGTTTCACCAGCGCATCGTATTCTTCTTTGAAATACGCAAGGGTTGTCAGCACCGGGTTGGGGGCAGTCTGCCCTAGCCCGCACAGGGATGTTGCCACGATGGTTTCGGAAAGGAGGGTAAGGGTCTCGATATCTTTTTTCGTCCCCTTCTTTGCCATGATCCGGTTGAGGAGGAGGAGCGAGTGCTTCAGCCCCTCCCGGCAGGGGACGCATTTCCCGCAGGACTCGCCGGTAGCGAAGTTGATGAAGTACCGGGCGATATCCACCATGTCCGTGTCCTCGTCCATGACCACGATGCCCCCGGAGCCCATGATCGAGCCGGCCTTGTTGAGGTTCTCGAAATCCACCGGGGTATCGAACAGCCGGAGCGGGATGCAGCCACCCGAAGGACCACCGGTCTGGACAGCCTTCACCTTTTTGTTGTTTGCCCCGCCATTGCCGATATCCGACACGATGGTCCTGAGCGTTGTCCCGAGCGGCACTTCCACGAGGCCGACCCGGTCGACCTTGCCCACGAGCGAGAATACCTTGGTGCCGGTGTTGCCCTTTGAGCCGATCTTCGCGTACCAGCCGCTCCCGTTTGCGATGATGACCGGCACATTGCACCAGGTCTCGACATTGTTGAGGTCCGTGGGATACCCCCAGAGCCCGCCCCCGATGTCGGTCAGCCGCGGCGGGCGGGGATGGGGCCGGCCGGTCCTTCCCTCGATGGATGCCACAAGGGCGGTCGATTCCCCGCACACGAACGCGCCGGCGCCGGTCGCGATCGCGATATCGAACGAGAATCCCGTACCGAAGATATTGTTGCCGAGAAGCCCGTGATCCCGGGCCTGGTCAATGGCGAGTTTCAGCCGTTTGATCGCAAGCGGGTATTCTGCCCGGATATAGATGAGGCCTTCGGCAGCCCCCATCGCATACGCCCCGATGATCATGCCCTCGATGAGCATGTGGGGGTCGCTCTCCATCTCGTTCCGGTTCATGTATGCGCCGGGGTCGCCCTCGTCGGCATTGCAGATGATATATTTCCTGTCGGCCTTCGCGTCCCGGGTGATCCGCCACTTGAGGCCGGTGGGAAAACCCGCACCGCCCCGTCCCCGGAGCCCGGACTTCTCCACTTCCTTAATGATGGCCTCCTGATCCATCCCGGCCAGCGCTTTCATGGCGGCTGCGTAACCGCCGACCGCGATGTACTCCCCGATATCTTCCGGGTTGATCAGGCCGGCGTTTCGGAGGATCACTTTCTTCTGGCCCCCAAAGAACGGGATCTTTTCATAAAGCGGGATTTTAGTAAATCCTTTCCCGTACTCGAGGGTGCACCCCGTGATATGGTCCCACGACGCAACCTGGCACAGGGCCTTTCCTTCAGGAACTTCTCCCGTGCTGACCTTTTTAACGATCTCCTCTGCATCGGCATCAGTGACTTTGTGCAGGATCACGAGCGGTTTTCCGGGAATTGTTATGTTGACCAGCGGCTCTTCCTTACAATAGCCGATGCACCCCGTTTTTGTCAGGACAATATCAAGACCATCCCGTTCAATGATCTCCCGGAGACGTTCGTATACTTTGTTCCCGCCGACCGCGATACCGCAGGTGGCAAGGCCGACTGCAATCCGTGGCTTTCCGGGCTGGATCTTCTGCAGTCCGGCCGTCCGTGCAGTCGCGAGGTCAGCTGCCGATGCGATCGTCATGGTTCCCACCCGTACTCTGCAAGGATCGCCGGGAGGTCTTCCTTTGTTGCATACCCGTACAGGTTCCCGTCAACCCGGAGGACCGGCGCCATGCTGCAGGCGCCGAAGCACCGGGCGATCTCCAGCGTGAATTTTTTGTCTTCCGTGGTGATCGAGAACTTGCCGTCCTCTGAAGTATCGCTGGTGATTTTCAGCATCTCTTCAAGGGTTTTCAGGATCTCCGGGGCTCCTTTCACGTGGCAGGCCGTCCCCATGCAGACCGTGATGACATGGTCTCCGACCGGTGTCAGGCTGAAATAGGAGTAGAAGGTGGTAAGGCTGTAGAGCTGCGAGAGGCGCACGTCCAGTTTTTCCGAAAGCATCGCGAGCGTTTCCCGGGGAATATACCCTTCCGTATCCTGGATCTCACCTAAAATTCCAAGAACCCTGCCGGCCGGGGCTTCATACCGGGCAATAATTGCGTCGAGCGTTGGTTCGTCCATGGTATCCTCAAAAAATGGATTTTCCGATGGTACCTGATCAGATCCCGAGCGCTTTTCTCTTCCGGTTGATCTCGGCCTCGAGCAGGTCGGCGGCCTTCAGCGGGTCGGGCTCGACGGCAAACGAGGCATTCACGATGCCAGTGAGCTGGGATGCGAGGAGGTTGGTTACATTCGCGCTGCCGAAGATTTTGGGCGGGATACCAAGGACCGTGTACACGCCCGAGGCAACGAAGTACGTGCCGATCGAGATTGCTTTCTGCGAATACCATTCGGGTGCAGCCCCGCCCAGCGGAAGATCGCTGATGCCGACATTGAGTTCCTTTGCAATGTTTGCGGCAAGCACGAGGATACGCGAGCAGTCAACGCAGGAGCCCATGTGGAGCACCGGCGGGATGCCGAGCGCGTTGCAGACTGACTTGAGCCCGGGTCCCGCCATGTCTGCTGCTTCGGGCACGAGCAGGCCCGCCTTTCCGCAGGCTATGGCGGCGCAACCGGTCTCGACCACGAGGATATCCCTCTTGATAAGCTCTTTTGCGAGCGTGACATGGCCGTAGTCCTGTTTGATCTTCGGGTTGTTGCAGCCGACAATACCGACCGCCCCTTTGATCTTCCCGGCAACGATGGCATCGATCAGCGGCTTGTACGTCCCGCCGAGTGCCTTTCGTATCGCTTCTTCCGAGAAGCCCGACATCAGCTGCATCGGTTTTTCGGGGATCCTGACCCGGCCCGGGTTCCGGTTTGCGAAGTTGTCGATCGCAAGCCCGATGATCTCCTTTGCGGTGTCGAAGGCGTTCTCCGGCCGGAACTCCTTGTAGATGGAGCCCGGGATCTTTGCCTTCCGGCTGGTGGTCACGACTTTTGTGTGGTAACAGCCGGCCGTCTGGGTTATCGCGGGGAAGATGCACTGGTAATCGATCACCATGGCCTCGATTGCCCCGGTTGCAATCACCAGTTCCTGGTCGAAGAAACTGCCGGCAAGGGGGATGCCACGCCGCATTAAGAGTTCGTTGCCGGTACAGCACATCCCGGCAAGGTTGATCCCCTTTGCGCCGGCGTCCTTTGCACGTTTCAGGAGGCCCGGGTCTTCTGCTGCCTTGACGATCATATCGGAAAGGATCGGGTTGTGCCCGTGGAGGACGATATTGACCTTGTCTTTGCTGATCGTGGCAAGGTTGATCCACGCCTTTTTGGGCGTCGGGGTCCCAAAGAGGATATCGGAGGCGTCGGTACCCATCATCGAGCCGCCCCACCCGTCAGAAAGAGCCACTCGCATCGCATGGATGAGGATGTTTGCGTAATCGGAATCGACCCCCATGTGGATCCGGTGCATTGCCTCCACGATCTCGCGGTCGACGCCGCGGGGCATGATCCCCGTCTTCTTCCATACGTCTTTGGTCTTCTGCGGGGCACGCTCGGTCATCTGGATCCAGTTTTTGAGCGTCCCGTACTCTTCGAGCAGTGCCCGGGCAAGCTCGCCGGCGATCTCTTCTTTTTTCCGGCCATCCGTTTTTACGCCGTACTCCGTTGCGACCGCGTGCAGCTTGGCTTCATCGGTGATCTGGTATCCCTGGGCATGGCCTTCAGCGGTCGCGAGCATGGCCTCGACAACCTCGCGCCCGTGATCCGAATGGGCGGCAGCACCGGTGGTAAGATCGTCGAGCAGGTTGCGGGCAACGATGAGATCTGCTTCCGCACCGCAGACACCCCGGGTCGGTTTCTTCCCGAACGGCTCGGTCCGGCAGGGCCCCATGGCACACCGGTTGCAGCAGACGCCGAGGTTCCCGAATCCGCACTGCGGCTGCTGGCCGGCGAAACGGTCCCAGACGGTCTCGATACCGTCCTCCATGGATTTTACCATAATCTCCTGGTCAGCCTTGTCACTCGCTCTCGCTTCAGCAATTTTCTTTCCTGCAGATGTATCGTACATTTTTATTTTCCCCCTCAGTTCTCTCCTGTAAGTTCAGCAAGCCGTGCCATGATCGACCGGAAGGCTTTGATGTTTGCCGGCATTTTCGGCGCTTCGGCTCCGGTCTCCTGGGCCGTGATCAGCCGCAGGGTGAAATCTTTCCTGCTTGAACGGATGAGATCGTCCGCATCCCCGAACTCCAGTGCACCGGTCTTGCATGCTTCGGCACAGGCAGGAATTGTCCCGGCCCGCTGCCGCTCGATGCAGTTGTCGCATTTCGCATTGACCTCGCGGGCCGTATCCAGCTGGTGCACGCCGTTGAACCGGATGATGCCGAACGGGCATGCCATAGCACATACCGCACAGCCGATGCACCGTTCATACCGGACGAGAACAGAACCGGTGTCCGCATCCCGCACCAGCGCTTCGGTCGGGCAGACCTGCATGCACGGCGCCGGATCACAGTGCCGGCACCGGTTGGGAAAGGTCAGGTAATGCATTCCCGTTTCCACGTAAATCCGCGGCTGCGATCGTTTCTCTTCGGAAACTGCATCGAACAATGTTTTGCTCTTCGCGTGCTCGATCGCACACGCGACCTCGCAATGCCTGCACCCGATACAGAGTTCCGGTGTTACAAAAACAGTTTTCATGCTCCTTACCTCCTCATTCCCCTGCACCCTGGCCGGGAACCGCTCACTTAACCATATCTGATAACAGCCAGATTACGAACAGGAACTATTTACGGCTTTTTATTGTCCCATCTGTACCGGCGCACGGCCGGAACCCCGGGACCGGAAAGATGTATGTACGACCATGTGCTATGAGAACAGGATCATGGTGGAAAACCGAACATGTGCTCAGTGCGGGAAAAAAGCCATCGGGTTCCAGTCGATCGGGTGTGGCTTTATGGACGTCTGCGAGGACCATGCAGACAGTCATATCCTGGCCCTTAAACCCGGAGAAAAGCAATCGGTCGGTGACAGTTGCTTCTTCGAACGGTTCAGTACAACCGACAGCTGATCTGGATTCCCGGTATACTACGCAACTGCGCGATCCTTGAACACTCCCTGGGGCATACCTTTGCGTGAGAATCGACAGATCCTGCATTTTCACCATCTTGATATGGTTTTCATACCCACGCATTGAGGTGAATTTTTATGAAAAAGGAAAATCTTCTTACCCTAACAAAAGAGAGACGGGATGGTTTAATCTCCGAGATAAAAAATTATTTTTCAAAAGAGCGGGAAGAAGAACTGGGCGACCTGGCTGCCGGCCTGATCCTGGATTTCATGATAGAAAAAATCGGGCCGGAATTTTACAACCAGGGCGTCAGTGATTCTCATAAATACATGCATGACGCGGCTGAAGATCTGTTATCGATCCGGAAATAATGAGGTTTCCGGGGAAGTGCTCAACGGGGGCCATTATAACCACCGATTGCCCCCGCCGGCAAAATTTTTGTGTTGCATTCGCATTTTTTTGTGTCCCTCTTTTCCGGCGGAGTGTAAAATGATTCCATTTGAAGGTTTATCGCATAAATCAGGCTCTGAAATATGCCTCTTAGGTCTTTTCAGTCTGGCGATCTGAAGCCCGGGCAGGCTATGGGACGGGGGCTGAGGGGCATTCCTTGTCGAAGAGCCCTGTGGATTCTGGAGAATGACGCCGTCCTTCTGCTGTCGCAGGTCTGAAGACTTCCGGCACCAGGGGATTTTCCACATCCCCCTGTGTCAACCTCAACGGATGAAGCATTCTGATGGCCTGTCGGAGTCTGGCAGGAGTGTGAATTACAGGGAACCCCGCTACAGGGTTTCCCCATTACAAAATACCTCCGCAGGTTACAGGACTTTCAGCACCATGATAGTGATATCATCGAACTGGGGCCGGGACCCGGCAAACGCTGTCACATCCTCAACAATCGCTTCAATGATCTCCCGGGAACTCTTTGACCGGTTCATCTCAACGCACGCAGTGAGCCGCTCGGTGCCGTACATATCGTCCTTAATATCAGCCGCCTCGGTCACGCCATCGGTATACAGGACAACGAGATCCCCGGGCTGGAGCTGGATCTTCACGGACTGGAGCGTGATCTCATCCAGCACGCCCAGTGCGATCCCTTCGGCAGAGAGGAGCGTGACCTGGCCGGAACCGGCCGCCCCCATATGGAGCGGGGGGTTGTGGCCGGCATTGACAAAGGTCAGGGTTTTTGCCTTCGCATCGAGGACCGCGTAGAAGAGCGTCACGAACATGCTTGTCTTTGAGTCCTCTACGATATGCCCGTTTGCCTCAAGGATTGAGCTGACCGGGTCGTCGACGCTGTGCGCACTTGCACGGATAAGCGTCCGCGAGAGGGCCATGAACAGGGCCGCGGGGACACCCTTGCCGGAGACATCTGCGATGACAAGGCCCCAGTGATCGAGATCGAGCGGAATGAAATCATAGAAGTCGCCGCCCACCTCCAGCGCCGGGATGTTGCGGCCTTCGAGATCGAAACCGGGAATCTCCGGGGCCGCATCGGGCAGGAAACTCTGCTGGATACCTTTGGCGATCTCGAGCTCCTTCAACATCCGCTCTTTTTCTGCAGTTGTGCGTTTCAGGGTGCTGATATACTCCCGCAAGTCGGAAGCCATGGTATTGAAAGCCCGGGCAAGGCTCCCGAACTCATCGCGGGTGTTCACGTCCACCCGGTAATCGAGGTTCCCGTGCCCGACCTCTTCAGCACCCTTCTGGAGTTTTGTCAAAGGCTCGGTGAGGTACCGGGAAAAGATGACGGTCAGGACAATGACAACGACAATAAGGATGAGGAAGAGGACGGTAAAGAGGGTCTTCATGGCCTGCTGCTGGCTGGCCATGTGTTCTGCGGTATCCTTCGTCTGGTCCTGGATATTCTCTTTTGAGAGCCGGGCCGGTGCGATCACGTCGTCAACCGGCATTACGACACCAACGCTCCAGTTCACGCTCGCGACCGGGGCATAGGCAATGAACCGTTCCCCGTCATCGAACGCCACCCGTGCAATCCCGGTCTCTCCCACAACCATCTTTTTTGCAATCGCCACAAGACCGCTGTTATTGCTTTTCAGCAGGTTCTCCGTGACAAATGATTCGTCCCAGCGGCGGTCCCCGGCCGAGAGGCCCGGTCGGGTGATGACATTGCCGGCATTGTCAATGAGCATCGCATACCCGCGGTCCCCGACCTGCGTACCGATAATGTTCTGGTTGATCGTATCGATGGTCACGTCAGCGCCAACCACCCAGGTCCGGCCGGACCGGGCATCATATACCGGCCGGGAGCAGGTAACCATCAGGCCGTGGCCGAGCAGGTCCACGTAGGGTTCCGACCAGGTGATGCTGCCTTTTTTCTTTGCATCAGAAAACCAGCTCCGGAGCCGGGGATCGAAGGAGGCGTTCAGCTGGTTCGTCCACGGGTAGATATTCGATATCCCGCTGTCGGTCCCCATGTATACGGCCGATATCCGGCGATCGTTTGCATACACCGGGATGAAGACCTGGTCCATCATGCCGACCGCGTTGACTTCCTCGTCCGTCACCGTCTCCCGTACGCCCGGCGAATAGAAGAGGACAGACGTTATGAGCGGGTCGGCCGGTTTATCGTCCTGGGTATAATGGTGCCGGCTGGTGACTTTCTCCGGATGGACCTGGATCTCGCCGGCATAATATGCCATGATCCCGATCTCCCCACCCACCCGTTCGAAGATGACGTTGCTGATATAGGCCTGGTCCATGGCAAGTTTCAGAAGGGAATCCTGCGCATTCTTCTCAAGCGCCTGTGCACTGTCTGCACTCGCCGTGTTGCCAAGGTCGTTGCTCCGGCTGACGGCAAAGCTGCTGACGTCCTCCATCTGCGTGAAGGCAAGGAACCCGGCAACAAGGAGTGCCGAGATCGAGAGTGCAAGGAACACAACGAGGATCTTTGTCCGTACCGAAAAACGGATATCCGGGTCGGGGGGCTTTGCCGGGTTCATTGTATCTCCATAGGTTTCATGGAAAAAGAATGTTGGGATATTCTCTTCGGAGAGGTGGCTGGCGGGGTTTCATCCGCCATGGGCTGCATACCTGCCCGGACGGGACGCTGCACCGGGAGTCCCGGGAGCGGGTTTACGCCGGCATAGGGGATTTTCACGTTGGCACCGGGATAGCGGCGGGGGACACCCATAGTGCCGGAGATCGCCAGACGGGGCACTGCCGGGGAATAGTACTCCGGAGGGATCTCATCTCAGCCGGAGTGCTGGGGGTATGACCCATTCCCGGCACTCCCAGATACAGAGAATTCAGGAAAAACAGTACAATGTGGAGATTTCCCGGGAGGTGGGTGAATGCTACCTCCGGAGGCTGACTGAACCCGGTTCCACGTACCGTCCGGCGCCAATCATCCAGGTCCCGTCAATATCCGTAACGTAACTGATCTTCAGCTGGGTGGTGTTGGTTGCCGGGTTTACCGAATAATATTTGACCATCCCCCCGCCGCTCTGGGCTGTCCCGATCATGGTCTTGACATGGTGTGCTCCCATGGGATCGGTTACCCCGAGCCGGTTTACGCCAATCTGGTCGGGACGGTAGGGCCATGCGAGGGTGGTCCCGTTGTAATCATAGCCGAAGATGTAAAGATCGCCCTGGATGAACGAGCCGTTCAGGTTGTTAAATTCGGCAAGGGCCTTCTCTCTCCCGTACGTCTTCGCAGAGGTTTTTGCATCCTCAACAAACTGCCGGAGTTCCGGATCGATGAGGTTATCCTCGCGGGTATAGATGCCGGCCCCGATCCAGTACGTGTCATCCACGGGACGCACGTAACTGATCTTGTACCGCACGGTGAAGTTTTCTGCCGGGTCCGGGTACTGGTACAGGATATACCCGCCGCCTTCCTTTGCAAGCTGGATCTCGGTCCTGGTATAATACCTGCCGGAGGAGTCTGTGATGTCAGAGAAACTGGTTCCGACCAGCTGCGGCTGGTAAGGCAGGGCGAGCGCGGTACCGGAATAATCGAGGGCGTAGATGTAGAGATCGCCCCGGCAGAACGGGCCGGACGTATTCCTGAATGCTGCAAGCGCAGCATCTTTCCCGTGCAGCCCGGCATATGCTGCAGCAGAATCCACAAAGTCCCTGATCTCCTTCGTGGTCGAGGGGGTTCCGGGCGACGATACCGGCGTCAGTTCGAGCGGGCCATAATAGACGCCGGATCCCAGCCACCAGGTGTCATCGACCTTTGCAACATACCCGAGTTTCTTCTCGATGGCGTTGTTGTGCACCGGGTTGATGTAATAGAACCAGAGATAACCCTCGTTATCGAGTGCATCGAGAAAATCCCGGGCATAGAGGTTGCCGAGCGCATTCCGTTCGTCCATCCGGTTCACGCCAATTTTCTCCGGGCTGACCGGGTGGGCGAGCGTCGTGACGTTGAAATCATAGGCATAGATATAGAGTTCCCCCCGGACAAACGAACCCTCCGGGTCCGAGAACTCCGCAAGCGCAGCTTTCCTGCCATGGGTCCGGGCATACTGTACGGCCTCGTTGACAAACGCGACCAGCGTCTCATTGGTAGTTACATTGACGGCCCCGGTGGTATCAGGAGCCGGGGGAGCGGCTGCCGGAACCGTGGTGGATACCGGCTGGGTACAACCGGCTGCGCTAAGCAGCAGGAAAAGAACGATCGCGAGCGAGAGAAAGAGAGGTCCCGGTTTCATTCCTACACTATAATCGATGCAGCCCCATAAACCCCGCAGATTTAACTTCTGCAGGGCAACCCGCCGGTGCACCCGGCAGGACATCCCGGGTCCGTCCCGGAAGGAGGGCAATCTCCCCACAGGTCATCTTCCGGCAAAGACGGGACCGGTGTGTCCGGCTGTTATGCGGGGACGGGGAAAAATTTCAGGAAATGGGCAGGCTCTGCACCCGCATGATCCCGATCGTCCAGTACGTCTGCAGGAACATGATGGACGGGTTCTCCGTGCAGGTATCGCAGATGGCCAGGGGGATCTTATATCGTGTTCTGGTCCTGCGGCTGTCCGGATTTTTACCAGTCACGAAAAAATGGAAGGCCTGTTTTGGGGGATCGGGCTTATGCCGGCTTATATGATTTACCCCTCGGCCCGGGATTGTTGCAGAGGGGCACCCCCTGAAAGGAGATTACATGAGGGGTCCTGACCTGAACATAATTCCCCATGGGCTGAAATGAAAGAGAACCCGATGAGAGATCCAAAAAAATAGGACTATTCCCGTTTCACATTCTCCAGGAATTTATTCACCCGGGCAGCCACGATTGTCCGGTTGTATTTGTTTTCGGAAAATGTTTCAACGCCAAAGGAGCCGGAAGTTGTTCCATCGCGGAATTTCCGCTGTATGACTGCAAGGGAATTTCCTGCAAGATCTCTTTTTTCCCGGGAGATTTTTTTCCGGGTAAAATTCTCGTTGAAATACCCGGCTGCCTCTTTGGGACCCCCGTTGAAATGGGACAGCGCAAAAATATCGTACGGATCCTTTAAATTTTTCCGGCTGCCCAGTGCCTGGCCTTTCAAAATGAGCGATCCTGCCAGATCAAGAACCTTAAAGGATGTGCTGTCGACACCGTCATCCGGTAACGTCGTCTCAATCTCTTTTGTAAAATTAAAATCAAAGGCAATATCGGCACCCTCAAACATGAATGCTTCGAGATCCGGCTGGACTCTGAAACGATAGCCGAGCTCGCATTTGTCCGTGAGAAAATCAATATGGATTGCATAGTAATTCCCGTCAACCGGGGATTTTATTTTCCTTTCAAACCTGAAGTGGTTTTCTTCAACATAGCCGAGGTCGGTTACAATCTTCCTGATACTCTCGTACTTTGGCATGATTGTTGTCTTTAAGACCAGATCGATGTCGACGCTTCCGCAATGCTCAAACCAGTTTTCCGTAATAAAGTAAGGGGCCCATCCTCCAGCCAGCACCATATCGTTCCGGTATGCGTGTAATGCGAGGCCAAGCTCGAGCAGCGCAGATTTTGAGGTTTCGGTGATTTCACGCGAGTACATAATCCCTAATCCCGGGATTTGTCCCAGCGTTTTTCAATTTTCTTCCACAGTTCATCCGCTGCCTCCCTGCCCCGGGCAGGATAGTTATACAGGTCAGCGTAGAGCTGGATATCTGAAACAACCCTGATTCCGCCAATCTCCTGTGTACCGTAAAAAATCCCGTTACCGGGGGCAATGGCAAATTTTACGTTGCCGTTCTCTTCAACCGGCATCAGGCCCAGCCCTCGTGCCAGTCTGCCGGCATCTGATTCCTTTGGGATGTACATATGCGTGTTTGTCGGCCTGACAAACGGCTCAGCTAGCAGTGCGCCGGCAAGGCCGGTCAGTGCATATTCACCGGTTTTAAGGCCTCTCAGCTGGTTTAAAAAATTCCCGATATCCTGTTCGCTGGTGTAGTATTCGACAAACACGGTATTTGCGACGAAGTGGGTATATGCTGCCCAGCGTTTCAGTAAATCTTCCGGAGCCATGAGTTTCAGTTCCGACCGGGCAGAAGCACGGAGCGCGAGGCGCTGATGTATCAGGGTATTTGCTACCCGGGACGTATACCCGAGTGCCGTGCCGGATTCTTTTGCCAGATCCCGGAGCGCCCAGGTTTTCGGGTAACTGACCAGCAGGACGCGGATGATATCTGTTGCTTTTTTCGAGAAAATATTTCCCACAAGGTCCGGGCCATGTTCACTATTCAGGTCTTGTTCTTTTTTTGTGAACATAATTTCTTATTCGGTATGTTCACTATTTAATGCTTGTTCACTTTTTGTGAACATCGGCTCCTGTCCGGGCCCGGGCTTACGTTATTTAGTGTGGTTTACATGTCGGCCAGCGCTCGTGGTCGAGGGGCACCCATACCGCCGGATGAATCCCCCCGGGGTCCCGGTGATTGCAGGATCAGATCTTTGTGGGATACGCTCCAGGTCCATCCCGCCTGCCGGCAATGACGGGCTCTCCTTAATGAACCCCTGCCGTTTTACGCTGGTCGGTAATG
>JBAZHD010000090.1:0-13900 GCA_041652515.1 Methanoregula sp.
ACCCTGCCAGCTGCGGCCCGGCAATCGCGCCGGCGCCATACGCGAGGAAGACAACCCCGTAACACCTCGGGTAATCGCAGGTGCCAAAATAACTGCCGGTGGTTGTCGGTGCGATGGCAAGCCAGCCTCCGAGACATCCCCAGAGTATGGCAAAGGCAAGAATGTAAACCGGTACAATCGGGATCTGCCACATCAGCAGCGATGCGAATGCGATCAGGATGAACGATATCATGGCAGCATTCCGGGGCGTCAGTTTGTCGGTGAGTGCACCAAAGACCGGACGTCCGCCGCCGTTTAAGACAGCAAAGAACCCGACAAGCATTGTTGCAAGCCCTGCCTCAATGCCCACATCGATACCTACCGGTTTTGCTATCGATATGGCCATGAGACCGGCAAGACAGCCGATGAAGTAACAGGCCCAGAGCCCGTAGAATGACGGGGATTTGAGCATCTTCGACCGGTCGAATTCACAGGTGACATGCTGGCCCGCTACGGGTGCCGGGGGTGCCCATCCTGCAGGTTTCCAGCCGGTAAGAGGGAATTTCAGGGGCATGGCCAACAATGTCGTCAGGATGATCATTGCAATCCCGAAGATCCGAAATGTGTTCATTACGCCATAGACACCGATGAAATAGCCTGCAAGGTTGGCCGTGATGAGGGCGGAGAACCCAAACCCGAGAACCGTCAGGCCGACAGCGAACCCCCGGCGATCCGGGAACCAGCGGGCCGACACTGCGACCGGCACACCGTAGGCTATACCAACACCAATTCCTCCGATGATACCGTACACCACGTAGAGCATCGGGACTGAGGTTGCAAACGATGCCAGCAGCCAGCCGAGACCGGTCAGGATCCCACCCACGATTGTCACATTCCGTGGCCCGTAATGTTCTATGTATTTACCCGTAAACGGCATAGCAATGGCAAAGAATGCCAGAAAAACCGAAAACGGCAGGAGGATATCACTGGCTGTAACCTGCTGGCCCAGCGTCCCGGTAAAATATTCGGTAAGCGGCTTGACAAAGACGCTCCACGAATAAATTGAACCAAGACAAAGATTAATCGCCATACCAAGTACGACAAGCAGCCATCGTCCCTTTTCAGGTTCCATGCCGAATATTTTTTCCTGTACTGATTCGCTCATTTTTTCCCTCGATTATAAAAAATTAGGATTATTCCTCCAGCGTTGAGATGTCGCCGGGATCCATACCCATCTCTTTTGCCTTGAGCACCCGCCGCATGATCTTGCCGCTGCGGGTCTTTGGCAGCTTATCGACAAACTCGATCTCCTGCGGCACTGCGATGGGGCCAAGCGTCATCCGCACGTGATATACCAGGTCCTGTTTAAGCTTCTCGCCGGGTGAATTGCCCATGCGGAGGATCACGAATGCCTTGATCGTGTTGCCTTTCATTGCATCGGGTTTACCGATGACTGCCGATTCTGCCACCGCAGGGTGGGAAACAAGCGCGCTTTCCACTTCTGCTGACCCGATGTTGTGACCGGCAACGATGATAATGTCGTCCGACCTGCCAAGGATCATGATGTATCCGTCTTTGCCCTTGACCGCAAGGTCGCCTGCAGTATAGCAGTTCGGGATGGTCTCCCAGTATTTCCGGTACCGTTCATCGTCCTTGTACACTGTCCGCAGCATGGAAGGCCATGGCGATTTGATGGCAAGGAACCCCCCGGTTCCCGGCTGCACGGGTGTACCATTTTTATCGACAACATCTGCTTCAACACCCGGGATTGGTTTGCCGGCAAATCCCGGACGCATGGGTTCACCCATCATGGTGGTGATCATCTGCATACCGGTCTCGGTCTGCCACCAGGTGTCAAGGATCGGGCACCGGTCCTTCCCGATTGTGTGGTAGTACCACTCGAAGGCCTCAGGGTTCAGGGGCTCTCCGACGGAACCGATGATCCGCAGTGAACTCAGGTCGTATTTGTCCGGCCAGCTCTCGCCCATCTTCATGAACATGCGGATTGCAGTCGGGGCAGTGTAGAAGATCGTGATCTTCTGTTCCTCGATGAGGTTCCAGAAGCTGCCTGCGTCCGGATAATCCGGTGTCAGCTCCGAAATGAATACCGTCGCACCGACGGCGAGCGGGCCGTATACTATGTAGCTGTGGCCGGTGATCCAGCCGGGATCGGCAGTACACCAGAAGATATCTTCGTCTTTTAAATCAAAGACATACTTGCTGGTGTAATGGGTTCCCACCATATATCCGCCACAGGTGTGGAGAATTCCCTTCGGTTTTCCTGTCGATCCGCTCGTATACAGGATAAAGAACGGATCCTCTGCGTCCATCACTTCGACAGGGCAGTCTGCAGGCACATCCTCCATGATCTCATAATAATCCAGTTCGCGATCAGGCTGGAGTTCGACAAGGGGTTCTTTTCTCCTAAGCACGATTACGTGCTCAACAGTCGGGGCGTCAACGATCGCTTCATCGACAATGGACTTCAGCTGGATTGCCTTGCCCCGGCGCAGGCTCACATCTGCGGTGATGACCACTTTTGCTCCGGCATCCTGGATACGCATGTTGAGTGCTGCCGCACCAAAACCGCCAAACACCACGTTGTGAACTGCGCCGATCCGGGCGCAGGCAAGCATCGCGATCACCTGTTCCGGTACAAGCGGCATGTAAATGCAGACGCAGTCGCCTTTCTTTACACCGATCTTTTTTAAGGCGTTTGCAAACCGCATGACCTGCGAAAGGAGCTGCTGGTAGGTGTAAACCTTTTCTGTCCCCTGTTCGCCTCTCCAGATCAATGCTGCCTTGTTGCGCCGCTGGTTCTTCACATGGCGGTCAAGGCAGTTTGCGCTGATATTGAGTTTTGCGTTGGTGAACCACTTTGCATACGGGTAGTTCCATTCCCGGACTGCGTCCCATGGCCGGATCCAGTCAAGCTCCTTAGCCATCTTACTCCAGAACGCATCCGGATCCGCAAGGAATTCATCGTATGTTTTCTGGTAGTCACCGAGCCAGGAATTTTGTTTGTATTTGGCATCCGGCGTGTAGTACTTCTCGTTTTCCACTAACTTGACATCAAATGATTCCTTCATTTTTTTCCACCTTTTTTAGTTCTGGTTATACCAGATACTCGTAGGAGTTGCCCTGAACCGGAATTTTATCAAATCCAGCTGGCATCCTCGTGTTCAGCATCGTGAAAACGACCTCTCTTCTACAATTGATACCGTACGGTAAGTACAGTTCAAATGCACAGGGTTCACTGAGGAACCAGATCATTACACAATGCGGAAGTCCAAAAACTCCCCCGATACTTCCACAAGAAGAGAATTACCATGATTCTCTTTTTACTGCACTACTTCTTGCTATACTGCCATCTTTCGGATTCGTCCCTCCTGCTAAGATATCTATCATGATTAATCATTATACTTAAAAAAAGGTTTTGGTTGTAAATATCAGAGTTGTAAAAATTGCCATGATGATCAATTGATAAATCAATAAAAATCAAACGGCCAAATACCAGAACGCATGTATTGTTAGCATTTGAAGACAATTCTGCTAGAATTTTGGTGTTACGGATGAGACAGGAAACTCTAATATATTTTACCGACAAGGAAGAGGAATTCGCAAATCTCTTGATCAAAATCGGAACCAAGAAAAATATAGCTAAGGTAATGGTGTTTCTTGCAAAAACTCCGGAAGCGACCTCACGGGCAATCGAACGCGGAACCGATATGCGCCAGCCCGAAATAAGCATGGCGATGAAGTACCTGATGGATCAGGAATGGATCTGAAGTCACGAGAGTTCAAGTGAGATCAAAGGGCGGTCTATGAAAATTTACACGCTCGCTAAATCCATCGATGAAATTATGAATTGTATCGAAAACGAGAAGAAGATTGAAGCAAACAATCAGCTCGCTCTCGTTCAGAAGTTACGAGAGCATCTCCCTTGAAGGTACGATAAACTTACCATTTCCTGATTCCTTTCCATCAACCATTTTTTATAATATTCTCGTCAGAAAAAACGAGATCAATGGTGGTCGTCACCATCATGGACCCCTTGTACTGTTCAGGCATATTGGCACCTTAAAAACAAATAAACGCTAAAATACTTTTTAAAAGGAGTTTTATAGTTAGGACTTACGCACTTGGTTTCGACCGAAAGATCTAAGAGCTAGTAACGCCCATTCAAGGATTAGACAAACCCGGAATGGAGATCGAACGAGCGTGAATCCTCCGAAATGTACGAGCAGCAATTTTGTAAACTTTCTCATATCGACGTATCAGGCATGCTCATGCACGGAAGCATCTCGGTGTATGGCCGAAGAACAAGAGTCAATCGCCCATGATTCCGTCAAGCGGTTGTTAGAGAGACAGCCTCACCACACGGAGGCGTTGTATGACGAAGCGAAACGGTTGATTCGGGCTGATGAAGGTGTACTCGTAATCGATGATAGTACTCTCGACAAGCCGCATTCCTATCAGATCGAACTGGTCACCCGACACTGGAGCGGGAAGCATCACCGGGTTGTTCAGGGAATCAACCTGATATCGACAATCTGGACTGATGGTTCTGCGATAGTTCCGGTAGATTTCCGGATCTATTGTCCTGACAAGGACGGAAAGAACAAAAATGACCATTTCAGGGATATGCTACGGGCCGCGGATGAACGAAAGTTCCAGCCGGGTTGCGTCATCTTCGATTCATGGTATTCGAGTATCGACAACCTGAAATTGATCCGTTCTCTGAAGTGGCATTGGTGCACCCGACTCAAATCCAATCGGTTGGTAGATCCGGATCATTCGCATAACCGCTCGGTTTCTGATATTGATATCCCTCCCGAAGGAAGAGTTGTGCATCTGCGGCAATACGGTTTCATTAAAGTTTTCAGGATTGTTCACGCCGACAAGGAGCCAGAACACTGGGCTACCGATATCCTGGATGCATCGGAATCCGACAGAAAATCATTCAAGGATCTTGGTTGGAATATCGAGGAATATCATCGTGGCATTAAGCAGTGTTGCGGAATTGAGCGATGCCAGGGTCGCAAAGAGGTTGTCCAACGAGGCCATATTTTTCTATCGTTACTTGCCTTCCTCCGTCTTGAATCTCATCGGTTGAACACCGGCTCTTCCTGGTACGAGTCGAAACGCTCAATTCACCGATCAGCTACTTCTCTCTTTATCGCTTCACCAGCTTTCTAATCTGATTCTTTTTAGGTGTTACCGGTATGGTTTACTTCATAAACTTATTTCAACTGCGTAAGTCCTAATAGTATTAAACGATATGGAGAAACTTAAGGTTTTTATTCTGTCGGATCCTTGCAGAGAGCTCTGATAAGTTCCCGGTCGTAGAGCATAGCAACGAGACGCTTATCCCCGTTTACCACAGGGATCTGGTCTACCCGTGCACGGCGCATCTTGAGTGCGCACGCACTCACTTCCGCGTTTACCGGGACTTCGACGACATTTTTTACCATGAAAAGTTTTACCGGACGGTTCGGGAGCTGAACTTTCGATATACCAAAACTGATCGTGTGATTGTCACGGATGCTTTCCCAGGTCCATTCATCGTCATCCGTACCATTGGAAAAATCGCTTACGCCTACACTATCTTCAATACTAGAGCTCCTGATGAGATCCCGCTCAGAAATAATCCCCTGCAGCCGGTTTTCGGCATCAAGGATGGGGATCGCATCGACATCGGAGATTTCCATAACTCTGCCTACAACCGGGAGAGGAGTCTCTTCCCAGAGTGCAAAAGTCAGGCTCGTATACGTATCCTTTATTACATCCCTTATTTTGAGCTTGGCGATTGCATGCATGAGATCTGCAACAGAGATAAGACCGACCAGCTGCCCCTCTTCGACTACCGGGAGTCTGCGGATGTGGTTGGTAACAAGAATACGTGCTGCCTCTCGTATATCCGCATCAGGTTCGATCGTAATGGGTTTTGGGGTCATGAGGAGTCCGAGTTGGATCTCTTCTGGTTTTCTCAACAGATCCTTTCGCGTGATAATACCTACAATTTTTTTATTCTTGATTACGGGAACACCGGAGATTCCCGTACACTTGAGTATTTTCAAGACATCGTCACGCTTTCCCGGAATTTCGACGTAAACTACGTCAGATGTCATGTAGTCTTTGACAATCAGGTCTGTTATGATCTCACCGCCACGGTTGTTGTTTTGCTGGGGGTTACTGCAAATGTGCTGAGACTGCCAATCAGCAGACGATAGGTATTACTCTTGCCATGCGAGCCGACCACATTGAGGTCGGATTTCGCACCTTTTTTGGTTCTGGTTATACCAGATACTTGCAGGAGTTGCCCTGAACCGGAATTTCATCAAATCCCACCGGCATCCTTATGTTCAGCGTCGTGAAAACGACCTCTCTTTTACAATTGATACCTTACGGTAAGTACGGTTCAATTGCACAAGGGTTCGTAGAGGAACCAGATCATTACACAATGCGGAAGTCAAAAAACTCCCCCGATACTTCCACAAGAAGAGAATTACAATGATTCTCTTTTTACTGCACTACTTCCTGCTATACTGCCATCTTTCGGATTCATCCCCCCGCTGAGATATCTATCATGATTAATCATTATGATTAAAAAAAGGTTACGGTTGGAAATAATCGCCATGATCATTAACGGAGTGACAGATGAGACAGCAAAATGTATTGTTATTCACTAAAAGGAAGAAGAATTCTCGAATCATCTCATTGAGATTGGTACCAGAAAAAATGGTGCACGGGAGCTCGTGTTTCTTGCAAATACTCCTGTGGCAATATCCCGGGCAATCGAACGACGTATCGATAGGTGCCAGCCTGAAGTGAACACATCGATTGCTGGATCGGGGGACATCCGAGATCAGACCGGTGGCCCAACGGCCCGAGTTCCCGAATGCATCAGAGTGAGATCAAGCACGAACGAGTCACCGAGCGTTAGACCTGTGCTCATTACACAGCGACGAGCATAGTGGTATGCGAAGAGCGTGCGAGAGCAGCCGCTGGCGAGAAAGAGCAACGCGACAAGCCAGGGGCGTCATCCTACCAACGGGGCAACCTCAGAAAACAGGGAGGTGATGTGATAGCCGAGCCGGAGCCGCAGCGAGGACGAGTGAACATGACTAAAAGCGTCTGAGTGTCAACAGTACACGAGGGTTCCCATCCTCGGCGTGGTGGGCGGGACTCCAGAGTGGGCGGTCCTGAAGACAGGAATTAAGGGAATACTATATTTTTGCCTGAACACAATGTGTTGTTGAGACAATTGGTAACATTTGTCACAAGTACCGGGAATGAAGGAAAATAACGTGGAACAGATTATGAAATTTAATCGGAGCAAACCCTACAACAATCTTCCGCCTCTTCCCCCATCCATCGATTTGGAATCAAAAACAATACTCAAAAAATGCGTCGGTGCCCACCGAGCTCTTGCATCACTAAAAAGTGCAGGGAACCTGATTCCCAACCAGGCTATTCTCATCAATGCTATCCCCTTGCAGGAAGCAAAGGCAAGCTCCGAGATCGAGAATGTAGTGACAACCGGGGACAAACTCTACCAGGCATCGATATTTCCGGGAACCGTTATCGATCCGCAGACAAAAGAAGTTCTGCGCTACCGGACCGCACTTCGCCGGGGCTATGAGCTGTTAAAAACGCAATCTATCTCAACGAGCATGCTTCGCGGAGTATGTGAAGTTCTGCTCGACTGCGAGGTGCAATACCGCTCATCTTCCGGAACGCAGATAACGAACAAGACCACGGGCGAGATTGTTTACACGCCCCCGGATGGTGACGTGGTACTGCGGGAAAAACTGGATCAACTGGAGAACTTTATTCACATCGGTGATGAAAGTCCGCTCGATCCGCTGGTCCGGCTGGCCCTCATCCATTACCAGTTCGAATCTATCCACCCATTCGAAGATGGGAACGGCAGGACCGGGCGGATCTTAAACATTCTCTATCTTGTCGAGCAGGGTCTTTTAGACATTCCGGTCCTGTACCTCAGCCGGTACATCATCGACCACAAGAGCGATTATTACCGGCTGCTGCGGGCTGTAACAGAAGAGCAGGAATGGGAGGCATGGGTGCTGTTCATGCTTTCAGCAGTTGAGGAGACATCGGCAGGAACATACCGGCGCATCCTATCAATCCGCAAACTCCTTGACGAGACAACCGTACTGTGCCGGGAAAAACTTCCCAACCAGATCTATTCCCGGGAGCTTGTCGAGATGATCTTCGTCCAGCCCTACAGCAAAATCTCGTTCCTTGTCGATGCGGGAATCTTAAAAACGGCAGACTGCGGCAGAATATCTGCAGCAGCTTGAAAAAATTGGTGTACTGGAATCACGGAAAGTCGGGCGTGAGAAAGTGTTTATCCATCCCGCTCTCCTGAAATTGCTTTTGTGAGCCGTAATGATGTGTCGAAAATTTTAGATTTTTTCGACACGTTTTGAAGATGTGTCGATTGGTTCGACATGTCCGGATACATTTTTCTTTCGTGATCGGTACATTTTACCAATCCGGATAAACCCGACATTTTCCTGCGGTTGTCTTATTCCCCCATTTTTTGAAATCTCCATCGAAGGACCCTATTAGATTACTGCCTTATATTCTAAAAAAATGGCACGTCGGAGAAAAAACCTTCATATTCGCATTCCGGCAGCCTTTCCGGGTTCCGGATGGGGTAAAATAGGTGGCAAAAACCGGCACGATTTAAGGGCCTTTGGTGGCCTTTGGGCGAGGGGCAAATCTGCCGTATTTTGGCAAACAGGGCATCATTTAAGGGTATTTTCCACAGGGAATGAAAGGGTGCATTTTACGGGCTTTTCCGGTAGTGACCTGAATGCCAAGAGGGGAAAAGGAGCCTGAAATGGACTTATTTTCCTTCTGGTCATGGACCTTTGATTTCCCTGTTTATCAGGTAGATACGATGGGCGGGTCCCGGGGGCCAGACTGCCCGAGGGAGCGCCGCAACGGCGTGCGAAAATAGCGAGCCGTAAAAGCAGCGAGTCTAAGTGCTACCTGCGTCGCGCGAACGAGTCACTGAACGTTAAGTATCTGCTCAGTACACAGCAACGAGATTTTTCGCTTGGGATATCTGATATTCATGGAGATGGAATGATATGATACGGTAATCGGGGGAAAAGATTATTTGAGATTCTGGTGGAATTGATGTTGACTTGGATCGTCTTGGTGCGGGTTGTTACAGAATCACCAGACAATTTATTTTTTGCCATATCCTGCTTTTTCCATGAGATGCTGAACTGACAGGTATGCAGGCGAATCATCAGGGATATCAAGGAGCGATCTTCCCGCAATTACGGATTCCTGCACCTGATCATCGAACATAAGTTTTCCCAGGTAGTTTTGTCCGGTCTTTTCCCGGGCAACCTGTTCCAGATTTTCCGGAAACAGGCAACCGCCAACAACATAAAAATGATCGAACGCGATACCGACATCTTGGGCAATGCGGTACGCCCGTTTCACATTCTCAAATGATTTGTGCGAAGGGCCCATCACATCAAAGATATCATTCACGCGGGTAGTGATCTTACGGTTCAGGTGTTCGAGTCCGGCAGGAGAATCGATCAGCACGTACTGGTAATTTTTGGTGAGCGTTAAAAGAGCGCCTTTGAGCGCTGCATTGGGAAGGCAATAGCACCCTTCAATCCATTTAGTGCCGACTGCAATCAGATCAAAGGCATCGCCCTCATACAATCCCCGCTCAAGAACGGTGGCCTCAATCCGCTGAGTGGGGGGTATCCCGATTGTCGTCCCGCCTTTTTGTATGAACGTTTCCGTGACCAGTTCGGAGATGCTTTTAACTCCTTCATGTTCGAGATCCACACCTACCATCTCGGCAAGATTCTGATCCGGGTCGAGATCGACAAGAAGGATAGGGGCATCCCCGCGTGCAATAAAATATTTTGTCATCAGGGCAACAAAACTTGTTTTACCCGTTCCGCCTCGTCCAACAGTGACTAGTGTTTTCATGATTGTCCTCCTCCTTTTGTATCACGTATTGCCTTTTGCCGGTTTGACGAGTTCAATACGGTGCCCGATCTCCTCAATCATCCGGATGGCAGGTGTGTTCTCAAATACCATCACTGAACTGCCATCAATGCCTCCTGCCATGACTGCGGGATCAAATGGCACGATCCCCCCAATCGGAATATTGTGTTCCTGTGCAAACATTTTGATAATGGTTTCTTCAGTGATATTTGTTATACGGTTGCCTGCCAGTTCAACACGGGGGATGCCGGCATCCAGAGCCATACGGACAATTGTTCCGGCAATCGTGAGCGATTTTTTGTTTGCGTCACTTACCACAATCATCATGTCGACACCTTCTGCAGTCCCCCTGCCAAGGTGCTCAATGCCTGCTTCCATGTCGAGCACCACTGCCTCATCACGGTCGATTACGAGGTGGCGGAGCAGGGCGCGGATGACGCTGTTTGATGCGCAGGTGCACCCGGAACCCATGGACTTCACGGTGCCCATCACCAGCAGGTGCACACCCGACGGGGTCGGGATCGCATAGTCCCGGACGACATCATCGACAGAAAAGTTCAGGTTATAGACGCCGGGAAATGCGGTGCCGGTTTTTAGTTTGATCAGCTGCTCATTTTCAGATACCGGAACGATCGCATCAGCTGCATCCTGATCTAACCCGAGCGAGAGGGCAAGATTGGGCGAAGGGTCTGCATCGATCGCAATAGTCTTGTATCCATACCGTGAAAGCGCCCACGCCAGTCCGCTGGCAATCAGGGTCTTTCCTACACCGCCTTTTCCGGCAATTGCTATCTTCATCATCAGTAACTTCCTTTAATTGATATAATGTGCCTTTTCATTAACTCTCACTTCGGGATACCATTCGAAAAATTTTAGATACGCTATAGAGTGAACTTCCGGGATCTTCGGGTTATGTGGATTCATGTTCCTGAAGATGAAACGATTATATCCGCATACTCTTTCAGAAATTTTTCAGCAACCGGCGTAAGGCCGGGCATATGAGAGATGCGGGCAGACTGCACACCGAACAAGAACACCGCTGCGCCGGTCTCCTGCCCTAAATAGTCCATGACCACGTCCAGTGAAAAGGTGTGCGTGCTCATGCCATACCGCATAATATCTGCTGATTCAATGATTCTCGCATGGCCGGGGCTCGCCCCGAAATCGAGCGCATCCAAAAAAACGATTACGGATGGGTTAAGGCGTTTGATGGCCCCGGTAAAATTCTCAGGTGTGCCACCCGCGTCAAGCGCGTGGGACACCCGGCCATTCAGTAAGTCGATGAGCACCGGCCCGATGCCATCATCGCCTCTCATCCGGTTTCCAACGCCCACGAACACGATCCGGTCAGGTTTTACTGACCTTAACCTGCTCATGAGTTCAGTTTTCAATGAGTCAAAGGCTCCAGTCATTTTAAGTTCCATTAACCCGCTGCAATATAGTAATCATATCCTTAACTGGAATAACACATCTGCCGTATATTTGAGAGCCCCCGAGATCAGATCCGGGTAGACGCCGATGATGATGCATAAACTAACCATGATCAGAATAGGCAGCATCATGCAGACGGGCGGGTCCCTGACATTCCTGAACTCCTCTTTTTGCTTTCCCATGAACATCACGTAAAACACATGTGTCAGACAGATGAAGGTAAGCGCACTCGTAATCCATCCCAGAATGGCGAAAATGGTGAAGTTCATGCCAAAAACAGAGAAGATGACTGGATAACCGGCCTGGACTGAGCCCTCGTAAATGAGCTCCTTACTCACGAAACCGTTAAGGAACGGCACACCTGACATAGCAAGGGAAGCAATCAAAAAACTGGCTGCCGTCAGAGGCATCACTTTGCCAAGCCCGCCCATCTTATGGATCTGCCGGGTGTTCACGCGAAGGATAAGGGCACCTGTAATTAAGAATAAACAGCCCTTAAACAACATGTGGTTGGTGATGTGAAACAACGCACCGTAAATGGCGGTGGGGGCAGCCAGCCCGAATCCCAGAATGATATAGCCCATCTGGCTGATGCTATGCCATGCCAGTAAACGCTTGATATCCTCGGACAGCAGGGCCATGATGACACCTGTGAGCATGTTGAGGATGCCAAAAACGGCAACGATGAGGATGAGCGTTCCGGCGCCCGACATCAGATAGAACGGATAGATACACTTAACCATTGCGATGATGCTTGCCTTGATGAGGATCCCCGACATGGTCGCACTGATGGGTGGCGGAGCCTCGGAATGCGCCGAAGGCAGCCAGATACTGCTTAAAGGCAATAAACCGGCCTTGGTGCCGAAGCCGAAAAAGAACAGCATGGCCAATAAAAACATAGTATTCTGGCTCATGCTACTAAAATTCGACAAACATAAGTCCAGAGTGCCGGTCTCATTATAGAGAATGAAGGCACCAATGACCACTAAAATAACTTCGACGATGCTGATGGCCAGATAAATATTTGTTGCTTTGATAGCCTGTTTCGTCCTGCCAAATAAGATTAAAACAGCGCTGGTGATTGTGGCTGCTTCCAGGAAGACGAGCATGACAATAACGTTATATGTGCACGCAAGGCCGTTCATCATGCCCATGAGCAGGAAACACATGATGAAATACGTGTTATCGTAATGCGTTTTATCTTTAGAAACAAAGGAATAGAAGATGACCAGCGCGCCGATGAACGCTACAAGACAGGATATAAAAATACCGGGGGCATCCAATACGATGGGGCCATATGACAGTGGATGAATGATATTCATCTGTAAGGCCATGAAATAGGACACGTTCAGCATGAACAAAACGATCGCAAATCCCATGAGAAACACGCCCCGGATCTTCTCCGGATATCTCCCGAGGAAATACGTCAGCAGGGCCCCAACGATGGGTAAGATTACAGGCATGAGCGCCAGATATTCATACATTGTTATACTCCAGAATCTGTATTTAAGTCGGTAAGGACAGTAGTCATGAGTTGTTTTGGCAGAAAATGATCCATCACCACACCGATTTATCAGGAATCAAATTTTCTCATCACTTTCAATATGCCATCGATGATGGCCTCGGGCTTGGGGGGGCAGCCGGGTATCTTCACATCAACCGGAATGATATTTTCTACGGGGCCGGCTATGGAGTAGTTTTCATCGTCGATGAAAATGCCGCACGAGGTACCGCAGGATCCCATAGCGATGACACGCTTAGGCTCCGGTGTCTGGGCATAAACCCTCTCAAGGAACGGTTTTGTATGCAACGGCACCGGACCCGTGACCAGTAATATGTCAGCATAACGCGGTGATGCCACCCACTTGATCCCGAGCCTCTCAAGGTCATACCTGGGGCCCATGCACGCCAACAGCTCAATGTCACAGCCGACACAACCGCCGGCGTGGGCATGGTAAATCCACGGGGAGTTCTTAATACACTTGCTTCCAAGTATATTCATATAAACTTCCTCGGATGGGTATCCCACTCCAGACTATACTTCCGCCTGCACGAGATACAGGTCCTTAAATAGCGCTCCATATCCTTCTCAACAATGATTCCCGTCTCAGGTTTCAGGTTCACGAACATCCTCTCCTTTATGATATCAAGGTACTTCCCGGTGACAGGCATGACCTCCCCGCATACGATACACTTCTGCAGTCTTAACGTAGTATCCACCGTCGGCCCGGGCTCCTCCGATCCCCGGGAAAGACTCACCCTTAATGCAGGGTCAATGCCCGGAACGGGCGGCGTGTTCTCTATCATCAGGTCAAGGGCTTTTTCCGGGCACACGTCAGCACAGCGTCCGCAAAAAATACAACGCAAGCCGTCTATGGAAATGGTCCTCTCATCATTGGCATCCGTGATGCACGTCGCCCCGCTGGAACAACGCTCATTACATGCGCCGCACCCCGTACATTTATCAGCGTCGCGC
>JBAZHD010000091.1:0-13640 GCA_041652515.1 Methanoregula sp.
TCCCAAGAATCCGGAGGACGCTATCCGTTAAGTCCATGGATAGTTCAAAAAACCGGTTGTATCGGGAAATTGCGAAACGCCCCGGCTTTCAGGTATGCCTGGTGCTTCTGGGGATGCTTGTCATTGTGGCAATCTTTGCACCGTATATTTCTCCCTGTGATCCTGAGGCGATTTCCGTCAGGGATAAAAACCAGGGTATCTCATCAGCGCACCTGTTCGGAACCGACTTTTTAGGGCGGGACCTTTTCAGTCTCACTATCTGGGGCGCACGGACCTCTTTGTTAATTGCATCAGTTTCGGTGGCTGTTGCCCTTGTATTTGGTACGATTGTTGGCTGTGTCGCGGGGTATTACGGGGGGCTTGTTGATGAAGTCCTTTCCCGCTGTATCGATCTCCTCCTCGCATTTCCCGGTATTATTTTTGCACTGGCCCTGCTGGCATTCATGGGTGCAGGCGTACTGAATCTGATCATCGCTATTACAATTTCCCAGTGGGCAATTTATGCACGCCTGATGCGCGGACAGGTAATCTCGATAAAAAATCTTGAGTATGTCCAGAGCGCCCGGACCGCTGGCTTGTCAGACCGCCGTATTATGATCCGCCACCTTTTCCCGAATGCAATAATGCCGGTATTGATCCTTGCGACGCTCGATATTGGTCATGTTATCCTCTCTGTTGCCGGTCTGAGTTTCCTCGGTCTCGGCATCCCCCCGGGCATACCGGAGTGGGGTTCCATGATCGGGGCGGGGAAGGAATTCCTGCGCACCGCACCGCTGAACATCATCGTACCCGGCCTCGCGATCACGGTCGTTGTCCTGCTCTTCAACGTCCTTGGCGAAGGCCTGCGGGACATCCTCGATGTCCACAAGGACCAGGTGAATATCGGATGACGCTCCTTTCCGTGCAACGACTCAATGTCCGCTTCCCGACCGGGGAAGGCACCGTGCATGCCTCGCGGGACGTCTCGTTCTCCATGGAACCGGGCGAAGTGCTGGGGCTGGTCGGGGAGACCGGTTCGGGAAAATCCGTCATCGGGCAGGCGATTATCCGGCTGCTCCCGACCAGCGCAAAGATCACCGGCGATATTTTCTTTGACGGGCAGGAACTGAGCCGGCTGCCGGACCAGCGGATGCATGCTCTCCGCGGCCGGGTCATCTCGCTTGTGCCGCAGAATCCCTCCGGGTCCCTTGACCCGCTGGTAAAGAACGGGATGCAGATTGGCGAGATCTTTATCGAACGGGGCGTGAAGAAAAATACTGCCTGGGAGAAAGCCTGCGACCTGCTTGTCGCAGTAGGCCTAATCCCTGCCGACCAGATTGCCGGGGAATACCCCCACGAGCTCTCCGGCGGGATGCGCCAGCGGCTCACGACCAGCATCGCGATCGCGGAAAATTCCCGCCTGATCATTGCCGATGAGCCTACCAAGGGACTGGACTACCATGCACGGGAGACTACGGCGAGGGTATTGTCGGATATCAAAAAAAGGGATAATGCATCCCTGCTTCTCATCACGCACGACCTCTACCTTGCCGAACGTCTCTGCGACCGGATTGCCGTCCTCTATGCCGGTGAGATCATCGAGATCGGGCCCGCCTCGCAGGTCTTTGGTAATCCCCGCCATCCCTACACCCAAGCGCTGATCCGGGCGATGCCGAAGAACGGTCTCGTCCCGCTCCCGGGCCAGAGCCCGAGCCTGATGGCAATTCCCGAGGGCTGCTGCTTTACTGACCGGTGTTCCTGCCATTCGGAGATATGCGGGAAAAACCATCCGGCCCTGGTACAGGAATCGCTGAACGGAGGTGTACGGTGTCATCACCCGTGCTCCAGCTGACCGGGCTCTCCAAGTCCTATGGTCACGGGGACATTTTCTCGGGGATCTCGTTCGAGGTCGGGAGCGGGAAGACGGTAGGCCTCTTCGGCCAGAGCGGGTCCGGCAAGTCAACGCTCGGGAGGTGTATCATGCGCCTAGAGGATCCCAGTTCCGGCCATATCATGATGCAGGGAATGGACCTGGCACGCATGAGGAAGGGAAAACTGCGGGAGCTCCGCCCGAGCTTCCAGATGATCTTCCAGCACCCGGAAGTCTCCCTGAATCCCCGGATGACCCTTGGCGAGAGCGTTGCAGAACCGCTCATGGTTCACAAGGGCATCGGTAAGGATGAAGCGCTCCGGCAGATCGCACCGCTCATCGCGCGGGTTGGTCTCCGTGACGAGCATCTCGCCCGGTATCCGCACCAGCTCTCCGGTGGCGAGGTGCAGCGGGCAGTCCTGTCCCGGATCTTCTCACTTAAGCCGAAGATCGTAGTGGCAGACGAGCCGACTTCGATGCTCGATGTCTCGGTCCAGGCACAGGTACTGCGCCTGATGCAGGACCTCCAGAAAGAGACCGGGGTCTCGTATATCTTCATCTCCCATGACCCGGACGTGATGGGCGTAATGTGCGAAAAGGTGCTCTGGATCGAGCAGGGAAAGGGGACGATGTACGACCGGCCGGCATTCCTTGACCGTATCAGGACGGAATATTCCCGGGCTGTTCCGGCATGATGTCCTCGGGACGGGTATGGCCGGTTGAGCGACCGTTACTCCCCGGTTCCGTGCAATCTGCAATGAGGGCCTGGTAATGGATCTGAAAACATTCTTTGGCAATCACGGGTTTCTTTTCCATGGAGCATGAGTCAGGGTCGGTAATCATGGATGTCATCGAAGCACACAATCTGAAAAAGTCGTTTGGGCCGGTAACTGCCGTGGACGATGTCAGCCTCTCGATAAAGAAAGGGGAAATTTTCGGTTTCCTGGGGCAGAACGGCGCCGGGAAGACGACCACCATCCGGATGCTGACCGGCGTCCTGATCCCGGATGCCGGGACTGTGCGGATCTGCGGCATCGACATCCTCCGTGAACCGCTCGAAGCCAAGATGCACATGGGCGTCATCCCGGAGAACGGGACGGTCTATGCTGATCTCACGGCGGAGAAGAACATCCTGTGGACGGCTAAGTGCTATGGTATGGACCGGAAGAGCCGGGAGGGGAAAGCACAGGAGATCTTATCCCGTCTCGGGCTGGAAGAACGCAAAGACGATCTTGTCCGGACGTTCTCCAAGGGCATGCGGCAGCGGATAAGCATCGCCTGTGCCATCGTCCACTCCCCCCCGGTCCTCTTCCTTGACGAACCCACAACCGGACTTGACGTTCTCAGCCGGCGGCTTGTCATCGACACAGTGCGGCACATGAACCGGGAGGGCAGCACCGTGCTCATCACCACCCATAATATCGAGGAGGCAAATGCCCTCTGCTCCACGATCAGCATCATCCATAAGGGAAAGATCATCGGCACGGACAGCCCGGAAAAGATCCGGAAGCGGTTCGATACCTCGGGATTCCTTGAGGTCTCGTTTGAACAGAAAGTGTCAGGCAGGATGCTTGTCACGGGCGGGATATCGCGTGCCGAACCCAATGGGGATAAGTGGCGGGTTTATGCTGACGATACGGATCGTGCGATAAAGGATCTTGCGAGGATGGCCGAGCAGAACAACCTGAAGATCCTCTCGGTTGTGACATCAACCCCGTCCCTTGAGCAGGCATTCATCGAGATGACGGAGGAGGCATGATGGATCTGAAACGATTTATCTGGAGTGTCCTGATGGTCACGGAGAAGAACATGCGGATCTACTACTACAAGGGATCGGTCGTGATCTTCGGCCTGCTGTTCCCGTTCATCATGTTCCTCACCTTTTTTATCGGGCGGGACCTTGACCTCGTCCTCTTCTTCCCCGGATTCCTTGGCATGATGCTCTTCTTCTCCGCATCGTCTACCGGCCCCCTCATCACCCCGTGGGAGAAACGGGAGAAGACCTACGAGCGGCTTGTCTCCCTGCCGGTGGTCATCGAGAGTATCATCCTTGGCGACATCCTCTCGGGTGCTGTCTTCGGCTTTGTCATTACGAGCCTCGTATGGCTTGCTGGCTCGTATCTCCTGCGCCTGCCCCTTGCAAACCCCTTGGTGCTTGTTGCGGCACTTCTCCTCGGGTCGCTTGCCTTCGCTGCGCTCGGCACGCTGCTCTCGTCCCCGGCAACCGATACGCCATCCAACATCATGATGTTCTCGAACCTTGTCCGGCTGCCGCTAATCTTCGTGAGCGGCATCTTCATTCCCTTAAACAAGCTGGGCGACTGGGCATGGACGAACCTGCTCTCTCCCCTGACATATCTTGTCGACCTGTTCCACACGGCAATCACCGGCGACGGTGTTTATCCCCCATTCATCGACGCGGCGGTCCTGGTCATCGTGATCCTGGTCTTCGCAACGGGAGCCGCGGTCATCCAGAAGCACAACCTGCACAGCGGGCGGTAGCCGGGAGGATAATTTGCCCTTATATCAGGCAGTACCAGGGTATTTTGGGCCTCCCCCTCACTGAAACAGCAGGTATTCATCGGTACATCTGCCAAAAGTCGCTCACAAACACCAGCGTCGGTTTATAATAATTTATAATTCTGTGTGTATGAGCGTGATGCTGTGGTTTTTTCTTAATCACAATCCGCTCTATTCTGTTCTGCGCAGTATTCCCGCGCTTGGATATACTCCGTAACAAGCTCAATATCTTTCCGGGCATTTTCAATTTTTCGACCATAATGGATTTAATGTTATAATATCAACGGAATCCAGAACAACAAGAAGAATCCGGTGGGTTCTTCTCGTGTATCATCCCGTTTTGGGATTCGACAAAAAAGGAGCAATTTATGTTAGAGCGAACTATTCAGTTGTTCACGGACAAAGAGGAAGAGTTTGTCAACCTTCTCGTTGAGATCGGAACCCGGAAGAACATTGCAAAGCTACTCGTGTATCTTGCGAACACAAAGGAAGCAACCTCCCGGGATATGGAACGCGGTATAGACCTGCGACAGCCTGAAGTCAGTATCGCAGTCAAGGAGTTGGTCCACCTGGGCTGGATCAGGGACCGGAAGATCCCATCCGAAAATAAAGGCCGGAAGATCCGGAAGTTTTCGCTGTCCATGCCGGTAAACGAGATTATTGCCAGTATCGAAAAGCAGAAAAAGAGTGAGGCCGGAAACCAGCTGGCACTCGTCCGGAAAGCGAGGAGTTTTGCCTGAGTGAGATTGTGGGGAATATCGGTTCTCCCGATTATGATCTTCATTCTTCGCATATTTTTGTACTAATCTGCCAATAACGAAGATATTGGTTCATGAAGGCACCGGGTTTCCAATCGGTTCCTCCGGAGTTGTGCCAGACCGGGAACACCCGACTCGATCTCCTGAAAAAAAGGTACCTGCTTTTCCCCGTTCTTCACTGACCGACCGTCCAGTCCATCCACTGCACGGACCGGAGCTCTTTTGCCGTGGCTTCGTCCACGCCGTACAGGTTCTCGTAGAACTCAAGAAGCCATTCCGAGAGCTCGATATCGGAGAACTTATCCGGGTACGCGGTTTTGGCAATCACCATCACGTCAATAGGGTACTCGAGCCGCTTGCCACAGTTGCAGGGCGTCCACGGGAGTGCCGATACCTGTTTGTTCTTGACGGCAGTCAGCTCTTGGAGGTTCTGGTAATAGGGAGCATCGTAGAGTTCCATCGGCGGGTGGTAACCATTTGCTGTGCAGAGGACGATCTTATCGGGATTGTTCGCAAGGATCTGCTCGGCGCTCAGGGTCTTGAACGTGGCGCTCTCCTCACTGTACGAGTTCTTCGCATTCACCAGGTCCTCGATGAAGAACGATTCGATGGTGCCACGGCCGAAGACCTGTCCCGCCCCTCCCGCGCTCCGTGCCGTCGGGGAAAGGCCGAGGACGAGGACGCTGGGTTTCTGGGCATCGGGAATGTCTTGTGTCCGCTGCTTGATCATGTCGACCTGTCCCTCAAGGTAATCGCTCATCTTTTTGGCCTCTGCTTCTTTCCCGAACACTTCGCCAAGGATCCGAATCTCATCCGTTATACCGGATACCTTTGCAGTCTTGTACGCGTTTGGCCCGTACGTCACGACAAGGGGGATGTTCAGCGATTCGATGGTCTTGATGGTCTTTTTCACATTCTCGTCATCGGGATAGCGCATGGTGCAGTCCCCGAGCCGGAGGATCACGACATCCGGCTTGAGCCCGGCCAGCGTCTCGTAATTGATAGCAACGCTTGATTCGCCGATCCGGGGCAGGGTCCCGATCTGCGGATACAGGTACAGCACCGGGTTCATCCCTCGCACGTAGGTGACATTCTTGCCTTTCACTGATGGGAAATCGTACGTGAAATTCCGCTGGATGCAGCTGGAACCGACCCCGACAAGAGTGTCCTGCACCCCGAACCGTATCATAGAGCCTTCGACAAGCCCGTCGCTGATCGTTACGACCCGCTTGATATCGGTCGGGATCTTAACCGCAACACCCCGGCTGTCGACCACCGTCTTGAATCCGGGTATGGAGGTATCCTGTTTTACACTCGTTTTATCTGATTGCACTGCCTGCTGGGTGCATCCTGCACAAAGGATTGCACCGATGATAATAATCGAAATCACCAATAACCACTTTTTTTGCATGATTTTCCTTCCTTTTTTTTAAATCTCCGGAATGTTTTGCATCTCCTGCCCGTTCTCCTTTGAAAAGGAATTTGTACAATCACCCTTCATCCGATCAGGCTCCGACAGTCCAGTCCATCCATTGAGCAGTCCGCAACTCTTTTGCCTTCTCGTCATTTACCCCATAGACATTTTTATAGAATTCAAGGAGCCACTCATCCAGTTTGACATCTGAAAACCTGTCAGGGTACGTTGTCTTTGCAATCACCATCACATCAATCGGGTATTCAAGCCGCATTGCACAGTTGCATGGTGACCAGGGAAGGGCGGATACTCTTTTGTTTTTCACCGCGTTGAGATCCCGAAGAGGTTTATAATAAGTTGCATTGAATAATTCTCCCGGGGGGTGATAACCCATTGATGTGCACAGGACAATTGCATCAGGATTCATTACCAGTAACTGTTCTGTATTGACCAACAGCCTTCCTTCAGTCCGGTAGGCGTTCTTTGCATTGACGATATCTTCAATGATCGAGGATTCCGTTGTCTTTAATCCATGTACATTCCCGGCCCCGCCCTGAGCCCGGATCTGCGGGGATAATCCAAGGCTGATAACCGATTGTTTCTCTGAGTCCGGAATATCTTTTGTCCGGTTCTCGACAAAGACTAACTGGGATTCAAGATACTGTGCAATACGATCCGCTTTTTCTTCCCTCTCAAAGAGCCGGCCGAGGATTCTAATCTCGCCCGATATCTGCTTCGGATTCGGTTTATCATAACAATTCGGGCTGTACAAGACAATAACGGGGATTCCCAGCGATTCGATTCTCTCAATCGTCTGGGGAGTCTTCTCATCATCCTTCTTCTGGAGTGCACAATCCCCGATCCTGAGTATGACAACATCCGGTTTGAGTCCGGCGAGTGTTTCATAATTCATTGCGGTGCCCGACTGGATGACAGCAGGCATTCCTGCTACTTTCGGTGAGAGTACTTTTACGATATCCCTGCCGCCGGTCCCGTTTACAAAACCACCGTTATCAAGCGGATAGGAGTACGAAAAGTCCTGCGGGATGCAGGATGAACCGATGCCGACAATCTTGTCGTCCACACCTAATGCGGTCATCGTCCCCTCGATCATGGCATCGGAGACGGTCACTACCCGTGTAATGTTTTTCGGAACCGTGACCTGGACTCCCCGCGAATCGGTAATTGTCCGGGTCATTTCCTGTCCGGGACTTTTCGATCCTGTTTTTTCCTGAGCGTCAAGACACCCAGCTCCTAAACCTGATAATACCATGAAAATAATGAGAAAACTAATGTAACTGTGCTTCATTTAAACCTCCCACGAAAGCCGGACACCGGTTGTGCTTCCCGGCAGGGTGAGCTGCCCGTTTTTCCGGATCATTATCTCCTCAAGATAGATCCGAAGTATCAATTCCTGCTCCAGAGTTGATATTCCGAACTGCTCCCTGAGATCAACAATGGCAGAACTAATATCCGGGTATAGCCTGGTATGATCCAGTTGTCCTGACGCAACATTCGGAATAATTCCCATTGACCAGAGGACGTTGAACAGAACATCTGCTTTTGGGCCGGGAACATACTCTTTGCAATGCAGTTTTGGCCATAGATCTAACATCGGTTTTTCCCAAGAGGTGATTCCTCCGAACCAGAACAGGTAGATCCTGCCTGATGAGACCGCGATCATTTTTTCAATTGCTCCTCTGATATCCGGCATTCCGAGAGAGTGGGATGCAAATACAATATCGTAGGGGCCGTCAAGATCGGTTACCGGATCGACATCCTCCCACCGCTTCTGGAGGATTTTCAGGTTAGTGACGCCTTTTCCTGCGGCATGTTCCCTCATTACTTCAGCCATCCCTGCTGCAGGTTCGATTGCAGTTACTTCCGCTGAAAGGCCGGCTAATGGGATGGCGAGAGTGCCGGGGCCGGCACCGATATCGAGAATCCTGCACCCGGAATCCGGTTTCATCAGATCGATTATCTGGCGGACCCGGCCGGGATTTTTATTCGACTGCTCAAGGAACTCTTCTGCTTTCTTTTTTGTTTCCCATACCGTGGCGCATTCGCCTCTTGCTCGTGATGCAACATTTTTATCATAAAGATCCTTCCAGATTCCATTCCAGTCAAGTGATGTGTATTCCATCTTTTTCCACCCGTATGTTTTCGGTTTTTTCATTCTGTCTTTTCATTTCGTTTCACAACCCGTGGCAGGAGGTCTCGGCCGCTTCTTTTCCGTGATACACCGGGGCATGACCATCCGGACGCCGTCAGAAGAGCGAACCGAGCAGGTGTCCTTGTAGATCAGGTCCAGGATTTCATTGGTGATGACATCACGGGGATGCCCGTCGGCAACGACCCCGGCATTCGAGATAACGATCACCCGGTCGCAGAACCAGGCAACGTGGTTGGGATCATGGCTGCAGGCAAGGATGGTCTTCCCCTCTTCAGTGATGCTTCTCATGATCTCCCAGATCTTCATCTGGTTGTGGAAGTCGAGCGTTGATGTCGGTTCGTCCAGGAACATGAGGGGGGTATCCTGCGCAATTGCACGGGCGATCAGGACCATCTGGCGCTGCCCCCCGGAGAGCTGGTTGTAGGGGCGGTCGGAAATGCCGGAGATCCCGAGCCGATCCAGTGCATCCAGCGCGATTTCCTTGTCCTTTCTTTTTACACCGAAGAATCCGCCAAGGTGGGGAGTCCTGCCCATCAGGACGACTTCCCGGACCAGGTACGGGAACGGCGGTTTGTGTTCCTGGGGGACATACGAGACGGTCTTTGCCAGTTCCTCCACGGGTTTTTTGGAAACCTCTTCTCCGCCCATGTACACCGAACCCTTATGGGGTGTGAGGAAGCGGAGGCAGCACTTGAAAAGGGTGGTCTTCCCGCAGCCGTTTGGCCCGAAAAGGCCGCAGAGTTCCCCCTCTTTTACGGAGAACGAAACACCGGAGAGGACCGGATACCCCGCGTACATGTAATGGACATCCTTTACCTGCAGCATGGCACTCACCCGAAAATGACCCGCCCCTTGCTTCTCAGAAGATAACAGAGATACGGGGCTCCCAGGATCGAGGCAATGATGCCCACGGGAATTTCTGCGTTCGTCAGGGTCCGTGCAAGGGTGTCGCAGACCATGAGATAGATGCCCCCCATCATGAAGGACGCGGGGATCACGTACCGGTTGTCCGGCCCGAGAAGGATGCGTGAGGCATGGGGCATCATCAACCCTACCCAGGCAATGATGCCGACAAGGGAGACGGCAAATGCCGTGATGGCAGTTGCAATACTTATAACAATGAACTTATATCGCTCCGGGTTAACACCCATCGTCCTTGCCTCGTCATCGCCCATGGAGAGGATATTGAGTTTCCAGCCCAGCGCCCAGAGAATGATGAAGCCGATGATGACAACCGGGGCAATGATCCGCACATCGTTCCAGGTTGCATAATAGAACCCGCCCATCATCCAGAAGACAATCTCCCGTAATGCCGCATCGGTGGAAAGGTATTTTAGGAGCGAGACCAGTGCTGCAAAGATGGAACCGACAATGACGCCGGCGAGAATAAGGGTGACAACCGGGGTCTCTCCCCGCACACGGGCAAGGAGATACGCTACTGCCACAGCAATGGATCCGAATGCAAACGCGGATAGTTGAAGCGAGAAGAAAATTGTTGGAAATACAATGCCGAGGGCTGCGCCGAATGCTGCCCCGGATGAGACACCGAGAATATACGGTTCAACAAGGGGATTTTTGAAAACACCCTGGAAAACGGCCCCGGCAATCGCCAGCGCCCCGCCAACAAAAACCGTGAGCAGTATCCTCGGGACCCGGATATCCCAGATAATCGTGTTATTGAGTTTTTCGATGGTGGAGACATCGCCGAACGTAAGATGGATGAAAATGGTCCTGTACACATCGATGAGCGTGAATCCATACTTCCCCATCACAACCGCGATGATTGCCGAGGCAACCATGATACCGGCAATGCCAATGAGAATGAGTATCTTGCGGTATTCTGAAAATCCGCCAACGTCCTCATACCCCATCTTTTCCAGCAGTCGTTTCAGCTGTTCGGTTCCCGTCATCATGCTACTTTCCTTGAAACAATAATTCGCGACGGGTGGAACGGGGTATTCAAATCGTGTTCTTTTTCAATCTCGAAACCATTGGATTCCAATATTTTTGAAAAATCCGCAGAAGAATAGACGCGATCGGTGTCTTCTGCAAGAGAGAACATGAGATCGAAATAGACCGCTGTTGCATCCCGGACCATATCGTCGATATGCCAGTGTTTTGAGATGAACACCCCGTCATTCGTGAGACTGGAGTGAATTCTGCCGAGGATGGCATCCAGCTGCGTTTTTTCCCGGTACAGTACGTCAGATGCAAATACCATGTCATAATCTGAACCGAGGTTGTCTTTTGTGAAGTCGCCGGGAATTGTGGTCACCCGGTCTGCATTATACAGTGAGATCATCGGCGAGGTTACCTGTTCAACAACCGGGGGGAGATCCAGGATTGTTGTGGAAATATCCGGGTTAAGGCGGGTAAAAGCAATAGAATAAAGACCATGGCCCCCACCCAGATCAAGCATGTTTTTCGCTTTCCAGAATCCGGGATAGTCCTTCATGAATCCGATAGTGTTTTGAAGACTCCCTCTCATTGCACCTTCGGCCATCGCGTGAACAAACCGGGCATCAAAAACACCGGTAAGCCCACTTGCATATCCTTCAGGTCCTTGCCGGATGATCTCTGTAAGACGGCTCCATCGGTCATTCCGTGTGGTGCTCCAGAGATTGATGAGATTTCCCTGGTAAAATGGGGATTTTTTTTGGAGAAATGCTCTGGAAATATTCGTTGGCATGAAACGGTTTTCGGTTTGTTGCATGAAGCCCGATGCCACAAGTGCATTGCAGAATTTACCTGTGATCTTATTTTTCAGGCCAAGGTTCTCAGCGAGTTCATCGGACGTTTTCGGTTCATCAAGCGTGTCAAAAATACCCAGTTCTACTGCTGTTGCGATCAGACGGTATGTTTCGAAGGCGTGTGCAATTTCCTGAAGTTTTCCCGCATCTGCGGGAGGTAATGATTCAAGATTGGGATTGCGTGTTATTTTTAGTTCGTCCATAATCTATTGTTTATTACACAACGGAATAAAAGTATTACTAAACGCAATTTGCTCAGGAAATTCAACATACCTGCAGAAAACAAATTTTCAGATATTTTCCTATAAAATTAAGGAATTTCAGGAATTTGTGATATATTCCCCACCAAATAATACATTTTTACCGCTCTGCTGAAACCCTTCTTAATATATGGGTAGTCAGAGATTAAGCGAGCCGGTTACCGGTTGTAACCGGGTGCGGGTGATTGTATCCTCTTCACATCCCGCCCACGGAGAGAAGGAGTACAACCATGCACGCCGTTGCTCCCTGCAACATGCAGAAGTCAATGATGGAGACCCTGAAACCCAGCGACTTCCCGAACAATGCAACATTGAGGGGAAATCCCGATTTGATCTGGCCGATGCCAAGGTGAAGCGACCGGGAGAGGACATAGATCATGAGGCACTGCAGCAGTGTCAGGCCTTCCTGTGTGGCTACCGTTCCCGTGGCAGCAATGGCTGCGACCTGGCTCATGAACGCCGCGACAAAGACCATGATACTTGAGGCCGGCAGGTCCAGGGCAGAGAGGAGCGGGTGTAAAAAATAGGCAAATGAATCCTGGACCCCGATGTTGAACAGGAAGATGATGATCGCCCCTGTCGGGACAAGGACGATGGCGATCTCATAGAATCCTTTCAGGCTGTCGAGAAAACATTGTTTCAGGATTTGCGTCCATTTCCTGAATTTGCCGGATAACGAAAGTGCGGGGCCGGGAACCGGTGACGGGACCTTCGTTTCCCTGATATCCCGCCCGGTATCCGGGTCAAGGAGGATCCGTCCGGCGATGATTCCCGTCATGGTTATACCAAGGCAGATCAGGAGTTCGACCCCGAGAATACTCCCCCCGACCCAGAGCCCGAAAACGGAGAGTGCAACCGGGGCAAGGAAGAAGACGATGCTGTTGATGGTCTTTGGGAAATAGCCGATCAGGACCGTGATGATGACCTCGTTATCCTCAAGGTTCTTCTCCTTGTAATTCTCCGAGAGCATCCCCAGTGCCGAATATGAGTTCAGGAGGTAAAAAGAGAAGACGGTGGAGCATTTTTCCGGCAGGCGGGCAACGCGGGCGATATACGACATCGGCAACCCGATCAGGTCAAGATAGGGCGAGGCCTTGATCAGGTTTGCGACAAAAAAGCCCAGGAAGATGTACGGGAGGGTGAGCCAGAAGAAGTGCAGTATCTGCTGGAGAATATTCACAAGATCCATGGAGATATCATCGTTTCCGTTTGCTGGTTTGCCTGTTTTTTTAATGGACTGTGATGCCGGTGATCGAAGTTTCTGTGACCAGCAGCAGGACGACATTTCCGACGTATCCCAATCGCGGTCAGGCTGTCTGACATCAGGGCTGTCCTGCGGCAGACCATTTCGCTGTGATGCCTTCCGGCAGGTACGTTCTTCAATACCTTTGACGAGGAGGGTAAGTCAGAAAATTTTTCATTGAGATATGCAAATTGTAAGTAAACCGATAAAAAGATTGTTGAATTGTTGCTATCATTTAATAAAATTTTATTACTTGGAGTGCGCATCTCTTCTCTGGTTAACAAAACCGAAACAGGTGAAATTATGGATAAAATGGTACTGATGGTATTCGGCCACGAGATATGGCTCGAGGGCCTGAACGGAAAGGGAACTGCTGCCGGGATCAAACTGATGTACGGCCATAACATGAAGACCGACGGGCACGTTGACGCGAAGAGAGTTACGTCGGTTGTATATGGCCCCGGCAGGAAAAAGATTGTCCCCGAAATCAAGTCGAAGACCGATCATCATATCGTGACATTTACCGGGGAAAAGCCGGGATATTATATCCCGGTTGTAGACCTGTCTCCTCTCGTTATTTCTAAAACGAAGAACGAGGAATACAAGCAGGGCCCGCGGAAGATGTACAAGGATATTGTCTATGCCGGTGCATTCCACCAGATGGCGAAAAAGA
>JBAZHD010000092.1:0-13585 GCA_041652515.1 Methanoregula sp.
CAACAATTCCCTTGGCATTGATATTGATCGTAGTTCGCGCTCCAACACGTTTTACCTGAATTACCTGAACAATACCCGTGATGTGGAAGTCCAGTCGGCTGAAAATATCTGGTCTTCCGGCCGGCAGGTCTACCAGTATGCCGGCAGGGATTTTACAGGACAGGTGGGAAATTTCTGGAGAGGGTATGCCGGCGTGGATACAAACGGCGACGGGATCGGGGATGAGACGTATACGATACAGAGCGACATTCCCGGACCGAACACTGTATCGGCGGGTTCCGGGGGTATCACCGACCGCGCTCCCCTTGTCAGCCCGCCACAATCATATACTCTGGTCAGTATCGCAAGCCCGTTCAATACATCGCGGTTAACCGGGGGATTGCAATCACCTGAATTCCTCGGAGGGCTCCAGCAGCAGCAGGGATATCAACCCCTCCAGGGAAACCAGCCGCTGTCCGGCAGCCCGGCCCCTGCGGAAAATGCAATTCCCTCCGATCTCCGGAACCCGCTCTTTCCTTACCTTGTACAGTACTGGTGGGTAATTCCCATTGCACTCATCATATGCGTTATTGCCGGCATCTGGTTCGAGAGAAAATGGAAACGGAGGGAGCCGGTTGCAGGAAATAACGATACGATCAGCTCTTCACGAAACGTCACGGTAGTGAAAAAAACCCTGCCGGCCGACCCGGACAACGAACACGGCCAGATCCATTACACAGCGCATCTCCCGCCGGCGCTGGAGAGAAGGTATCCCGACGCAGAGTACATTGCCGAAGGAGGTGTCTCGCGGGTATTCAGGGCATGGGACGAGAAGGAGGGCCGGGAGGTTGCCGTGAAGATTCCGATCCGGTTCGATGAAGTGACCGGCACCCAGTTCACAAAAGAACTCCACGTCTGGGAAGGTCTCCATCACAAGAACATTGTCGAGATCTATGCGGCTAATATCTTCCCTGTCCCCTATATCGAGATGGAATATGTAAAATCCGCTCTTGCTTCCATGAAGTTCCCCCTCGAAACAAAACAGGCGGTCGAAATTGTGAAAGGAGTTGCTGAAGGACTCCGGTATGCCCACGAACAGGGAATCGTTCACCGGGACATCAAGCCCGGCAATATCATGATTACCCCGGAGGGTATAGCGAAGATCTCGGACTGGGGACTCTCAAAAGCAGAGGGGACCAAACAGTCAGGACTCATCGGATTCTCCCTCGAATACGCCGCACCTGAACAACTGGCCCCGAACCTCTATGGCGAGCCCGGCCCAGGGACAGATATCTACCAGCTGGGGGTTCTCTTTTACGAGATGCTGGCAGGCGATGTTCCTTTCAGGGGCGGGGGAATGGGTGAGGTGACCCATGCGATCCTGCATGATGAGCCATTGCCGCTGGGACTGGAGGACAACCCCGATGCTGCATTGATTCAGGAGATCATTGCAAAATGCATGGCAAAGGAACCAAAGAACCGGTATGGTTCGGTGTCCCTGTTACTGGATGATCTGAAAAAAATCAGGTCCTGAAGGGAGAGAGGGTTTCCCGCCCGGGACCTGTTCCTGACGAGAGGCCGGTCCATTTAAGAGAGGCCTCCGTCCAGGCTTGTTCTTCTGCGGTTCTCAACCCGATACGACAGGGGATTATGATCCCGATGGCGGGGATCCGGACGGGGGTGATCCGCCCATCTGCGCACCATCCGGAGGAGTTCCCGAAGGTCGGGTACCATTCATTTCCATACCTTCCGGACGATCTCCGGTCGGCCGGGTGCCGTTCATCTGCATACCGTCCGGGGGTGTTCCGGACGGCCGGGTACCGTTCATTTCCATACCCTCAGGGGGAGTTCCCGCCTGGCCGGCCGACTCGTTGAACTGGTGCTTGTCCCCGGCATCTGCTGCTGCCGCCGGTGTTGTTCCATCTGACTGAGACAGTGACGGGACGGGGGAGAGCGTGCTGCTGGTGTCAACAGATGAACTACTATCGGTACAGCCGGCAACAAAGATCCCCGCAATGAGGATTGATGATGCAATCAGCATCAGGATACTGCGTTTCTGCATTGGATTCTTCTCCTGAATTGTCCGGTCATGCATCGTGTATGCACGGAGCCGGCATTGTCTGTTCAGACCCGGCGGGTTCCTTTCGCGGATATCCGGCACCGGACAGGCAGGTTACGGCAGAATACTGCCGGGGCACCTGTCCGGCCGGAACTCCGGTTGAGACCTGCGGATCCCATGAACATCCTTCAATGATCCCCTTGAGAGGTGATCATCCTGCATCACGATGACCACCGACTGTCTTATATTCAAAGCATGGGCGAAGTGAAATACAGTATCCGGAATGCTATTAATTGAACCTGCGGGGGTACATTATCCCATGAGTAAAAGGCGATGATGGCCATACTGGAATCCCCTGGTCAGATCATCCCGGGCATTGTCGTCCTGAAAAACCAGTGTTCCTGAAGATTGGGGGGAATCCACGGTACGATATCCGTTTTCGTTGAGAGATTAAAAAGGCCGGAAATAAGGGAAAAAATTTCTTATAACTCGCCGCCACCCCGTCCGTGGCCACCCCGGGAGACACTCCGGAAATACAGTACCGCCCCGGCACCAATTACCACAGCGATGATGATACCGGCGATTATATAGGGAAATGATGATTTGGAAGAATCTGCCGGTGCCGTAGTCTGGACTGCAGTGATCGTGGAAGTAACATCAGGAGCGGCAGTCTCATCCCCCGCTGGCCTCGTTGTCCCCATAGTGTACGTTTTTACCGCGTTTGCGGTGATGTAGTTGCTCGCCACATTGGAATTATTTCCCGCCTCGTTGGTTGCCGTCAGGGATACGGTATAGGTGCCGGCAGCGGTATAGATATGGGCCGGGTTCTTTTCTGTGCTTGACGAACCATCGCCAAACGACCAGAGCCATGACGTGGGTGTATTGGATGAGGTATCCGTGAACTGGATAGTAAAGGGAATTGTTCCGGATCTCATGTCTGCAGTGAACGATACGACAGGCACACCAACAGAAGTGACCGTGATATAGTCGGTCATTTTCGTCGTATTGCTGCCTGCAGAATTTTTCGCTGTCAGGGAAACCGTGTACGTTCCCGGTTCTGTGTATTTATGGGTTGGGTTCTGGTCGGTCGAGGTTGCATCGTCGCCAAATTTCCATTTCCATGATGTCGGGGTGTTATTCGAAGTGTCAGTGAACCCGACATAGAGGGGGGCTGGCCCCCGGGTCACATTTGAAGTGAAGCTGGTAAGGGGTTCTGCGTAGGTAACCGAGATATACCCGTTCTTGGTCATGGTGTCACTCCCGCCGGTATTCGTAACGGTGAGCGTAACCGTGTAGGTGCCTTCCGTTATGTACGTGTGGGACGGGTTCTGAAGCGTTGATGTGTTGCCATCACCAAACGACCAGACCCATGATGTCGGGGTGTTCACCGAGGAGTCCACGAACTGGACCGTGAGAGGAGCCGACCCGGAATCTACTGTTGACAGGAATGCGGCCTCAGGTGCCGTGGCAATCGCGCCGACGACGACATGCCCGGTCTTCGAGACCGTGTTGCTCCCGCCGGCATTCGTTGCCGTAAGCGTGACGGTATACGTTCCTGAGGAAGAGTACGTATGTACCGGGCTCTGCTCGGTGGAACTGCCACCATCACCAAACGACCAGACCCAGGATGTTGGCGAATTGGTCGATGCGTCCAGGAACTGGACCGTCGTTGGCACGGTCCCGGAAGTTACATTCGAGTTGAATAATGCAACCGGGGTGATCGCGGCAGAGCTTACGATGATAAACCCGCTTTTGGAAGCCGTGTCGCTTCCCTGAGCATTCGATGCCGTGAGCGTGACGGTATACGTTCCTGAGGAAGAGTACACGTGTACCGGGTTCTGGCTGGTGGAAGTGCCACCATCACCAAACGACCAGACCCATGAAGTGGGTGTATTCGTTGTCGAATCAATAAACTGGACGTTCAGCGGGATGTTCCCGGAGCTCACATTCGAGATGAAGTCTGCATTCGGTACCGATGCTGCGGCGCACACCGGGACGAACAATGCTCCAAGAATAAGAAAGAGGCTTGCGACAGCCAGCCTCATCAGAGCATTTCGTCCGGTAGGCCGGGAACTGTTATGAACATATGAGTGAGTTTGCAACACTGCACCTTCAGAAAGATCTCTTCTCTCCTTCATTATATATGATGCGAATATAAGGGACGTGTATTGCGGATTCTGCCGGGTGATAACGGGCCCTTCGGAGATCCCTTCTCGTATATCTGGCATCCGGCATGCCGGGATTATTCCATCAGGTATACCGGAACGGCGGGAAAAAAGCGAGATTGGCAGGAAGTGGGATAGGCTCCTGCCATCCTGATCAAAGAGGTGACAGCCGGCGTTGCGGGTTCCGCTGCAATCACCCCGGTCAGGACATCGCGCGGACCGGACAGAACATGTCTCCCCTGCAGGGATACCGTATACCGGGGTGTACTGCCTGTAACGGATTCCCTGTTCAGTCACGTGCTGGTTGTCGTTTGCGGGGTTCCTTTGATTCTCCTTATCTGCGTACTCAATCGTGCCTGCTGAACCGTATGCTGTTCCGGACCCGGAAGGGTTGCCGGTCTGCATAAATACCCGCATTGTGGTGCCGGGAACATCAGGTGCACCGGTCTGGATATGCCGGAGCCCGGTGACGATTACCCTCGTTACCCGGCGAATTTACCATGCCTGTTCTCATTCTTCTTGCCTTCTGGCAATCACCTCCATTTCCTGATGACCGCCATACCGGGCAGTCATCCTGCATCACCATAATTCCCGGGCTTCTTATATTCAGGATATGAGAGGAGTACAATAATGCCACAAACCAGGCATTATTTGAACCCGCTGGTGAATATAATCCGGTAGATCGCAATCGATACGAGAGAGGACGATACGAGGCCTTTTTCAACGGTCCGGCCACATGTCCGTTTAACCTGTACTGAATAAGAAAAGAGTGGGAAAATCACTCGTCCCGATTTTTCCGGTGCTGGGCCTGGTTCTGTTTCGTTTTCTCGGGGGGCCTGATCCTCGAGAAGACCTTCCGGGTATAAAATTTAAATAAGACGGAGACCTTGTTTTCAGCCTCCGGTTCATTATTCCCGCTCATTCACTCCTCAGGGCATCGATCGGGTCCATGTTCGATGCTTTCCATGCAGGGTACAGCCCGGAGAGGACGCAGACCACCATGCCGATGAGCATTCCTTCGGGGACATAGATAAGACTGTCCGGGAGGAAGAAGAATTCCGTGGTACCCATCATCGCATCCACCACCGAATACCCGATAACAATGCTCATCACCCCGCCTATGCCGGCACCAAGGAGGCCGAGGATGACGGCCTCGTACACGAACATCTTCCTTACCTCACCGGTCTCAGTACCGATAGAGAGCAGGATACCGATCTCCTGTACCCGCTCATTAACCGACATCATCATCACGTTGAAGATGCTGACGGCAGCTACCAGGAGCGAGATCCCGCCGATTGCAAGCACAAACATGGTCAGGGTTTCCAGAGTCGTCGAGATCGTATCGAGCTGGGAACTGGCGTCACTGATTCGGACCGCCGGGGTCTTTTCATCCGTATTGAGCTTGGCGTCGATTGTGTCTTCGATCTCCGTGATCATATCAGTATCATCAACGATGACGTTCACCTGGTCATAGACATCTTTTCCGCCATACTGGGCGGTAAACCATTCCTTTGAGACAACGATCCCGTTGTCGGTGCTTACGCTGTCAACAACGGTACCCCGCGTATCGATAATCCCGACAATCTTGACCGATGCACGGGACGCCGACGATGCCGATTCCGAGGGCGGTCCCGACGAGGCTGAACTGATCTTGATCTTGTCCCCGACTTCGACTCCGAGAGACTCTGCAAGGGTAAGACCCACGAGTGCCTCGTTGATACCCGCGATGTTGGTCCCGTTCCCGATCTCCAGGAACAGGGTCACATCATCCGGATCCATCCCATAGATCGTACCCCGTGCAGGGACATTCCCAGATGTGAACTCCGTATTGGACGAATAGATCGGTATCACCGAACCATTCGTCCCAACCGCTGCTTTGATCTTGTTCAGCTGGGTCTTTTTGATTCCCGATTCTTCAGTGGAAGAGCCGGACTTGAATCCCGGGGGTCCCATCCTGATGGCATCGGCCGTAATAACGATTGTGTTCGCGCTCGATGAGAGCTGGTCCTTGACCTGGAGCTGCATGTTCGTTCCCAGCATCCCCATGGTGGAGATGGCCACGACACCGATCACGATACCGATCGATGCCAGGATCGAGCGCAGGAAGTTCAGCCTGACGCTCCGGACAGAGAGCTGGAAGAAGATATCGCCGATCATGATTCCACGATCCTTCCGTCGTCAAGACGGACCGTGCGCTGTGCATATTCTGCTACTTTGGGATCGTGGGTGACAAGAATGACGGTCTTTCCCTCTTTCTGTAGATTGCAGAGGATCTCCATGATCTGGAAACCGGTCTTACGATCGAGATTACCGGTCGGCTCGTCACAGAGCAGGATCTTCGGGTCGTTGACAAGCGCCCGGGCAATCGCCACACGCTGCTGCTGTCCACCCGAGAGCTGGGTGGGGCGGTGAATGGCCATCTCCCTGTCTATACCCACGGCGTCGAGCAGGGCCGTTGCCCTGCCCGTTGTGTCGTGTTTCTTGTATTTCAGGATGAGCGGGTACTCCACGTTCTCGTAGGCCGAGAGGAGGGGGATCAGGTAGAACTTCTGGAAGATGTACCCGATGGCATCGCGCCGGAGGTGCGTCCGCTCTAAGTTGGTCATCTTTGCCACGTCTTTACCATCGATATAGAGGTTTCCCGTTGTAGGAACATCGAGTATCCCCAGCTGGTTCATCATCGTCGATTTGCCGGAACCCGACGGCCCCATGATTGCAATGAAATCATTCTCCATGATGTCGAGCGAGACGTGGTTGAGCGCCGTGAAATCCCCGCTCTCAAGGTGGTAAGTCTTGGTTACATCCACCAGGCTGATCAGGGGAGTGTCGGTCATATCCGACCCCTCACTGCTTCTTTATCTTTGACATGATCCATTTCCGCCTGGTATACGCAACGACACCGACAATGATGAAGACGAACATTGCGATGACCGGGTAGAACGAGCTGAGGCCACCCTTTGCACTGGTGATGCTGGAAAGGACGCTGCTCGATGAGGATGATGACCCGCCCGGTCCGCCCATGTTGCCACCCGGCCCACCCATACCGCTCGGGGCACCCTGCATACTGCTGGAGCCCGAAGACCTGGTAGTGCTCGTGCTGGTACTGCCAGAGGGGATGCCTCCGGCGCTGGAATAGGACGTCAGGTCCAGGGTCTTGGTGACAGAGTAATCATTGCCATTGGAATCCTTCCAGTGGATGATCAGCGGGACGGATTTGAGATCCGTACAGGTAAAGGTGATCTCGAAACTGGACGAGTCGTCAGCTGCGAGGCTGCCAACCGCGTATTCCGGGTAGGTGCCTGTACCGGTTGCGGGCGATCCTACCGTGACAACCATCCCGTTTGCATCCGAGATGCCCGTATTGCTGATATCCCCGGAAAGATCATAGGTGGTGCCCTGCAATGTGAGCACAAGATTATTGGTTGTCGGTACTGCAGCCGTCTTGTCATTTCCGATCTTTATCGGCAGGACCACATCAGTAGAATGATCGGTATCACCGTTCTGGTACGTGATGTGGAAGGCCACGTCTCCTGCGTCGTGGGCAGTCACCGTAAAGGGAACGTCAACAGAACTCTGCGCCGCCAGTGTGCCGATATAATCCTGCGATGGACTGAGTTCGAAGCCACTTCCGGATGATGTGACCACGATGTTATCAATTGCTCCATCCCGGGGATTGATAATGGTCAGGTTGACCGTCTTTTCGGCATCCAGGGGAAATGAGTCGGGTTTTTCCGTTACGCTGGCCATGAGATCCTGGGAATCAATCCTGATCGTGAACGGGTAATGTACCGTTGCCCCGTTCACGGTCTGGAGCGTGAACATTGCAAAGTAGGTTCCATCACCATCGGGATGTTCACTGGATACTACGAAATCGTAGGTGATCGAAGATCCCGATACGAGATAACTGACCGTCTGCCATGTATCTTTTTTCATCACATGGATATCATCACTGACAATGTCCGGATTTGAGACCCCGATAGAGGTATTGGCTGAATTCGACACCGTTACCGATACCGTTCCATCTTCATACGGGTACAGTACTTCCGGATCCATCACAACGGAGGAGATATACACAGATTCCAGTTCAGTCTTCTGCGCTGCTCCATCTGCGCTTACAACCTGTACTGCTGATGCCATCAGCAACAACAGGGTTATGCTTGCGATCGAGGTAATTTTCATCATATTTTCTCTCTTTTTTTGTAGACTGGATTTGGCAGGTATCATGCCCTTTTCAGGGCAGCAGCCACCATTTCTCTGTTGATATCCCATACCGGGTGCTTTTCTTCATCACGATGCTGCCGGATGCACATATATTCGCATCATGGGCCCGGGCGAATTATTCACCGGAAACCGGAATACCTGAACCCGGGAGTTCACTATATGATGGTGATACGGAATTCATCCCGGTACACCGCAGTCAGTACCTGTTTTCCCCTTCAGATAACCGGAAATCTGCAGGTTCAGTTCCAAAAGTCCCGCAGGTTTTTAAAAATCCGGTAACCGAATCGCATATCCGGGAATGTCAATATCGTTTTCCGGACCGGATCGGGCAAGGAGAGGGTGAGGATGCCGATCCCAAAAAACCTGAAAACCTGCTTTCGCGTTCTCTCATATCTTTTTAATCCCGCACTACCCACCTTAACCATAATGTGCGGCATTGCAGGGCAGTACTGTTTTAATGGCCGGGCACCGGACAGGGATCTGCTGGCCCGTATGTCAGAACAACTCATTCACCGGGGACCCGATGGTGTCGGGACGGAGATCCGGGGCTGCATGGGACTGGTACACCGCCGGCTTGCCATCATCGATCTCTCCGATGAAGGCCTCCAGCCAATGACGAATGAGGACAAAACACTCTGGCTGTTATTCAACGGTGAGATCTACAATTATATCGAGCTCCGCGAGGAGCTGGTTAAGAAAGGACACCACTTCCATTCCCAATCAGACACCGAGGTAATCCTGCATGCCTACGAGGAATGGGGGACCGGGTGCCTCCAGCGGTTCAATGGTATGTGGGCATTTGCCCTGTGGGATGAAAAGGCACAGCAACTTTTCTGTGCACGGGACCGGTTCGGTATCAAACCGTTCTATTATACCACGATCAACGGATCGTTCCTGTTTGCTTCCGAGATCAAAGCGCTCCTGTCGCACCCGGATGCCGGGAAAAGACCGGATGATGAGATACTCGGCACCTATCTTGCGTGGGGGGTGCAGGACCATTCGGCCCGTACCATGTTTGACGGCATACTCCAGCTGAAGCCTGCCCATGCACTCATCGTTACGAAGGACGGGCCACAGACACCGTACCAGTACTGGGATGTAACGGTCAATGACTCAGTCCGGTCAGGTGCCCGGACTGAACAGGAATCAGGTCGTTTCCTCGACCTGCTCCGTGACGCGACCCGCATCCATTTACGAAGCGATGTCGCCGTCGGCACGTGTCTTTCGGGAGGGATCGACTCCTCGACTCTTGCCGTTCTCATCAATAACCTGATCCGGGACGAGGCCCCCGCGAGTGTCAGCGACCGGCAGAAAACCTTCTCGGTAGTTTTTTCCGACAAGCGGTTCGACGAGAGCCGGTATATCGACGAGATCGTGAACGTGACCGGTGTCGACTCCCACCGGACCGAGCCGGTGCCGGATCAGCTGTGGGAGGATATCGACCGGTTGATCTGGGTGCAGGACGAGCCGTTTGGGTCGCTTTCCATCTATGCCCAGTATTGCGTGATGCGGCTTGCAAAGAAAAATGTAAAAGTCGTCCTGGACGGTCAGGGTGCAGACGAACTCCTTGCGGGATATCTCGCCTACCAGGCAGGGTATATCCGGGGGCTTGTTCACGCATTCCATCCCTTTATTGCACTCCGTGAGATTTTCGGCAGCTTCCGGATCCACCGCGGTTTTTTCAGTTCGGCATTAAGACAACTTCTTGCCCGCCGGTCCCGGCGAAACCTCCTGACAATAACGGTTCCTCCGGTTGACCGGTATGCCGGCAGTCTTCCCGAAATACTCCGGCGCGAGCTCTGTTCAACGAACCTGCCGGCTCTCCTCCATTACGAAGACCGGAACGCCATGGCGTTCTCCATCGAGTCCCGGGTACCTTATCTCGATGTCCGGCTCGTGGAATATGTGGCATCGCTCCCGCTTGACCGGAAGATCCGGAATGGTGTGACAAAAATCGCCCTGCGGAGCGCTGTAAAGGGGATTATTCCGGAATCTATCCGCTGCAGGATGGACAAGATGGGTTTTGTCACTCCCGAAGAGATCTGGATGAAGGAGACACTCCGGCCGTTCGTGCTCGCTGTTCTCAGTACTGACAGTTTCCGGGCACGACCTTACTGGAATGCGGATGCTGTCAAGAAGGATTACCAGGCATTCATTGACGGGAAGTCGACCTATTCCCCGGAGGTGTGGCGGATCGTCTGCACTGAACTCTGGCTTTTGAAATTCTTTGACCAGAGGACACTATCCCCGGGGCGGGTTCCCATTCCTTCACCGGTTGCCGGATAATCTCGCGGTGATATCGCAGGGTATTGCGGGATCGAATTCTATAAATGGAGACTCCGGCCAGAATTATATAATATAATTCCGGGAGCAGTCATAAAAATCCGGGACTGATGGACATATTATGAAATCGATCATTCTTGCAGGTGGTGTCGGGACACGGCTCTGGCCGCTCTCCCGGGAATATTATCCCAAACAGTTCATCCAGCTTGATGGCCTGTCTCTTTTCCAGCAGACTGTTGAGCGGGCTGCCCGGCTTTCCGCACCCGACGAGATCTATGTTGTGACCAACGAGATCCACCGGTATCTCGTCAGGAACCAGATCGAGGAACTGGGACAGACGATTGCAGATGATCACCTTCTCGCAGAACCGGCAGGAAAAAATACCCTGCCTGCCATTGCATGGGCAATGCAGTGCATCCGGGCAGTTACTCCATCGGCAACTGCAGTCGTATTCCCGAGCGATCACCTGCTGGGGGAGAACGCTCTCGACCAGATCCGTGCAGCAGAACCGCTTGCGAAAAAAAACCTGGTAACATTCGGGATCCGGCCTGCCTCCCCGCATACCGGGTACGGGTATATCAAACCGGGAAAGCGGCTGACAACCGGGAATGTGGTTGATGAATTTAAGGAGAAACCCGATGAGAAGACTGCAAAGGAATACGTGAAGAAAGGATATCTCTGGAACAGCGGTATATTCCTCCTGTCAACGGACTGCTTTTTTGCAGAACTGAAAAAATACCAGCCGGAACTGTATACTGAATTCTCCGGTGACACCCCGGTAGATTATGCAGCACTCGGGTCGATATCCATTGACTACGGACTGCTGGAACACTCAAAACGGGTTGCCGTTGTTACCCTGGAAGCTACATGGAGCGATCTCGGGACATTCAAGGCACTCTATGATGTCGAACAGCACGACACGGAAGGTAATGTCGGGAAAGCAGAGTTCCTTGCCGCACGGAATAATTATGTTCATGCACCGGGAAAACACGTTGGTCTTATCGGGGTCCATGACCTCATCGTTGTTGACACTGCCGATGCACTGCTTGTCTGCGATGCAGCTAAAGCCGAGCAGGTGAAACAGCTGGTCAACCGGTTCAAAGAACAAGACCTGGAAGTGACCAGGTTCCACCGGAAGGTGCACCGTCCCTGGGGATCGTATACGATACTTGAGGACACCCCCTTCTACAAGATCAAGCGGGTCACCGTCAACCCCCGCCAGAAACTCTCCCTCCAGCTGCATCACCACCGTTCGGAACACTGGATCGTCGTGAGCGGGACTGCAGAAGTGGTCCTGAATACTGAGACCAGGTTATTGCACCAGGGGGAGAGCACATTCGTCCGCAGCGGGATGCGGCACCGTCTGAAAAACCCCGGTGTGATACCACTCGAAGTCATCGAAGTGCAGCTGGGCGAATATCTCAAGGAAGACGATATCGTCCGGTTCGAGGACGATTACGGGCGGGACTAACGTAAGTCCCCTCCCGCTGATTTACCTTTTAAGAGGGGGAAAGATATCCGGGGCAGACTATCTGTTTTTTCCCTTTTTTTGTATTTTTCCAAAAAACCGGTCTGCGGATCTGCCTTCCGCAGGAATCAGGCACTGCTTTCCCGTACCAATAAGATCGGTTCTTCCTGCGAGGGTAAGCCCTTCAATAACCAGGCCCCGGTTCCGGGGATCGCGGTACTGCATCAGCGCCCGTTGGATCTTCTTTTCCTGTCCCCGGGGCACATGCACCGGTTCCATCGTAAACGGGTTGAGGCCGGTGTAATACATGCAGCTCGATACACTCATCGGCGTCGGGGTGAAGTCCTGCACCTGTTCGGTATACAGGTTATGATCGCGGATATAAACGGCAAGTGCAACCATATCGGGAATTGTACATCCGGGATGCCCTGACATGAAGTACGGCAGGATATACTGCCGCTTCTTTTTGCCCTCCTGCAGGGTTTCAAACTGGATACAGAACCGGTCAAAGACATCACGACCGGGTTTGTTCATGATCTTCGTGACCTCCGGTGCAACATGCTCGGGGGCAACCTTGAGATGCCCGGAGATATGATGATCACAGATCATACCGAGGTACCCGGAATCGTCAGCAAGGGCCAGATCGTACCGGATGCCGGAACCGATGAAAACGTGTTTGACGCCTTGTATCCCGCGGATCCGGGAAAGCAGCCTGCACTGTTCTTCATGACGGGTCCGGAGGTTTTTACAAGCCGGGCTGCAGCGCTTGTCCGCACAGGCTCCCCGGGTTTCCCACTGGTCGCAGGAGAGGCAGTACATATTTGCCGTCGGGCCTCCGACATCCTGGATGATACCTTTAAAGGTGGGCATCTTCGTCATCCGGGTTATTTCACGGACGATCGAGTCGCTGCTCCGGCTCTGGATAATACGTCCCTGGTGATGAGTGAGGGCACAGAAAGAACAGGCACCAAAACATCCCCGGTGACTGGTTACCGAGAACGTTACGGGTTCAAGTGCAGGAACGGGCTGCCTGTACGATGGGTGTGCACTGCGGGCAAACGGGAGCTCGTAGATATGATCCAGCTCTTCCATGGTAAGCAGACACGCCGGGGGGTTCTGGATCACGACCGTCTTTGGGTGGGGCTGGGCAACCGCTCTGCCCCGTACCGGATCCTGCTCATAATAGTGAAGGGCGAATGCCCGGGCATATGCGGATTTGTCCTGTAGCACTTCAGTAAACCCGGGGATTTCCACGATTCCCCCGGGGCGGGCGCTGCGCCATTCTGCAATCTCCATCTTACAGGATGTGCCACGAATATCACGGAGGGTGTTTACCGATTCGCCGGTCGCGAGCCGCTTTGCAATTTCCACCATCTGCCGTTCACCCATGCCGAATACGAGAAGATCTGC
>JBAZHD010000093.1:0-13358 GCA_041652515.1 Methanoregula sp.
ATCACGGACGTGGATACCATGACCAGGCAGGACCCCGGCGTGATCATCCTCCACGATACTGAAAGTTATCCGTCAATCGAAGGGTACGAGAAGAAGACCTACAAGCTCAGCTACTGGTTCTCATTCTATGACAACGAGGACCGGCTGCCGGAGTACTACATCCGCCGCGATGGCAGGATGGGGAGCATCAATATCGATGTCTTCACGCCGCTGCCGGGGTACGCACTGCCCCCGGATACAACCCCGGTCAATGCATCCCCGTCCGATCTTATCCCGGTTCATATCACGTAATGTCCCGGGTCCCGGGCACGACTGAACAATCTTTTTTCAGGAGATTTCCTGCCGGGTTACATCCGGTCAAGGACCTGTAAACTTTTTTCCACCGCCAAAAAATCCTTCATCTCAAGCACCGCCGTTGCACCGGTCCGTTCCAGCGCTTTGAAGACCGGGATAAAATCGATGCTGCCCTCGCCGATAGCGCTGTGGGTGTCCGCCTTTCCCCCATTGTCGTGGATGTGCATGTGCCGGAACGGTGTTTTTAAGAACTCTTCAAGGCAGCCGTTGAGATGGGCATGGCCGGTATCGAGCGCAAGGCCGGTCTTCCCGATCAGGGGCAGATTTTCCGGGGTCCGGAGGTTGAAGAAGTTCATGTTCCCCATGTTCTCGAACCAGAAGGTGACCGAATGCTCCCGGGCCGCACGGTCCAGTTCTTTCAGTGACTTTTTGAACTGCCGGTCGGCTCCCTTCTTTTCCTGTTCCCATGCATAATACCCCGGGTGGACGACAACTCCCACAGCCCCGACTGCCGCGGCAGTCTCAAAGCAGTCCACCGTGACCTGCACGCTCGCTTTCCGGATGGGCTCGAAGAGTGAGGCCACATTGACACCGTGGAACGGTGCATGGAGGGTGACCTTCCGGGTGTAACTCTCAAACAGGCTGGTATCGGTGATGAGGTGCGGTCCTTCGTCCATCACTTCGATAAGATCCGTGAGGGGCGAGAGGCGATCGAGCGCTGCCGGGAGGGATTCGGTCATGAGGCAGCAGGTCGAGATACCGGGCATGATGAAGCGGTACGCCCGGAACGCAATAAACATATGGAAACCAGCGGTGGGGAAATGTTGGTTATAATTTTGGTTTTTTGCTCTGGAGAAACAGGCATGAACCGATCAGGCTCGCACCCGAACCATGAAAATCGGTAAATAATTATTTCAACCGTCCTGATCCGCCGCGGGGGCGCCCCGTCGGGGGCGGCGTCACTTATCATTTTCGGGGGTAGGGGGGTCTCAACCCCTATCAGCAAATCCCGAAATGGTCATTTTTCAGAGGAAATCATTTACCGGGACCTGATGCTCCAGGGGCTTCGCCCCGCCGCTGAGGCGCCCCGGTTGCGATAGTGTTGAATTACCTGAACATAAAAATGAGAAAGAATTTCTGCACGGGAATTTCCGAGGCAGCATGTGTGCCCCAGCCACCCCCGACAGGGCACAGTCAAAAAATCCAGGGAATACTTCTCCATTCAATCCTCGCGGATGCGACAATTGACTCCCCACGGCGAATCAATTGCCGGAAAAATTACTGGATACCTTGGAAAATTATACCAGACCCGGCAATCTGCCCCGCCGTGCCCCGCGAGGGGCCCTGAGGCGGGGAGCCATCGTAACACTTCGAATTTCGAAAATTGAAATATTATCCAAAAGAAGCCCTTTCGAAGGGTAGCTTTACATTAACTTTCAATTTTCCGGTAATTCTACTCATCCCCGAAGTCCTGCCGGTCGAGCCAGTACATGTACAGGAAGATCGTCGCAAGAGCAAAGACAGCAAACGCAACCGGCATATACCACTGGCCACGGAACTGGCTTATCAGGAGCGAGAGGGCAAGGCCAAGGCCGATGCCAATGAGCAGCATGCTGGTCACTGCCCTGGGATGGGTGAATGTCGAATAGAGCGGGCCGGTCTCCACGATCAGCGGTTCCTCTCCCGGAAGAATGGTGAAGGACTGCGGGGTCTCCTCCCTGACGGGTTCTTTTTTACCCGGATCACTCTTTGCAGGGAGTGCATCTGATTCCGGTTGGGGTGCAGCCGTACGCCTTGCAATGCTGAAGTCCTGGACATCGAGCCAGCAGAGATAGCCAACCACGGTACCGATCGTGAGAGCAGCAAAAAGTGCCGGGAGGTACCAGGTCCCCCGACAGAAGATGATCAGCACGCAGAGGGCGATGACAAGGCCGATACACATAAGGACCATGCCCGTGAGAACCCGCGGGCTGGAAAACGTGGATTTGGGAGTATCGGTCTCCATTGAAGGGTTGTTGGACGGGAGGTATGAAAAGGGTTGCGGGTTTTCATAACCGTTTTCCGGATTCTAACAGGCCAGTCCCTCATAAACTCCGGGACCTGCCGGAACCGGAGTCATATCTTTACCGGAAAATCCGGGGCTGATAAAAACACCGCAGGATGAAACCGGGGTGCTGGTTTCGCGAGAGCTGAGAACCCGGCAACCGATATAATTCACACCTTACATTATTTTTAAAAATAAAAACAAAATCAATAAATCGGTTTACCGAAAATATGAAGGGAAGGTGATCTTCTCTGCTGACGAATCGCAACGCCATCCTGATCGGTATCGGGTGCATTATCGGCATCCTTGCAACAGTTCTCCTGCTATCCCTCACCCAGCCGGCTTCCGGCCAGGCGAGTCCCGTTATCCCGGAGGTTCGGGAAACGATCCTGCCTGACGCAATTATCCCGGCTGACCCGGTCGTTCAGGAAAAGATCCCGGTTGTCCCTGTGAACGGGACCAGAATCGAGCAGCTCACGACAAAGGAGGAGGTAGTTGCCTTCATCCGCTCCCACACGGAGCGGGCACGGGTGCCAGGAAGTGTGGGTATATTTGCAAACGGAACGATCATCCACCAGGGTGCCACTATCTTCATCGGCGAAGAAGGGCTCAACGTCACGCATGCCATGAACCAGGCCACATCTGAATCCGACCCGGGCTGGTCTGGATGGACCGCAGCCGCCGTGGATCTGAACCCGGTCCCCACCATGGTCCCGGGCACGGTCGCCCCATCGGCCGACCGGGATTACTCGAAGACCAACGTGCAGGTGGAAGACGTTGATGAAGCAGACTTCATCAAAACAGACGGCACCAACATCTACGTGGTCATTGGCAACTGCATGCATATCGTAAAGGCATATCCCGCAAAGGATGCGAAGATCCTCTCCACCCTCCGGTTCGCCGGCCGTCCCTCGGCCCTGTACACCAGCGGCGACCGGGTTGTCCTGATCGCAACCGACACCTGGACCCGGCCGATCTCTTTGTGCACTCCCGGGAAATGTTCCTGGTACTCTGCTTCGAAGCAGAGGACGCTTGTCTATGTCTTCTCGATGAAAAACGCAAGCGATCCGCAGCTGGTGCGGGAACTGGACATTGACGGCAGTTATACGAGCTCACGCATGATCGGCACGCAGCTTTACTTCGTGACTGGCACGTCCATTCCTTACCAGATCGAGGACCTGGAACTCCCCACCATCAGCGATGACCACGGCGGCATCACGACCCCGCCGGTGTACGGGTTTGACACCATCGACCGGGCGTTCACGTTCTCCACGATCGGGTCGCTGGACGTGGCAGGAACCTCAGCGGTACCGGCAAAATCCTTCATTGTCGGGATGGCCGGGACCGTATATGTCTCCCCGGCCCGGCTCTACATTGCGGCCACGGACCGTAACTGGGTCCCCGGGGCACGCCCGACAACCATCCACGCATTTGCCATCGACAACGGTACGATCTCCTACGCTGCCAGCGGAAAGGTTGACGGGACACTCCTCAACCAGTACTCGCTCGATGAGTATAACGGCAACCTGAGGGTGGCAACCACCATCCCGGCCGGTTTCTCGCAGGGGAAGGCCGGCCCGTACAGCCAGGTGACCGTTCTCGACAGGAACCTCGCCGTTCTCGGCACGCTTCCCGACATCGCACCCACTGAACGGATCTATGCTGCACGATTCATGGGCGACCGGCTCTACCTCGTGACATTCCGGGAGACCGACCCGTTCTTCGTGATCGGCCTTGCAGATCCGGGACAGCCGGTCGTTTTAGGGGAACTGAAGATCCCGGGCTACTCGAGTTACCTGCACCCGTACGACCAGGACCACATCATCGGGATCGGCAAGGAAACGCAGAACGGTGTTGTAAAGATGGCCCTCTTCGATGTCTCTGATGTGAGTAACCCGGTACTCAAAGACAGCGAATCGCTGGGCACCACATACAGCACCTCACCGGTCCTTGACGATCCGAAGGCGTTCCTGTTCGACCGGGAGAAGAACCTCCTTGTCCTGCCGGTCCAGCTGGATACCCCCAGGATCTGCCCTGCGAAGGGTGCATGCTTGCCGGCAAACTCCTGGGGTGGCGCATATGTGTATGGCGTGAACCCGCAGTCCGGTTTTGTCCCCAAGGGAACCGTCCAGCACTACAACAGTACCTACGGCAACCGGGGATCCGGGTTCACGAGCCCGGTGAAACGGTCACTGTATATCGACGATACGTTGTACACGATGGCGGATGATATGATTATGATGAGCGACCTTGCCCGCTCGCTTGCCGAAGTGAATGTGGTCGATTTCCAGTAATTTTTTTGCTCTGGAGAAATCCTGTTTCAAAAGATAGGATCGCCGCCTTGCACCAGCCCTGCCCCGGAAGGGGACGGGGGTGCATACGATGCCTCGAAAACACCAGTACGGAAATTCCTGCTCTTTTGTATACAGGTAATACCACACTATCGCAACCGGGGGCGCCTCAGCGGCGGGGCGAAGCCCCAGGAGCGTCAGGTAACGATAAATGATTTCCCCTGAAAATCACGCTGGAAGATATATGATGGGGGTTGAGACCCCCATACCCCCAAAAATGATAACTACCGCCGCCCCCGCGGCGGATCAAGACGGTTGAAATAATTATTTGTCGATTTTCATCGTTTGGGGGTGAACAGGATCGGTTCATGCTTGTTTCTTCAGAGCAGTAATTTTTGCTTTTTTCCGGTATCCTGCCGGTCATGAGGAGTATCGTAACCGGCATCCGGAGACATCCACTCCGTCAGTCGATCCCGCTCATAAAGAACACCAGCCAGAGCCCGGCGAGGACAACGGATACCGCAAGGTACTCCTTTGTCCTTTGTGCTGCGCAATACCCGGCAACCCCGAGGATTGCTGAAAGAATACCTACAAAAGAAACGAGGTCCTGCGGAACAAACACCATGTTATCCAGGCGGAGCAGGAAAAACCCGGCAATAAAAAAAAGGGGGAGGGGCAGTATCCCGGCAAGGATGGCGCCGGCCCGGTTCCCGGAATACCACCCGTACAGGAGGGGAAGTGCCGGGAACCAGCCGAACATGACCATGACGGCGATGAGTATGAGGACCCACATGATGATACCTTCGGGAGTGAAGGCCGGCTGCATCTTCCCGAACGTAAAGGCCGCGAAAGCAAGGAAGACAACGGCAACTGTGACCGGGATGATTTGTTCCCGGACATCATCCGTCAGGTCCGAGAGATCTTTTCTATTCATATCAGTCTTTCCTCCGCAGGTCCCGGGCCGCTGCGATGACGGTGCTCCCAATCGCGAGCATGACAAGGGTGCCAGACAACGATGCCGCCTGAGGGCAGGGAGGATTCGTATCGAGACGGGGTGTTGTGATAATGACGGTCGGAGGGGTCCGGATCGGTGTATCGATAGTCATGGTCTCTCCCGGGGATATCCCGGTATTCATCGAGTCCGCAAGGGATCCGTCCGGCCCAACCAGTGCCTGGAGATCTGAGAGGTTGTCAAACCTCCTCACAAACGAGGATGCCGGTAACTCCACTGCCGGGCCGGTCGCGCCTGCAAGAAAACGCTTATACATGGAGACCGGCATCTGTATCATGACCACACCATCCTCCGGCCGGAGGGACTTTTCCAGGTGCATGGTCGACGACAACGTGGTGTTGGTAAAATTACCGGTAAAATCAAGGAACGCAACCGGGATGACAACGATACCGGGCTTGTCTGCCGGGCTGAACCGATCGTACGTCTCTTCTGAGATGACAATGGTAATCATTGCCGATTCGGACTGGGGGGTTGCGGGTTTGCTGTCACGGAAATATTCCAGGGGTATATGGTGCTCCGGCACCACAAATCCGCTCTCTTCACACGGGGTGGACTGACGGAATGGCGTATATCCCGTCTGGAAGAGCACGAACATTGCAACAACTGCAACAAGCACCAGTGCAGGCAAAAGCCAGTGCCATGTTCTTCCCCCGGCCTCACTCATGGTTTTCTCCCTTCAGATGATATGAAACGATCTGAGCACGTGGATCGCGAGCCCCAGAAGCACCAGCACGAGAAAGACCTGCGCCCAGAACTTTCCGGAATAGATGCCGGTCGGATCCGGGTCCCGGGGGTGGAGCCGGGTATCCAGGTAATCGCGGACAAACGGGCGCCCGCAGGCAGGGCAGGTCTGGTGGAATACCAGGTCCTGATGACCGCATCGCGGGCAGGTGAACGGGGCTGTACCGGTTGTCATGGCACCTCACGAGTCATTTGTGTTCCCTTTATGGAATATTTATCTCACTAATATATAGCAGATTTCATCTGTCCTGCCACTGCATGGAAAGGATCCAGGGCCGTACACGCTTATTTCTCATCATGGCGGGACATCCGCCCCCGCCCGGCGCAGGTACATCCCAACCCCGACCGGGATCAGGAACATCACTGCGTAATAGAGGTACACGTCCGGCGTGTAGTACTGCCATGCCTCAAACCGCAGGACAATAAGCGGGTAGTCGAGCACGACAGCGATGAGGCTCCAGGTAATCCCCACGCCCGTGTAATACGGCAGGGAGAGGTCCCGGCCGGTGAAATACCGCCACGCAACCCAGGCTGCAGCAGGGATATAGAGGATAAGGACCACCCGGCCCCAGACCGCGTAGCTGAGCGGCGAGAAGTAGACCGCCATCGATGCGAGGTACCCGGCAAGCCAGAGCAGGGCGCCCATGCCCAGCGTATCGCGGAGGATCTGCTCCATGGTTCCCGGTTGGCATCGCGGGCAGGTGAACGGGGCTGTATCGGTTGTCATGGCGCTCCCTCAATAGAGTGCATTCGTTTCACGGCATATTTTATATCCCTTTATATATCAGGTTTCAGGACACCCGCGCCCTGCTGCCCGGATCAATTAACAAGACCAGTACTTCTCTAAATTTTCCTCCCTGAACTTTGGATAGTCATCAACCCAAACCACCTCCGATCAACCAAGAGATCTAAGAGCCGTAACCGACGAGATAAAATTTTCGTTTTTTCGGAGATCTTCCCAAACGAGCAGCCGGAAGAGATCAAACCGTAACAAATCTTCGTCGATCGTTTATGGTCCTCGTTGAACCTTTGAGAAGAACATCCATTGAAGTGCCACCCAGATATTCTTGAGAAGAAATGAGAATATCGTCAAGAGATACCGGAGCACAACATTTCTGGAAGATGATTTCGCTTTCACGATGTTCCGGATACGGTATGAAGACTCGATAGCGAACTGGTTCTTATAGACATGGTAGATCCTTTGCGGCATCCAGTCAATACCATACACGACGTAACCGAAATTTACATTCCCGAATTTCTTATTCCTTCCCTGAAGGTACTGAACATCAATTGCAAGAGTAAGATCAAGCGGTCCGGAGGTTCCCATTATCGTTACCCGGCCTCTCTGAGCTGTCCAGATCTGGACCGGGCATGACTGTCGGGTGCAGAGGCGGGCCGTGCAGGGTATGACCCATGGGTCTTGTGTCTGGTTAAGTACTTTCAGGCATAGCCGTATGCTATAAGGTAAGTTTAAATATTATAATTCATATGAGAATATTATGTGATCATCTGGCCGTCACTGATGGTCATGGACTGATAGCACCGCAATCTGAAAGGACCAAAGGAAAGGGAAGAGTGAAGATATGACAAGAATATTACCCGGCGTTGAGATTCAGGTTATCAAGGAGATTGTTCCTCAGCAGCTCAATCCCTCAGGGGTTGTTGCGATGATCGGCACAACCGAAAAAGGAACTTCATTAGTACCGGTATTTGTGAGCAGTTATCGGGAATTTGCCGACAAGTTCGGTCCGAGTGAGCAATTCACGATGACCCGTGAGGCAAAACAGGCATTCCAGAATGCTGTTTTTGAAGTCGTCGTTGTTCCCATCAGCGGGAAAGAAGGTTCGAAAGCTTCCCTGACATTTAAGGATGGAAAAAACAAGGACACTGTCAGGATCACGACCACCAAATCCGGTGAAGCGGGCAATGAGATAAAAGTCAAGGTAGAAAGGGGGTCTGCTGCAGACTCCGTGAATGTTATCATCCGGGACGGGACCTCCGTGGAGATTTTCGAGAACTTGGTGATGGATTCCGCCAGCGAGATGTACCTTGCTGACTATGTGTCCCGGAATTCAAAGGTCGTCACCGCCGAGGATCTTCATTCCAATGCAAAATCGCCCAACAACGTGCCGGTCGATATCGAGTCAAGCCTTCAGGGGGGTTCCAGCGGAGTAATTTCGAAAGAGGATTTTGAAAAAGCCCTTGAAAAACTGGAAAGCGTCCCTGACGTGGATATCGTCATGGCATGCGGCGTCACCTCGCCTGAAATCCATGCCCTCATCGAAGCCCACTGCATGGCAATGAGTACTGACGCTAAGAATCGTATCGGTCTTGGCACCGTGGCATCCGGAGAATCCGTTGCTGACATCAGCAAACGGACAACCACTTTAAACAGCGACCGTTTCGTCCTGGTCGCCCCATACGGGAATCTCGGTGCGGTTGCGGGACTCATCAGCCGGCTGAACTATTTCGAGTCCCCGACCTTCAAGACCTTAAGCGGGGTCTCGAAACTCGAGGCCTCGTACACCCCGTCGGAACAGATGGAACTCCTCAAGGCGGGCATTATTCCCATCGAGGCACAGAGAGGGAGGGGCATCATCGTGGTCAAGGGCATCTCGACCAGCAAGGAGCAGATCAGTGTCACCCGGATAGCAGACCATTCCGTACGCGGGGTAAAGAGCATCGCAGACCTGTTTATCGGGACCCTGAACAGCCCGAGCGGGAGAATTGCCCTCAAGGGAAAAATCACCGAGTTTTTGATGCGGATGGATCGCGAAGGGTCCATCGTACCGAGCACCGACGGGAAAGAGCCCTCGTTCCTGCTGGATGTCTACAGCTCGGAACTGGATTTTGCCCAGGGTATCGTGCGGGTGGACCTCGCGGTCCGGCCTGTCAGGGCGATGGATTATATCTATGCGACCATCAAGGTAGAGGCATAAGGGGGAGACAACCATGGCAATTACACTCTGGTCAGCAACGGAAAGTAAAGTGATGGTGGATTCAACGGAAGTGGAAGGGCTTCAGTCCATCGAGTTCAAGGTCAACAGAACGAGAAGCGATATCGCATCGGTCGGGCAGCCGCTCCGAACGGGTGTCGAGTACGGTGTCAAGGTGATCAACGGAAAGCTGAGCGTCAAGTCAACGTGTCCCCCGCTGGATGCGCTGATGGCAAAACCGAATCCCGAGGATGCAAAGTTCAGCCTGTCAGCACAGATGAAAAAGGGCACGACCACAAGGACCGTGGCCTTCCAGGAATGCTATCTGGATGACAAGGAGTTCATGATGGACGTAAACGGCGTGGGAATTACCATGTACACGTTCACGGCCACCGATCTGACGGAATCGTAATGCAGGGAGCAGCAGGGGAATGAAGAAGCTCAGTAAGGAAGATATCCTGAAGGGAAAGGAGAGCCGCGAGACACTCCATGTCGAAAGTTACAACGCAGACGTGGTCATCCGGCCGCTCACGGATGGGGAACTCGGCGAGGTCTTTGCCATCATCGGGAGCGTGCCCATAAAGGACGACGGGACACCGGATACGGGTAAAATCGATATCAATAAAAATTTCAGGGCCCTGCGTCTTGCCACCTCTCTTGGCCTCATCGAGCCGAAACTGACGGTGGATGACGTGGAACATATGAAATTCGGGGTCCCCGAGTTTATCGGAACGAAGATCCTCGAAATCAGCGGGATTACTGCAGGAAGCGCGGCAAAAAAAAAAGATTGAACTAACCCATTTTATTGAATCTCCCGAAGGCCAGGAACTCGCGGTCCTCTGTCTGGACTACGGGTACAAACTGGCCGGTTCCCCTCAGGACCTGACACGGGACCAGATCAATTTCCTTTTCGGAGCGCTCGTAAACAGGATAGAAAAACTGGCGGCAGCCCGGACAGGCCAGCCGGGAGTATCGAAATTTGTGTTTGTCGATGATGCGGGCGGAGAAGAATGACGACAGATGACGGGTACCTGAGGGGGGGCTTTTGGTGAATGCCGTTGCCGGCCTGGCGGGAGAGATAACCCGGCTGGACACGTTGGGCCGCGAACAATTTGAGCCGTTTTTTTTAGAGGCTGGAAAATTCCAGGACCTCCTCCAGGCCCTGATCAACGCCTGCCTGGGCCGGAAGGATGAACTCCAACGGTCTGGTGCCCCACTCTATGAATATCCCCTGATTCCGGAGGGTGAGGAGCGGGAGGGGAAGCCGGGTCACGAGGTCCCGCTCCCTTCTTCCACGGCAAATACCGTCAATCTCACCTTAAGCTCCCTGCAGGTCAACAGCCTGGCCGGATCCCTGGGGGATGCATTCGGGGGGTTTGCAGCACAGACCGCTGCGCTTGCGGATATCTACAGCCCGCCTCCACCCCCGGGTGTTCGGGCCGGAACGGTCACCAGCAGGGCAGAGTCCGCAACGGTTCTTGAAAAACTGAGCCGGTCTGCATCCGTTCTCCATACCCTTGACGCGGTCCGGTCGGACATGACCCGGACGCTCTTTTTCCAGAAATCAGCCGTTGAGAATATCCCGTTTGTTGAGAGCAGGGTACAACAGGGCACACTCCCCGTGTTTTCCCGTGGCGGGGAACTGCCGCCGGTACCCGCACAGACCGGGATCGCCCGCAAAGAACCGGGCCGGACGGTACCCTCTCCTGAGCTCCCCGGTACGATGTTTACCACCCTGCACGGGATGCTCCGAAAAACGGGGCGGATCGCGGATATCCCCCTGCCGGCAAAGGTCCCCATCGGGCACCCGTCCCTCCTGGCGCCTCAAGGTCCCGCCAGTGAACTCTCCGCCGCGGGATACCCGGTCACAGATTACCGGGAAGCTACGGCACCGCTCCTCCCGGTTACTGAACACCGGACCGCCGGTGCTCCGGCACACCCGGCCATGGCCCGGCCGCTGCTCTCATTGCCGGAATACCCGTCCGTGCAGAAAAAACCCGGGCGCAGGACGGCAAGACGTCCGGGCACGATCCCCCGTACAGGTATCATCGAGATCCCCTCGCTGGTGCCCGCGGGAGCGGTGAACCTGCCGTCCGAGATGGCAGCACGGAATGCAGAACAGTTCAACGAAGGGATCGCCCGGCTCTCCGGCAACGGGACCGCACAGAGGATCCTTCCCGAATTTCCGGATGCGGTTGTGTCACCCGCAGTCCGGCTGATCCGCGGTACAGACCCTTCATCGCCCATGGTATCCATCCCCGATGCATTTGAAAAGATCGCCCAGTACCTCACCTACAGCTCGGATATCCACCAGCAGCTGGTTTCCCCCTTGTCCGGTGGAATTTCCGGTGGTCCGTGTCTCTTTTCCATCCCGCTCCCGTTCACCGTCAGTGAAGGCGGGGGGGGCCTTTCTCCCGGTTTCATCCTTCCGGGAAAAGATATCCGTACAGCCGAAGATAACCCGGTGATGAATGTTGCCGTCAGCATGATGTCCAGTGAGGGTATGCGAAGGGCAAATTTTCTCCCGCTTTCCGCTGCCGGAAGCTCCCTGACTCCGGGGATGCCGTTCGGGAATGCATTTTCAGGAGTGGTACCGGTATCTTCCCTGTATTCCCTGGAACGTGCCCTGCCACTGTCTGCCGGTTCACGGGGAGAGACCGCACTCCCTGCTGCGGGAGGCAAAAACCCGGTAAATTTCCAGAACACCTTCAACATCACGGTCACGACAACGGCAAGAGGGGATGAAGCGGAACTGCGGGAGCTCGGGCGGAAGATCGGGGTTATCCTGTCCGATGAGATGAAACGGTACGGAGGGTTGCGATGAACATAGAGCTCGATGGTGTCCCGCTCTTCAAGGCGGACACGAGTCCCCAGGGAGGGCAGACCGAAATCAGGAACGTGTATAATATCAGCACTACGGACAAGCGCGACATGATCGGGCATAAGATCCCCGGCATGGAAGGCGACGTGTTCCAGAACCTCGGGCGGTCACCGGTAGTGATCTCCTTTGACGGGACCTTCCAGGGAAAGACCGCCAAGGAGAATCTCGAGATACTCCGGACAAAATTCAAACAGGGAACACCCCTGCCCTTCAATTCCGATATCTCGGGAGCGGCAGATATCACGCACGTCCTGATCAACGACCTGCGTATCGAGGAAAGTGCCGATGTGATCGGGAAATACCATTATTTCATGGTGCTGCAGGAATACAAGGTCCCCCCGCCGGAACCGGTGATGCCTCCTGCGCAGGATGAGGAGGCCGCGGCTTGGCAGGAGGAGACGGCCGGAGAGGTAGTGGATTCACTCAATGTTATCACCGGCCGGGTCCTGGATGCCGAAGGCAACCCGAAGGCCGGGGTTACCGTGACGGTGACCGGGGATAGCGGGGAATACAGCGTTGATACGGACGATGAGGGCTTGTACCGGATCGAGGACGTCACCCCGGGTACTTATACCGTTAAAGTGGACTCAGAAGAATACGAAGGATCCGAAGAAGAGGTCACGGTGGGGAGGGGGGAGAGCGAAGAGGGGAGCGGAGAAGGTGCCGGGGAGAGTGAAGAGGGAAGTGAGGAAGGAACCACGGAGAGCGGGGAATCCTCAGGTAAGCAAAATGAGTCTTCGGATGAAGACGGCAGCGCAGGTAAAAGCGAGGATACAGGCAGTGCCGGGACAACGGATACTGAACCCAACGACAAGGATTCACAAAAGAGCGACGTAGGCCCGGCACCGGATCAGGATGAGGACAAAGGCAAGAGCAGGGATACCGACAGTGTCGAAACAAAGGACACTGAGGCAAAAGACAAGGACTCCGGAAAGAGCGGGGATACCGGCAGTTCCAGGAGCGATGTTGAACAGACCGGGGATACCGGAAAGAGCAGGGATACCGACAGCGTCGAAACAAAGGACACCGAGGCAAAAGACAAGGATTCCGGAAAGAGCAGGGATACCGACAGTGTCGAAACAAAGGACACTGAGGCAAAAGACAAGGTCTCCGGCAAGAGCGGGGATACCGACAGTTCCAGGAGCGATGTTGAACAGAC
>JBAZHD010000094.1:0-13316 GCA_041652515.1 Methanoregula sp.
GCGGCGGTTCAGTGACCGTTCTCATGTGCGGATTGGTAAAACTCGGGGGCGATATGATTGATATGCTACAACGCTCAGTTACTCTGTACCCAGTGAGATCTTAGCCAATCTTGTGACACGACCAAAATATTGATGATCCGTTATTTTTGGAGGTCGAGATGTTAAATTGATTTTACCATTTCGATAGATTGAGGTATCCACTACAAGTTTAGAATGATGAAATTTACAATTGAGATAGTCTCGTAGTCCTTCATCCTTAATTTGTTCATAAAGAAGATCTTCAGCAACATGTCCCGTTGATTTGAGGCTGGCACTTTCTGATGTGGAATGTGTTTCGGATTGATCTAAATCTTTCACTCTCACTCCTTCGATATTTAATAATTTACATGATGGTGGAAATTTTTCTCGATTCTCCTTTGAATTTTTAATTAACCATCTAAAGAACGGTTCGACATCGGCAGAAGCTGCATAATTTGGTGGCTGGAAATTTATGCCTTCGACACATGAATTTAAAATTGAAAGAATCTTATGAACATCAACAATGCTTGATCTAAAAATTATCAATGTCCGTTTATGATAATCATATAAAATATCGATATAATTTGGTCGATACTGGACTTCTTTTGTAAATCTGTCAACTTCTTCGTCATATTCTTGATATACCGCCTGGATGCTCGTCCGATTATTATCTAAAGCATAAACCATAGGAATTGGAAGTGGAAGATTTTCCGTATTCATATTGATATTTCTGAATCCTTTCCGATTTTTTTTATTACCAGATTCGATTATTTTATTAGAATTTATGCAATCAATAATCGCTTTTTTTAACTCAGCTCCATTTAATTCGCTCTCTACTTTTAGAATATATGCTGCTCTGCCCCGACCCATATTAATCAAAGGTAATCAATCTCTCTAATATAAAGACATTTTTAATTTTTAATCGCGAACAAAAAATTTAATTGTTTTTTTAATCCTTTACTGCTGACAATATCTTGCGTTAGGAACTAGGATTCTCAAGAATCTGTGTCTACCCTTATCCTCACTTATTCTTATCCTACACTAGTTCCTCAAACATCATCCCCCGCTCCCCATTTCGGCCCCACTCCGCCCCCTGATTGCCATTCCGGCCACCCCCTCCCGGGAATTATGTGCAAAAACCCCCTACTTTCGTACACGGATTTCCGGAAACCTTCAATATCAAAAGATTTACGCCAATCCGCCCATTTCCCCCTGGCGCTGCAAAAACATTAACCGGCATTAACCAGTGGCCAAACTAAGGGAAATCAAGGGTGCAGCACGTGGGATTGAAAGGAAGGGCGGTGTGCTTTGGCTCCGCGAAATTTCCGGCCTGATCGCACCAAACCTGCTTTCTTTTTATAGTTAAGAAAAAATATTTTCTGTACAGATGTGGACTGAAGAGGAGACCTATACAAAAAAAGAATCTCGCTGGATCGTAGTTGGGGTTTTTCTTCTGCTCTGCGGTTTTGCGGTGGAATTGTGGATGTATACTTCCGGACTGCTTCAGGATTTGGCGGACCTGCAAAGTTTTACGTCTTCTGGTAGTGGTTATTTTTTTGTATTCGTATTCATGGCCCCGTTAATCCCCGGGTGGCTGGTAATCAATGAAGGATCTCACGCGCTCCCTCCAGCAAGCACGGTATTCAGAATACTGAAATACCTCGGTATAATTACGCTGCTCCTGGCAGGCGTCTGCCTGTTTATTTATCTCGGGATTCTCTTTCAATGGCTCCCGAAGAATTGATCATCAGACATTTTTCAATCAATGTTTGGTTAAAAATTTACAGCGGGATTTCTGAATATTAACAGGACCATCCCTCTTACCCTGATATCTTAAAAATACCTCATCCCCCCCTCCACCCCGCCCCCGCCACTCCCCCAGATTGCCCTCCCGGCCACCCCCTTTCGGGAATTATGTGCAAAAACCCCCTATTTTCGTACACGGATTTCCGTAACTCTTTAATTGAAAGGATTTACGCCAATCGGATCATTTCCCCTGGCGCTGCAAAAACAATAACCGGCATTAACCAGTGGCCAGACTCAGCGAAATCAAGGGTGCAGCACGTGAGATCGAAAGGAAGGGCGGTTTTTCCGAATTAGCAGGTACAACCGGAGGGGTTCTTCCCGGGATCTACGGCCCCCTGATAGTCGTGAAGTTCAGCCCGAGCGCCACCGCCGGTCCGTAATGGGAAAAAAGAAACACGGTGAGGATAACGCACGGAATAAAGATTGCAATAATCAACCATGTCATCCATCCCTGAGCCGAATATATGGGTACCTCCTCCCGGTTGATCCGGTTTGCGGTACTGTGAGCCTCCCAGGCTGCATAGAGCCAGATAAGGATCCCGGGAACAAGGCCAAAGAGGAGCCCGCCACCGGCACTGAATGCGAACAGGAGACCCAGATCCGCCCGGCCATTATAGGCCTGCCCGAGCCCCGGAACAAACACTGAACACATCGCGGCTTCGAAGGGATCGCGATAAAACGGGCCTTTCCCAACAAGGACACCTGTCGGGCTCGCGGGATTCGTGTCCGTGACAACTGACGGCGTGGGTTGCATGAGTGCGTAAACCCCAAAACCGATGGCAAAAATTCCCGGAGATATCGGGCCAATCAGAAGGTCAAAAAGTGTAACATGCTGGATTCCCCCTCTCAATAAATGTTTATGAAGATGAGGCATGACCCAGGTCCCCTTGAGGAACCCGTCAATGACCGACATATCGATGAAAACACCCCAGAAGATCAGTCCAATCCCGGCAAGTATGAACCAGTACCCCGGATGTATCTTTCGTTTCGGAGAGTACGGGAAAGAATCTGATGGTCCGGTTCCGGAAAATTTTTGAAATGGTTCTGTAACCGTTGGTTTATCCCTGAGGTGTGGTTCCTGGCCAAAAAAGGCAACCGGATCGTGTAAGATTTCTTTACCAGTAACTGGTTCCCAGTGTTCCGGATTTTGTGTCGGCTCGCGGATGAACCCGGTGAGCATTGCAAATGTCCGTTCAGTCTGGTGCAGGTGTCTTTCCCTTGTGTGAGAATCCCAGCGGTCATAATCCGGTTCGGTATCGGTAATAATAATCCGGGTTTTATCTGTCGTGATCTTCCCGATAGTGAAGGTGATGCCAGGGTCCGGTGTTATGAAAATATCCGGCTTGCCTGCATGGATGATGCCGGTTTTTCGGTCTGCGTCAAGGACTGCAATATCCGGGACCATCTGGACGGAACGCCGGCACAGATCGAATGCTGTTGCATAGGGAATGGGGATTGTCAGTTCCTCTTCGTATCGTTTAGCGGTTTTTTTCTGCTCCCACAGAAAAGCAGCCAGGGTTTTCACGATTTTTTCATTTTCCTTCATAGAATCGGAAGGACCTTTGAAAAGAGTAGTTTTTGATGGATTTCTTGTGACTGCCTGGAGGGTTATCCCGGTTGAACCGGGGGAGATCTTTTTTATCGTTACCGTGATATCATGAACGGCAGAGCGGTCGCGTGCATGGATAATCCCGGAATCCCGGTCAGCAGAAGTTATCTGCAGATCGGGCACCTGCCTTACGGACTTCTGGCATAGAGCGAATACAGTATCATGCGAAATTAACAGAACCAGTGACTCCGTCCAGTTCTCGATCTCTTCTGGAATCAAATCCGGTTTTCCTGGAAATTTTTCATCCATTGTATATCAGATGTATGAGATTATTTTTTTGTAATGATAAAACGGCTCCGATGTGTTGCCGGAGAAATTTTCGTAAAAAAAGGCATGATCATCTACGCGGATCCCCTCAGGATATCTCCCCCAACGTCCTCGCTACGCCCCCGGCTCTCCCCCCCGGCCACCCCCTCCCGCGAATTATGTAAAAAACCACAGATTTCTGTTCAAGGATTTGCTGAAAACGCCTATCTGATGATTTACGCCAATCGGATCATTTCCCCTGGCGCTGTAAAAACAATAACCGGCATTAACCAGTGGCCGAACTCAGCGAAATTAAGGGTGCAGCATGTGATATCGGAAGGAAGGGCGGTTTTCCGGCCACCGTCGGGAGCACGATCCAGGGAGAGATCTGCCTTGACAATCAGTCTCGTGTATTCCATACGTTCCCTCATAATAACCGTTTAAATTTCTCTTCGGTCAGCCCGGCTTTCCGTCTTTCACAATTATCCATCAATCGTGACTGTTATCTTTGTCTGGAACCGGTAACGATGTGCGGATGAACATCACCGGAATATTTTCCTCCTGGAAATTTTTACCGCTGGCGTCGATAATCTGGTAAACGTTATCGGTCGTTGTCCGGTTTACCGGCATATCCTCGTACAGGTAAATCTCGATAAAACCCAGGTAACTCACACCGCACACGCAGACAGGCCCGTCCGGGTAAAGGTACGGAGTGAGCTGGGTTCTGGATGCGTCGATTATTTTTGCAAGATCGGGATTGGCTGGCCCGGTTTTCCCATAAACCGCGTAGACATCCTGCGCCATGTACCGGTCAAGATCCTGCCGGGATATATCCGGTACCAATGAAATGATCAGGTCTTTCTTGTCTGAAGCTGCTTTATCCCCCTTGTTTTTTTCCGTGATGAAATACGCTGCAAGAATGATGACTGCAAAAATGAGGAACAGACTAAAAATCACCTGTTTTTTTCTGGATGAAAAAAAAGAGGAAGGTTCCATTGGTGCAGAACTCCTACCGGGTTATCGGTGTAATCCCCATATCGTACCGAACGGCTGAGATGGGAGAATAAACGGATCCGTCTGAACCGGTACCCCAGTGAATACCGCACAATACAATATCATGATTGATGTTCTTCCAGTAAACCGGAGCTCCGCTGTCACCACTCATCGAGGTGTATGATGCAATGTGCTGGTCGTAGAGATAGCGAGTGAGATCCACATTGTAGGCCATAACATCGGTGACCGTGACCTTGCCACTGCTCTGGGATGAAATCCCCGACATCATGATGTACTGGTCATTCAGATTGGCATCGCTGTAGTATTTTACCGCAACCTTCGAACCAAGTCTATCAATTATTGTCCCTTCCACATTCGAATACTGAACAAATGCTGCATCTGCATAATTTCCGCTGAGTTGGGTGACAGTACCGGCACTTTGACCCGACGCAGGCTGGTATATCGTCTGCCCGATGCTTGCTGGCAGGTGTGAAGTAATCAGATATCCGTTATTACCATTACTGTCTCTTGCAGAAAATCCGAGAGTTGCAAAGGCGGTCCCGCCGCCAACCAGAGCTGCCATCTGGACTCCGCCAATAATCGGCCGGTACTTCGCCGTTCGGGATGCATCTCCTTTGAACATATCTGAACGAATAACGATAATGGGTGTTTCCTGCATACCAGCATTCCTGCCATCGTCAGTAATTATGCCGATAATTTTCTCGACGGTCTTCTGATCAACATCAGAATCCTTGTTCCAGTAAACCTCGATACCCCCAAGATAATCGATACCGGTCCCGATTACCGGACCCTGAGGATATAAGTAATCCTTCAGATCCACGTTCGAAGTTTTTAGTGATGTCCGTAGAGTCTTGGTCCAGGTTCCCTGCAAATCAGCTTCTTTGAATGAAGGAACTTTTCCGGATGTTGCAATGATATCTTTCCCTGACAACCATTTGAAATCCTCTGCTGAAATGTTGGGTATCACCTGTTTGATCGCTACTTCCTTGTTTACTGCGTCATTCGCGTTTACAATCGGTACCATCGCTAGTCCTAACAGGAGAAATGCCAGCAGGACTATGCTGATTCTTTTAAGGTTCATCTTTTTACCACGGTCCTTTTTTTCATACGCTACGCTCAAAAGGCACGGGAAAATCTTCATAAGAATGAAAGATAATAATCTCATGCCCTCGGGCAGGATGCGGGCCATCTGACTTCTACGGTAGGTGGACCCGTCCTTTGATTTTGTGGAACAACCTACGGTCGTCCACAATGAGCGATTTATTTTAGTTATATTTATTATTTCTCGGTCAAAATTCGTCACGTATGGAAAAGCGCAAGGTACTCGGTGACAATCCTTTTATTAGATTGCCGATCGCTGCCCGGATAGATCTTTTCACTGACGTTAGTTAACTCTGCGCGGGATGGATACTGGTCTTTTATAAGAACGATTTTCTCAGACGATCACATCCCAGACACCCTCATCCTGCTTCATACTCCGCTCCCCATTCCGGCCCCGCTCCGCCCCCGGATTGCCATTCTAACCACCCCCTCCCGTGAATTATGTACAAAACCCCCCATTTATGTACAATGATTTCCGTAAATCTCCAAATTGTATAGATTTACGCCATTCGGAGCGCCTATAGTGGCGCTGCAAAAACATTAACCGGCATTAACCAGTGGCCGAACTCAGCGAAATCAAGGGTGCAGCACGTGGGATTGAATGGAATGGCTGTTTTCGTATACCCCGGATCCTGCATCCGCCAGGCCACTACCGCAGGTCAATCCACCTTATCGATCATGCCTCCGTCGGAGAACACGGGCAGCCATATGTCTGACACGAACGGTGTGTTGGATTCTCCGACGTGAAACCTGCAAAAAGGGGCATGATCCGGCTTCATCAGCAACGTCCTGCAGGTCGTTTCACCAGTATCCCCCGAACCAGAACGCAAATATGGACGGCTTTTCACTGGGTGATTTTTGCGGGATCAGGGCACTGGGAGGATGGCCGGATCCGGCAGGGATCGCCCCTCCAAACGCTGCTAAATAGTGTCATCATTCTCCGACGTAAAATTGTGAAATTGTGACAAAATAATGTCGATATTCTGCGAAATAGTGTCAATGGGCCGGAAAAGAAGGGTAAACGGAGGCGGAATTGAGCCCGGATGGATACAGCCCTCCCCCCTCTGCAGAAGCAGCCTGGCAGTTACCGCATTTGAGATCGATCAGCGATTTCCGGATTGCAATCGCGATCGCGATCCCGATCAAAAACCGGTCCGGAAAAATCGCTGATCGATTTTCATTTTAAATTCGATCAGCGATTTCCGGATCAAAATCGATCAGCGAATTTCATTTTGAAATCGATCAGCGATTAAAAAACCGGCCACATTGCGTTTCCACAGTCGGAGCGATAAATCGGGGAGCGATTTTCGTACGAAAATCGATCAGCGATTTCCGGATCAAAATCGATCAGCGTTTTTCATTTTAAAATCGATCAGCGATTTCCGGATTGTAATCGCGATCATGATCCCGATCAAAAACCGTACCGGAAAAAACGGGGATCGATTTTCATTTTGAATTCGATCAGCGATTTCCGGATCAAAACCGGATCGCGTTTTTTTCCAATCGCCCACCAGACCTTCCCCCCATTCAGGCGCCACCGGTTGGATGGGATACGGTCCTCCCAAATAATGATGAGAAGAACAGCCCAAGTATCATTATGAGCTCCGGTGTCACGATCGATCAGGTTTACCAGGAAATCAAAAAAATCCGTGAGGATATGGTAAAGCGGGAAGATCTTGAAGCCCTCGTGGATACTGTGGAGATCCTCAGCAACCCGGCAACCATGCAGGCAATCAAAAAAAGTGACCAGGACCTCAGGAAGGATCGGGTAAAAACCATTACATCAGTTGATGACCTGCTCAACAACTGTACCTGATGGTATGCGCCATCAAACGGACCGATACCTTTCTGGAAAGGTTCGAACAGGTCCGGAATAATGAAAAAGTCCTTACCGAACTCAATAAAAAACTCGCCCAGCTCTCGGAAGATTCTTGACATATCAGGGGCTGGTTGTCCGGTACGCTTCACGGCAAGAAGTCCACGAGAGGCGATCCAAAATGTTTTGGGCTGGAGATTAAACCTCAGAAGAAAAAAGAATTACTCCCAGGAGCACGAAGGTCAGAACAATCCCCAGAGCAACAAGAACAATTTCAATAATTTCGTCCTTCTTCATATTTTTCTCTCCATCTTCTGGCATTCGCATTCTTTCTCTCGTGACAACAGGGAACCTCAATTCAGATTCCCGCTGCTCAGGCCGTTGTGGGAATCCAGGAATTTCGTCCCCGGCGCCGGTTGACAGGGTAGAGGGTATTTCATGCCGAAATGATGTTTTCCTGTTACCATTGGGAATATCCAGACGCAATGGGCGCAGGGCTCTGAAAGAAGGAAAGCGGTATAGGGTTTTCCTGTGCCGTCTGCCTGGTCCGCATCCTTCAGATTCTCAGAGAAATCTATTCCCAAAATCTGGTATTTCAAGCTCGCAATCTCAAGAATGGATTGTCCCCCATTACCAGCAGTTATTACCGGGTTTGACGTTTCTGGACCTGTCCTTTTACTGATAATTCATGCACATCCCCCCGTTCCCTATAATCTGACTCATCGCATTGTTTTGTTATCATCCGGTCATCGCAGGCGCCATTCAACGGTTGCAAGGATTTCCGCAATGGCGCCAGTGTTCTCCCGACATTTTTCCGATCCGTTTTCCTCAAGAAATGCAAGGTGCTGTCTTATTCTGGCAGTTTCTTCCTGAGTGATGAGAAACCACGGATTCTCATGAGGCATATCAATGCCCCTCCTGATCACAAACGAGTTTTCGGGCCGGTATCATAATTCAATCACGCTCTTCCTGACTTCGCAGGCCCACTGGACCTCCATCTTTGACAAGTATACCCTTGCCCAGACAAATGCCAGCAGACCCCCGGCAACTTCCCCGGCAACTATTCCCCACCAGACTCCCTGTTCTCCCATACCCAGAGGGATTGCGAACAGGTATGCAAAGACTGCGGCAAACACAAGACTCCTCATAAACGTCAGGAAAAGGGATGTCGGTCCTTTCCCGACACCCTGGAACAGGGAAGATGACAGGAGACCCGGCGGTACAAAGGGATAAAAAAAGCACATGACCCCGATGAACGCAGCAATTGCCGGATAGAGGTGGGCGCTTTCCTGTGAATAGGAGAAGACAGACGCAATCGGGTAGGCAAATATCCAGGTAAGGATACTGACACTGAATGCTATGGCAAGTCCAAAGATAATCGAGAAGGTGTGAGCTACCCGGATCTTCCTAAAATGTTTTGCCCCGTATGCCGCACCGGCAACCGATACCACGGATGTACCGATAGCAACAATGGGAACAATCCCAAATGACACAACCCTGAAGCCCACGGAAAAGACTGCCACCGCATCCGTGGTGGCTACTATAACGAGTATCAGGTTGAGAATGATATTCAGTGCTGACATCAGCAGATACTCAACACTGGCAGGGATTCCCACGTACAGGATATCGGAAACCACGCTCCGGCTCGGAATGAAAACCTGCCGGGAAAAGCACACATAGGTATCCTTTTTGATAAAGAACCAGTAACAAAGGACGATCGAGGCGGCAGCAAGGGAGATGATTGTACCCCATGCAGCTCCTGCAATGCCAAGGCCCAGACCGTAGATCAGGATCGGGTCGAGAACAATATTCAACAGGGATGCGGCCACCATGGCGTGCATCGTTCTCCTGGCGTCACCCTCCGCCCGGAGAATGCCATAGGCAATGTTGACAAAGAGAATGAAGAATGAACCCCCGAAAAGAACCTGTCCGTATGCTACAGCAAGGCCTGCGGTCTCCCCGGCACCGAAAAGAAGGGCGATCGGCTCTGCAAAAATGACAAGCGGCAGGGTAACAATAACTGACAGGATGAGAGAGATGATGAGTGCATGTACTGCACAGTTATTTGCGCCGTTATGGTCGTTTGCCCCGATCCTTCGCGCAATGGCTGATGTCGCCCCCGCACCGATACCGGTTCCCAGTCCAATGAGAATCATATACAACGGGGTCATGAAGCCGACAGCGGCAAGTGCATCGGAACCGAGGCCGACAACCCAGACAGCGTTTACAATATTATAACTGGACATCAGGAGCATTGCGATGATCATCGGTCCTGATAACGAGATGATTGCTTTTTTCGGATCACCGGTCAGGATAGTGACACCCTGAGTCTCCCCTGTAGAACAGGCTTTTTTTTGATCGAAAAAAGAAAAGATTTTCATTGTTGTGCGCTCCTCACTCGTGCCTCAGCGCATCGATTGGGTTCAGGTTCGCCGCCTGCCATGCCGGGTAAATACCACAGGCCAGACAGATTACGATCCCGAACCCGACACCTTCGGCAACCGAGAACGCAGTTGAGATCGTCCACAGGTACTTGGTCGTGCCCAGCATCAGGGCACTGACGGCATACCCGGCAAGGATGCTTAATACCCCGCCGATGATGCTGCCGATCACCCCGATAATAGCCGCCTCGTAGATGAACATGCTCATCACTTCTTTCTTCTGGGTACCGATGCTGCGCATGATACCGATCTCCTTGATCCGCTCGTTCACGGACATCATCATGATGTTGAAGATCGAGACGCCGGCAACAATCATGGAGATCCCGCCTATCGCGGTAACGAAGGTTGTGATGGTACCAAACGTCGCGTAGAGGGAGTCGAGCGTGGCTTTGCTATCCGTTACGCTGACAATCTTGTCCCTCCGGTTCAGCTGCTTCTCGATGATTTTCTTGACTTCGGCCGTGTCCTGCCCTTCTTTTACTTTGACGACGACCTGGTCGTACTGATCGTTCTTCCCGAAATTGGACTCATACCAGTCCTGGGTCACGACAAGGGCATTGTCCGTACTAAGATCAAAACTCATGCCCCGTTCCTCAATGATGCCGGTGACGCGGAGCGTGCCGTACTGGCCTTCGGAGCCGATCGTAATCCGCGATCCGACCCGGATATTATTATCCGTGGCGAATTCCGATCCCACGAGGCAGCCGGAGTTCCCGCTGTTGTAATCCCCGGCAGTCAGGACCAGGTTGAAATCGGGGACACGCTGTGGATCCACCCCATAGATGGTTGCCACGATGTCATCACTGCCCACACCCACGCTCATGCGCTGAGAGGTCTGGTGTATCGGGATGGCAATGTTCGGGGCAACCACCTGCTTGATCTTCTGGTAGTTCGAGTCAGAGATGTACTGGTCCATGGTACTGCCGGGTGCTCCTCCTCCGCCAGGTCCGCCCCCGCTCGCACCGGAGTACGGGCTTACGATCACACTGTCACCGACAGAGTTGAGGCTCTCGGAGACCGAGGCCACCATGCTGTTGCCCAGGATCCCCATGGACGCAATGGCAACGACCCCGATCACGATGCCGAGCATCGCGAGGGTGGAGCGGAGCATGTGAATGCGGATATTGCGTTTTGCAATCTCCCAGAAAATCGCGGTCATGCCGCAATTCTCCCGTCCACGATCCGTATGGTCCGGTTCGTGTAATTGGCGACATTGGGATCATGGGTTACCACAATGATGGTCGAACCATTTTTATTGAGTTCCGTCATGAGTTCCATGATACTTGCCCCGGTCTTCGAATCGAGGTTTCCCGTGGGTTCATCGCACAGGAGGATATCCGGATCGTTGATGAGGGCGCGGGCTACGGCGACCCGTTGCTGCTGGCCCCCGGAGAGTTCAAGGGGCGTGTGTGTATAGAGATGCTCGTCCAGCTGGACCGCCCGGAGTACTTCCCGGGCCTTTTCCTCGTTAACTCCTCCCCGGAGCATCTGGGGAAAACTGACATTCTCGATGATATTTAAGAGCGGGAAGAGGTTGAAATACTGGAAGATGAAGCCAATTTTGTCCCTGCGAAAGCTGGTCAGTTCCTCATCGGACATATTCCGTATCTCCCTTCCGCTCATCGAGATAGTGCCGGAGGTCGGGGTGTCAAGGCATCCCATAAGGGAGAGAAGGGTGGATTTACCCGATCCCGACGGCCCCATAATGGAGATGAACTCTCCCCGCTCCACGGAAAAGGAGATGTGATTGAGTGCTGTTACATCTCCTGCCCTGAGCGGATAAATTTTTACCACATCCTCAAACTGTATTACCTGTTCCATTGCAGCCGCCTCACGTGTTCTTTCTTTTCCGGAGGTAGAGATAACCGCCGGCGGCGAGAGCAACAATCACGACAATCACAATGACCGGGATGAGGCTTGGAGAATTCTGTTGTAGTGCAGTGTCCGTTACCGTGAGCGCAACATCCTGCCGGGACGAGATCACGTTGCCATCCGCATCCTTATAGGATACCTGGACGGGAACACTCGTTGCGCCGCTTGCCTTGAAGGTAACTTCAAAACTGCCGAAATCATCCGGTTTCAGTACGCCGACGATGTAGTTTTTGTAGGGATCCTCTGCGATGGCAGGGGACAGCGATGTGACGGATACCGCATTTGCGGTTTCCAGCCCGGCATTGGTAATATCTCCGGTGATATGGTAGATACTACCCTCCAGTTTCACCTGGATATTATTCATCTGCGGGCTTGCCTTCTTTTTATCCGGCGCAAATGACAGGGGCAGGTCCAGGAACACGGTGTGATGGGTATCCCCGTTATCATAATTCACCGTGATTTTTACCGGGGATTCTGTGACGGGGGTTATCGAAAAGGTCGTGTTCGTTTTAGTACCGGACGCAAGCGCCCCGATGTAAATCCTCGAGGGCGATGCGGTAACGCCATCACCGGATACTTCGAGAATGACATTCTTCACATCATTGTTCCGGGGGTTGGCAATCTGTGCGGTGATCGAATCTTTCTTGTCCTGCGTGAAGGTGTCAGGTTTATCGAGAATTGTCAGCACAAGCGGCGTATTGTCCACCTGGACCTGGGTGCGGTAGTACAAGCTGTCGGCATCGCGGAAGCTCAGGGAAAAGGTCGGGTAATACGTTCCCTCGAAGGCATCCGATGCAATGGAAAAAACAAACGGCCTTGTCTGGAGCGGGCCGATGTTGGCGGATGAATCATACGAACCGCTGGTGAGGCGGATATCCTTGTCGCCGAACGTGGCATGGTTGACCACGATGCTCTGGTTTGCATTCCCGTTGGTTACGTAAAATGTGGCCGTGCCTTCATCCCCGGTGAAAAAAACCGCAGGATCGATAGTCACACTGGATACATACACGTTGCCAGAAGCAACAATGGATTCGGGGGTTGTGTATGCGCATGCCGGAAGTACGAAGAGACCCGCGGCAACAAGGAATGCGAGGAAGATCCCGAGACGCCCGATGAAGGTGCCGGGTAAAATTCCGTTCTTGTTCTTCTTAAGATCCGATCGCTGTCCCATCTCCGTTAAATGGAGTGATGGGTATTCTGAAGATTTTTTGGTCGTGTCACAAGATTGGCTAAGATCTCACTGGGTACAGAGTAACTGAGCGTTACAGCATATCAATCATATCGCCCCCGAGTTTTACCAATCCGCACATGAGAACGGTCACTGAACCGCCGCGGGGGCGCCCCGTCGGGGGCGGCGGGTGCAATCATAATCGGGGTGTGGGGCGGAGTCCCC
>JBAZHD010000095.1:0-12999 GCA_041652515.1 Methanoregula sp.
CACTAAGAACGTCAGGGATACAGAGGAATTCTCCAGAGCAGATTTTTTTAATCTCCAATAATGAGCGGGAGATCAACTCTGTGAAAAAAGGCAGTGCTGCATTTATTATTATTCTGATGATGCCGGTTTGCCAACATCCCGGTAGGCAATCTGGATTTTTGCAACAAAATCGTGACTGCATCGGGTTCCCGGGGAATTGCCCCGGGGGAGCATGGTATACCCGGTGCATGAACGGAGCCTGATCTCAGCATTTGATCGGTTTTTTGCAACCATATCGCCAATGATCCGGTTAATATCCAACCCCCCTTCCCTGCATTTCGGATTACTGCATGGATGTATCCCGGGAACTTTTTTTATGTCATGATATGCCGTTTGAAGATATTCTTTTCTTAATCCGGTTTTTGTTTCAGTTATGGTAATCGAGATATCCGCAATTTGAGGAAATTTTCTCTCAAAGGGTGTTGATCCAAATAAATCCGGAGTGTCAGGCATGATGGTTATCATTTCTTTTTCAGCCTTTAAGTCCTCCGGACCCGGAGATATCTGCCGGTTGCTTATTCAACTGTGTTGAAATGACTGGAAAAACCGGTAGTGACTGCGGATTCTTCCGGAATAATTATCCGGTTTTGTCGCCGCTTTCTGATTCTTACGGTTCTGCTTCACGGGTCCGGACTGCCCTGATGGATTCATTCTCCATGGTGAAACCCGGGACGTGCGCAGTGTAAACCCTGATAAGGCGTTTTTTACGTATGCCCCTGTATCCAATGGGTTTTGTCAGAACGACAGTACCAGATTACGTTCCGGATCGGATCTCATTTTATATTTGTACCCATGCGACCCCCTCCCCCAAAAAATCCCGGGATGGCCAGGAGTTTCTCTCATAAAACACAGCAAATCCTGCCCAAAAACCGGAAGGCATTGGAGGGGGTCGCATGGGTACAATTGTGTTTTTGCGGCCCGGGACGTGTGGGGAAAATCAGGAAAATTACGATGTGACATGACCGCTCATCAGGGTATTGCACAAAACGAAATGTACCCATCCGACCCCCTCCTGCTTAGCGGCACATGAACGATCTCAATCCTTATTACTGCACAGGGAAAAAACGCTGGACATGGAATCTTCCGAAAAGATAACGATCCAGTCGTACCCGATGCTTGCAGCTGCAATCCTCTTCTGCCTGATCGCCGGCAGCCTTGGATCGCTCGTAACAATCACCGGCCCCGGGTCCTGGTACACAACTCTGGAAAAACCCTTCTTCGCCCCGCCTAACTGGGTCTTTGCGCCCGTGTGGATCACGCTCTTCGTTCTCATGGGGATTGCGCTGTATCTTGTCTGGCAATGCGGAACTGGGAACCGGGAAGTGACGATCGCACTGGGGATATTTGGCATCCAGTTCTTCCTCAATGTGATCTGGTCCTTCCTCTTCTTCGGCCTCCGGTCGCCCCTGCTCGGTTTTATCGATATCCTCCTTCTCTGGGTGATGATCGTTGTAACCATCCGGGCATTTTACCGCGTAAATAAGACGGCTGCGTACTTCCTGATCCCGTATATCGCGTGGGTGACCCTGGCCTCAGCACTGAACGGTGCGATATATTTCATGAACCCATAACCCGGTCTTTGTTATTTTTCCAGAGGATAACCTGCGATGCGGATCAGGGATCATACCAGGAAATCCATTTTGAAAAAGATCTCACGAACAGAAAAACAGCGTCATAAAAAGTGTAGGGTTATTTTTTGAAGAAGATTATTTCTTCTTCTTCGCTGCGACCTTCTTTGTTGCCGCCTTCTTTGCCGGCGCCTTAGCCGCTGCCTTCTTTGCTGCTGCCATTCGGGATCCACCTCCTACCGGAAAGGGTTATATTTTCTCTCAATCTTTCAATTAATAAATATTTTGGTCGCAATGCGATTTTCGGGCCCGGAATCATACCAAACCACCATTTTTTTGGCTGGAAAATGACTGCTTTTAGTCAAGGCCAGAGTATCAAAGCGTTCTATCACGAATTGCGCAATTGTCCGTAAAATACCCGGATTCGGCTGAATCAAAATATCCGGGCTATTTATATTTCGCAAAAAAACTGGTATTCACAAATGGGGAGCGCATATACAGGGGGTGCAAAACAATCTTTTTGTGTGTGCGTCCGCAAAAAAAATATTCCGGGCAGGAACGATAACCTTTATCCCTCCAAAAAAACATCCCTACCTGTATGAAAAAACAGTTCATTCTCGGACTCATCGGAGGGTTCCTGGGACTTGTCACGGCGTTGTTCGTGATTACCTCGGCCACATCAAACGATATGACCCTCTCCGGTGTCCAGGCTGCTCTATTTTCCAGCCTTGGTCTGATGGGTGCTGCAATTGCCAAGAAAGAAACACGGTTCGCCGGTTACATGCTCATCTGCTCTGCGGTCTTCATCACGCTCTCGGTGCCAATTGCAAATACCCTGTCGTTGTTGTATCTCTACCTTCCCACGGTCGGGTGCCTTGGTGTTGCCGGCACACTCTGCTTCATGGAACCGGAAGCAGACGACAGAGAATCCGCTGAACTGTAATATTTCTGCTTCCGAGTGGCAGAAAAAAAGAATAATCTTCCGGGAAAATTTATTCCCCGTCTTTTGTTGCAGGTTCCGGCCCGGCCGGTGGTTTGCCTGCACCTTCTGGTTTTTGCCATTGGGTACGCTCCCGGATGATCCCGTACATCATCCAGGTCCCGGCTGCCAGTACGAATACAAGGAAAAGGGTCCGGAGGATCAGGCCCATATACTGGCCGTCACCCGTAGCCATAAGCAGGGCATATCCATAGGTTATCACCGCAAGGGCAACCGCACCAAGGCCGATGGCTGTTGCACGGAATGCCGTGAACATCCGGCTCCGGGTATCCGGGAAGATCATCAGGCCCATCAGGCCTAATCCCGAGAAGACGGTCCCGATAAAGAGCAATGCCCAGATAATCATATCTGCCGGCAGGGAACTCACGAACGATCAGCTCCCGGGTTCTTTGCCGCCCAGATCATTACTCCCAGATAACAGATATCCAGAAAAATAACAACGTCGGTGATGATGAATGCCGCCCATGCTATACTGAGAGTAAGTGCAGCCATCGATACAAGGATGACGGTCACTGTACCTGCAACAAACCGGTCATCCCCCGACGCCGTACGAATGCCCCGCAGGATGACACACAGGGTCAGGATCCCCATGACCAGTGCAGTAAAAAGCCAGGTATCGATCATGTATGCTAGTACCTTGTGAAAGAATCGTATTTATCCATGCCCCCGCAGCTGCCCGGATGCGGCAGGAGTAAACCGGTTTTTTCGATGCCGGAGATGAAGATATTATAGAGAAAAGAGAGAAATCCGGGAAAAGATCAGATTCAAATTTCACCAGGATGATTATTGAATAAATGGTGACGGGAGAACAATACTGGAATCGAAACGCCATCGGGTATGATGAAGGAATCGATCACATCTTTGGGAACAACCTGCGGCTGATCATCCTTGATACCCTGCGCAGGGAGCAGCACCTGGGGCGGACCGTTGAGTTTGGATGCGGGACTGGTTTTTACACGCCGGTTCTGGCGCAGTTGTCCGAACGTGTATCAGCTACCGATATTTCCGAAAAGATGCTTGACCGGACCCGGGAAACGATCAGGGGACTTTCCAATATTGACGTTGAATACCAGAACTGCGAGAAAACATCATTTCCCCCTGCATCATTTGATACGGCCTTTATGGGACTGGTCTTTCAGTTTGCAGACGGCCCGGTAACCGTTGCTGAAATGCACCGGATCCTGAAACCCGGCGGAAAACTTATCCTTGCCGTCCCCACTACTGAAGGTCTCAGTCTCTCTGATAAGCTGCGGGGCATCATCCGGAATTACCGCACCTTCGGGAAATTCAGGGCACCCGGTACAATCCTCTATTCCCCCCAGTCGCTTCCTCCTGTTATCACCCGGGGAGGATTCAGAATACTCGATATCGTGCAGCTGAGCGATCCGGCCAACCCGGGGGGATTTCCGGGACTTTATGTCAGGGCGGAAAAAATTTAATTTTCACCTTGGCACACGCTGACCAGATGCAGGGAATTCATGCAGGATGAAAAACCATACTCTTGTTCATCCGATACACTACCGGTTTTTTCTTTAAGCACCGGTAAGTTTTCCTGATTATGTCCGCATCCAATCTCATTTCTGGCAAATTCGTCTCATCATCGCGGTTCAGATGAATCAGCGACCTTCTTCAAAATGCTGATGATAAGAAGAATTACCAGATATCTTCGAGCCGCCCGGATTTCAAAGAATCCTCGATAAATCTCCTCCCCATCAGGGTTCTCGCGAACCGTTCGGTTTCCCGGGATGATTCAGCCCGGCCTCTCTTTTTTATCTCTCCAGCGCGAATTGTACGACAGATGCGCCCGTCCTATCTTGGGAAGATTTTATTGCGCTGGTGTGATGCGTGCCATTCCCCGGTGCTTGCAGAGAAATGTTCCTGCGGTGCGGCGACCCGGCCGGTGCCGGTCACGCCCCCCGGCGATGCCCGGCCGGCATTTCCTGCCGATATTGCCCTCATCAACCAGATCTATGAAGAGCATTTCGGTGCCCCGCTTATCCTGGAAGGGCACCTTGCGCTCTTAAACAAGGTGCCGGACAAGGACCGGATGGAAGAGATTGTTATCGGGGGAGGTATTGCCGGGATCATCCGGTATTTCCCGGACGAGCGGCGGTGGGAGCCGGTCCCCCGGCCGGAGGCGTGCAACCTGTTCGTCCCGAAAAAACGAGTCGTCGTGATCAGTGACGATGCCGTACCGTTCATCCGCGACCAGGGCATGAGCGTGCTCCGGCCCGGGATGGTCTCCATTGATGACAGCACTCGTGCCGGGGATGAGGTTTTCATCCTCACAAAAGACGGAACCTGCATCGGTGTCGGGCGGGCAAAGGTTGACGCTGCCACCGCCCGGGCCATGGAAAAGGGATCGATTGTCCGGACCCGGCGCAACATCGCATCGCAGGTTGTCCCGGGTCGTGCTACATGGGAGGATGCGGTGAAAGCGAACGCGAACGAGCTTGAGCGTGTGGAAGGATCATCGATGCTGTTCGTGCAGGAGGTTGCGGGACGTAACCCGCATCTCGTGGCAAACGTCTCCTACTCCGGCGGGAAGGACAGCCTTGCGACCCTGCTTGTTGTGACGAAAGCGATCGGCAGGGTGCCGATGCTCTTTGCCGATACCGGTCTTGAGTTTCCCGAGACGTACGAGAACATCGCTGCAGCGTCCGGGCATTACGGACTTGAGGTGATCCGGACGGACGGGAATACTACGTTCTGGAAGACCTTTGAGGAGCAGGGACCGCCGGCAGTGAACGCCCGGTGGTGCTGCAAGGTCTGCAAGCTGACCCCGGTCGGGGACCTGATCCGGGAACGGTGGGGGGAGTGCCTTTCATTCATTGGCCAGCGGCGTTACGAGTCGGCCGCCCGTGCCCAGAGCGAACGGGTCTGGCGGAACAGGAATGTGCGGGTCCAGCTCTCCGCGGCACCGATTCATAACTGGACCGCGATGCATGTCTGGCTGTACCTTATGCGGGAGAAGGCGCCGCATAATGTTCTGTACGAGCGGCACCTGGACCGGATCGGCTGTTTCATGTGCCCGTCCAGCGATATGGCATTGATCCACATGATCGAGGCGGAGTACCCGGATCTCTGGCAGGGCTGGCTCGACCGGCTCGAACAGTACCGGCAGGCACACGGGCTTCCCGCGGAATGGGTAACGGGAGGACGATGGCGGCTTGTGGAGGGATGCAAGGATGACGAAGATAGCCATTATTGATTACGGTCTGGGAAACCTCCGCAGTGTAATACGGGGGCTTGAGAAAGCCGGTGCAAATGCAGTAATTACTTGCGATGCCGGGGAGATTGCATCCGCGGACGGCCTCGTCCTGCCGGGAGTCGGGGCGTTCCATGAAGGAATGGACCAGCTCGGACCCCTGCAGGAGACGGTTGTAAAGAGTGCACGGCAGGTCCCGCTTCTTGGAATCTGCCTTGGTATGCAGATGCTCCTGGAAACAAGTGAGGAGCACGGCATCCACAAGGGGATCGGTCTCATCCCCGGCAATGCCCGGCGTTTCCCCCGGGTGCCCGGACAGAAAGTCCCCCACATGGGCTGGAACTCCCTCACTATTGAAAAGACCGACAATCCACTCTTTGCCGGTTTTAAGCAGGATGAATACGTGTACTTTGTCCACTCCTACTATGCAGACACCCTGCCGGAATTCACCCTCACGAACACGCAGTACATCTGCCCGTTCGCATCGTCCGTTTTCAAAGGAAACGTTTTCGGGGTCCAGTTCCACCCGGAGAAGAGCGGTGCAACCGGCCTGCGGCTGCTGAAAAACTTTATCGGGATGGTATAGTCCGGCTTCCATTTTTGAGCTCTGAAGAACCAGGTATGAACCGATCCGGTTCACACCCAAACTATAAAAACCGGCAAATTTTTTTTCAACCGTCTTGATCCGCTGTGGGGGATCCCTGACTGGGGCTGGGCGGGCTCATGGGAGGCGATCATCTCTTTTTGAAACAGGTTTTCCCCAGAGTTTTTTTAATAAAGAACATTCAGTCCGGTGGAAGAACATCGTTCAATCGAAGACCTGAATGTCTTCTTATCTATCCGGTCCGATGACCTTCAGGTTTCTCCCGTCGCGCCTCCCGGTTTCCTGGCTCGTCAAGTCGCAGGACGCTGGTGCGTTCGGTTGAAGACTCTGGTTATTCTCCTGTCTCAAGTCTGATGACTTTTGACATTCTCCTCTACCTGATCTGATGACCCGTCAGAAGTCGCAGAACGCTGGGGTGTTATTCCTATCCTTATAGGTCTGATGAACTATTCAGAAGCAGAAACCTATTATTCCCGGCCATTCGATGCTGTTCTTATGAAAAGGATCCTGCTGATTGCCTTATGTTTCGCGACTATCGTGGGAACAGCATCCGCGTACGGCCTCTACCTTGACTGTCCCGAGTCCATTCAGGTGGGTATTCCGCTGAAATGCTCGATTGACAGCGATCTCCCTGCCGGTTATACAGCCGATCTCGTTATGTACCACTCCCAGTACACCGCAACCGAAATCAGCCGGCAGTCGGTGACAATCCAGGGGGATAAGAACACCCAGTACCGGCTGTTCGAAACGCAGGGTCTCCCGGGTGGTATGTACAAGATTGAGCTGCAACTGAAGAGTACCGGCGGAGAAGAATCGCTCCGCTCGGATTCCGTGACCTACAAACTTGTCAGGGTTCTCGACCGTTCCAGCGAGATCACCATCACTTCCCCGGTCACCCAGAATCTTGAGGATGCGCTCAGGATTGAAGGATCGGTATACAAGCTGAGCAACGAGGGAGTCCAGATTGAGGTCCGCGGACCTCAGGGCAGGATCTTCGGACCGCAGTATATCGGCACGAAAACTGAAGTCAAGGATGATTCCGGTATCTTCACCTATAAGGTAACAGTCACGGACCCGGGCACCTACGAGGTCTCCTTCAGTGACTCCAAAGGTTATATCGGCATCAAAACGTTTACTGTTGCAGAACCCCCGACACCTGTACCGACCACGGTGCCAACAACCGTCCCGACAACAACCGTCCCGACAACGATCCCGACCACCGTCCCCGCCACAACCCAGTCCCCGCTCTCACCGGTACTGGTTATCGGGGCACTCGGGATGGCAGGACTCCTTGCAGCTGCTGTGATGAAAAGATAATTATCCCGATCTTTTTTTCAGAAAAAATAAAAGTACGGTAATGCCGCAGACGGGTGTTATCCTGTATCAGCGCGGGACATGCCCGGAATCCGGAAGCCGGGCATTTTCCAACGATGCTCCGTGCCCGGGTTGAGGGCCGGTCGTTACCCGGGGGGACGATTCCCTTAAAAGGACGAATGGATCTCTCTGGTGACAATATCCCGGGGTGAAAACGATCAACGGATCCCGGATTTCCTTTTTTAACAGAGCCGTTTATCCGGTCTCTAAAACGGTTGCCGGTAAATATCCGTCAGGGAAAAAGAGTGGAGAATTATTTCTTTTGCGTCTTCCAGAGCCATGCCTCGTAGCAGAGCAACACGAAAATCACGAGTACCCCGCCAAGGAAGAATGCGAGGGCCGGGTCCAGTACCGGGATCACATTTCCGGCACCGCTCCCCATTGCACTGGTTACGAAACCCGGTTCGGGCGGCAGCATTGCTGCGGTTGGTGCCGGCGTTGACAGACTCATGGTGCTGGCCGGTACATGGGTGGATACCACCGCAGGTGATATATTTGCAGCCCATACGTCCGCCACGCCTTTTGTCGTTGCCTGCATTACATCGGTGGCCTGCGTAATGTTCTGGGCCACGCTCTCGCTGACGGCCTTTGCAGTACCAACATCGACCTGTCTTGTCCCATACTCCTGGGTCATATACTCCGGGGCCATGTTCAGCGTATTCGCGCTGCCGCGGAACATACTCCCCGCCCCGAAGACCGGGGAAAGGATGGAGATCATCACCGAACTGACCGCGACGATCCCAAACAGGGACGCGTACTTCAGGAGGAGCGAGCGGACATTGGACTGGCGGGGAGCAACCACCAGCAGCTGGTTTGTGAGCGTGTAGATCTTGACTTCCCGTCCCTTGATGCTGTACCTGGTCTGTTCCACGGCAATGAGGCCGGCATCGAGCAGGTTCTCGATGTGGTACTTTGCCGTGTTCATGGGGATATTCAGCCGCCCGGTGATATCCGTCAGGCTCCGCGGACCTTCGCCAAGGATATGGAGGATATCGCTCGCGGTCTGGCTCCCCATTGCTTTTGCGATCTTCTGCGCCCGTTCGTCGCCCGGCTCCAGGAACACTACATTTTCTGCCATTCTTATCCCTTCAGTGCTGCGATAATACGCTCACGCCCGACTTTCAGGGCAAGGTCCAGCTGCGCTGCATCCGGCCCGCCACCCTGTGCCATGGATGGTTTGCCCCCACCTTTGCCGCCCAGCATACTGCAGACCTGCCCGATGATCTCCCCGGCATTCACCCGGCTGTCACCGGATGCGAGTACGACCCGGACAGATTCGCCGGCACCTGCAATGAGTGCAACGCCGCCTTTATCCGCGATTGAGGATGCAAGCAGGGCGAGTTCTTTCTGCGGGAGGTCGATCCGTTTCACGACAACAGGAATGTTTTCTATCTTTTCTGCCACAAGCGTCCGCATCTCAAGCGCGACCAGTTTCTCGGTCAGCTTCTCGATATCCTTCCGCTGTTCTTTCCATTCATTGAAGAAACGGGTGACTGTTGCCGGCAGGTTGTCATCCTGCACGGAAAGAGCTGCTGCGGAGGACGCGACGATTCCTTCAAGGTGCTGCATGTAATAGATTGCGGCGATGCCGGCAGCAAACACAATCCGCTCGATACCATCCTGGATATGCTCCACGCGGATGATTTTGAGCATGCCGACTTCGCCGGTGTTCTGGCAATGCGTCCCGGCGCAGGCTTCGATATCCCCGGCCACCTTCACAACCCGGATATCCCTGCCCGGGGGCACCCCTCCCTGGTACAGCGAGAAGCCGTACTTCTGCTCGGCTTTGGTCCGGTCCTGTATCTCTATTTCGACCGGCACGCTCGCCATGATCATGCGGTTTGCCGCGACCTCGATGCGGTGGAGCTCGTCGGGGGTGATATGCTTGAAGTGCCGGATATCGACGCGGGAACTCTCGCTGCCTTTCTGGGCCCCGGCCTGGTGGATGTGTGCCCCGAGCACTTCCTTTGTTGCATGGAGGAGGACGTGCGTTGCGGTGTGGTGGCGCATCAGCGACCAGCGCCGCTCCTCGTCCACCATCCCCTTGATCCGCTCCCCGCGCCGGAGCATTCCGCCGGCGATGTGGTGAAGGATCACTTCTCCTACTTTGACAACCCCGTCAACCTGCGCCATGCTCTCGGGACCGATGAGCGTCCCGGTATCTGCCGGCTGGCCACCGCCCTCCGGGTAGAAGAGCGTCTGGTCAAGGATCGCGTACCCGTCAAAGACGTCCAGCACCACTGCCTCGAACTCGATCTCTGAGGTCTGATCGTAATAGAGTTTCTTTGTGGGGGGAAGGGCCTGCAGCCGTTCAGAATACTTTGCGGTCTTGTCTTCCTCTACCTCTTTCTTCGATTCGGAGTGCATGTCGGCGACCATGGAATAGAAGTTGTCCGGCAGGTCGACGACTGCCCCTTCCTTTGCTGCTATCTCCTTGATCATCTCCGGCTGGATGCCGTGCGAGTCGTACAGGACCATGACCTCGGCAAGCGGCACACGCTGGCTTTTCGCCTTGTAGGTCTTTGCAACCTTCTGGACAATGCGGGTGCCGCGTTCGAGCGTTGCTGCATACTTCTCGGTCTCCCGCTCAACGATCTCCCGTACCACCGCAATGTCCTGTTCGAACTTCCCGGAACCGATGATGTTTGTCTGCTGCTCGATCAGGTCCGCAAGGGGCTCCTGGATATTCAGTTCGTTCATCATCCGCAGGGTCCGGCGGATGACAAGCCGGGCAAGGTAGCCTTCCCGTACATTGGACGGGACGATGCAGTCGCCGAGCATGTAAGCGAGGCAGCGGGTATGGTCGACAACAGCGTACACCTTCTCGATGGGGGTGATCATCTTGTCCAGTTTCTCGGGCGAGATATCGATGGCTGCCGCGACTTTCTTGCGCAGGTTGAAGAGGTTCGTACCCGAGATATCCATGAGGCCGGCAAATTTTGCGTTCAGGGCAAGGAGCTTGGTATACTCCTTGTTGTCCAGCATATGGGTGAGCCCGGCTGCATTCATGACCCGGCTTACCATCTCCGGGAAGACAGCATCGTAAATGGTGGGCGATCCCTTGGATGCCCAGACCAGCCGCTCAAGCCCGTAGCCGGTATCGACAATGCGCAGCTTCATCGGGTAGTACATCTCGCCTTTCAGTTCATAGCCCGGGCCTTCTGTCTTCTGCCGGCCAAGGCTCATGAAGACGAGTGTTGCTACTTCGAGACCGCCGATCAGGACCTCGACACTCGGGCCGGCATTGCCACCGCCGATCCACGGGTTCTCCTTGTAGGTGACCTTGTTCAGGTCCCCGCCAATGGATGCAAGGAACTGGTCGCAAAGTTCAACGGTCCGGTCTTTCCAGTAGATCTCCTCACCCGGCGTGTTGAAGGCATGGTGGGCCATCATCTCGAACGTGGTCAGGTGACGCCCGGATCTGCCCACGGAATCCAGGTCATTGAGCCGGATGCAGGGCTGGGAGATGGTCAGCGGGTTTGCAGGCGGCGGAACGACCCCGCTCGTCACGAACGGCTGGAAGTCCGCGATCGAGGCGATGGTCAGGTAGATGTCATCCCGCCAGCGGGCGACTACCGGGTACCGTTCCACCCGCGTGTGACCGTGCTGCTCGAAAAAGGAGAGATAGGCCTCGCGCATGGAGTCAAGGGTGTGGGGCTTGAAGACCGGGCTGCCGATAAAATTATAGGGTTCGCAGGGAGCGTCCCCGCAGGTCTCCCGTGAAGCGTCCCGGGTCCAGTATGCCGACCCGCAGTTTTTACAGATCTTCCGGGTAAACCCCTGCGTTTTGAAATAATCGAGCTGGTATTCGTCTTCAAGCATGGATGATCACACAATCGTCAGTACAGTTGATTACAAACGGTAATTAGTTTGTTGATCCTGAGGGTCGCAAGACCCTAAGGAGGAGAAGAATCCGCAGGGTTCTTCGACATCGGCTGGATTATCCGGTCTTCGACCGAACCCTCGGTTTCTTCGATACCTCACCAGGAACGTGTTCGTGTTTTTTTCGTCCTGTTCCCGCTTTCGGCACCCGGTTTATATTCCGTTATCATGACTCTTCCGGCAGCATATCTGAATATAGTTTGAGGACTCTCCCTTTGTTGTTCCGGGATCCTGCATTCAGCCTGCAACGAACCGGTTTTTTAAACGAGAATTAAAATCGTAATAGTATTCATTCAAAGGATTACATAAGAGAATAGTTCATGGTCCGATTGCATTATATTGACAATCTGCGGTGGATATGTATCCTGATGCTCTTCCCGTTCCACACCGCATTCATATTTTCCGCAGGGTGGTACGGCTACTATGTTTCTTCCGATTACCCGTTAACTGCTGCACAGTGTTTTACTGTCGCTGTTGAACCCTGGATCATGCCGCTGCTCTTCTGTATTGCGGGAATGAGTACGAAATTTGCATTACAGAAGCGTACGCCTCAGATGTACCTGAAAGACCGTGTTATAAAACTCCTTGTTCCGTTCCTTGCAGGAATTGTTCTCATCTGCCCTGTTATTGCATACTTTGCCTTAAAATTCCATACCGGCTACACCGGGAGCTTTGCCGGTGCATTTATGCATTTCTTCAGTTCAATCCATAACTTTCCGGACCTGAACGGGGTCGGAGGAGATTTCAGCGTGGACCATCTCTGGTTTATCCTCTCCCTGTTTGTCATCTCGGTGGTGGCACTGGGTGTGATCCTGCTTGTACAATGGCAGCCCCGGCTTCACCTCAATCCAAAGAAAGTAAGTCTTCCGGTCCTGGTTCTTTTGGTTATCCCGGTCTGGCTCCTGAACTTTGTCGGTATCTATGAGACAGGATATTCCGTGATATCCTATTTTGCCATGTTCGTCATTGGGTATTGCCTGTTCGCTATGGATCCGGTCCAGGCAATGGTGGAAAAGTACCGGGCTGTTCTTCTGGCTGCATGGATGGTCCTGACAATCGGTGTGATGGGGGTTTACGGAATGATCCTGGGGCATTACGAGGTATTCTGGGGGTATTCCGTCCTCTTTGTTTTAACCGGATGGATTGGCGTTCTTGCGCTCATGGGCGAAGGCAGGCACCTGTTTGACATTACCAATACTGTTACCGCTTATATGGGTGCGGCGTCGTATCCGGTGTATATTATTCACCAGGTGGTACTGGTGGCAATTGCGTATTATGTGGTGATGATTGCAATCCCTCCGGCACTGCAGTTTTTGGTAATTGT
>JBAZHD010000096.1:0-12987 GCA_041652515.1 Methanoregula sp.
GGTTCTCGGGGATCCTCTTACAGGAACTGGCCGGGCCGCTCAACGATGAGCAGAAGAAGCAGCTCGGGATGGTGGCGGACAGTTCAGACCACCTGCTCTCCTTGATCAACGATGTGCTCGATCTCTCCAAGATCGAGGCCGGGCAACTGAAAATTGCCATTGAGCCGGTCGAGATCCGTCCGGTGCTTGAGAAGGTTGTCCGTACCGTCAAACCCCTTGCTGAAGCAAAACACCTGGCGCTCGAACTGGACGTTGACCCTGCTGTTGAGAGGGTCATGGGCGACAGCCGCCGTCTGGAGCAGGTGCTCCTCAATCTTCTGAGTAATTCGATTAAGTTCACCGAACAGGGACATATCCGGATCACGTGCCGTGCCGGCGATGATTTTGTCAACATCAGCGTTGCGGATACCGGAATCGGGATGAAAAAGGAGGATATGGACAAGCTCTTCCGGCCGTTCACGCAGATCGAGACCGGCCTGACAAGGAAGTACGAAGGAACCGGTCTTGGTCTCTCGATCTCGAAGCGTCTCGTCAGCCTGATGGGGGGCACAATCAGTGTTGAGAGCGAATGGGGCAAAGGCAGCACATTCAGTTTTACCTTACCCGTGGACAGGAAAGTATCATGACAAGAAAAATTTGCTCTGTAGAAAACCTTCACGATGACAAATTGTAAGTGTCTGTGAATGTTGCAGACAATCATTTTCCCCGCGATTTCTTTCATCTGGATGAGGAAGATTCTGGCTTTGAGATCCCCATCGAACTTTCTTTTCAGGACGGAGAATTTATTTTCCACGATTTGTCTTCTCGGGTAGACAATATCGTTGAATTTATGGGCCATCTCCTGACGGTAGGTACCACCAATAATCTCGTTCTTCCATGAGCGGACGGGGATCACAGAATTTGCATGAAGGTCTTCCCGGATTAATCGATGAATTGCTTCAGAATCGTATCCTCTGTCCATGACATAACAATCGGACTTTCGGGTTTTGTGGCATTGACGGAGTAATTTTACCGCATGTCTGGTGTCGTGGACACGGCTGTTAGAGGCAATGAACCCGGTGATGACCTGTTGTTCGGTATCAACCGAGATCGAAGTTTTCAGGAAATGTTTTCGGATCTTACCGGTTCGTTCGGAGAAGTAGTGACTGCAATATCCGCTGGTAAAGCCGGATGAATCGATAGCGGTGATGGGTATTACGTCGTCAGAAGAATAGAACAGGCTCACAGTTTTTTTGAAGGTCAACCGGAGATAGAGAGTTTTAATTCGGCAGAGGAATTTCTGAAGGGTTGTGAAATGAGGGATCACTGACAGACCGAGGATTTCCTGGACCCTTTCCATGTCTTGAACATCTTCGATGAATTCGCGGTAATGCTGGTTCCGGAAATCTTTGAAGAGAATTAGGACAAGCAGCTGGTGCTGGGTGTACGTCTTCTTCGAATATTTGCAGGAATATGGCGTTATCCTCGTTGACTTTACGATTGATAGCGCAGATTGGGTAAACCTGATATTCCGGCTTGCCGATTTCTTAATTGTCTCCTTTCTATTTGACTTCACAATCAAGAAAAGGAGACATTGTACCTTAGATCTTTCGGTCCTCGATACAATCCGCTTTTGATAGGATTTCTACAGAGCAAAAATTTTAACAAATCGGTTCGATCTGCTTCAGATATTTTACTAAGCACTGAAGCGAGAAATAAAACAAACGTTATGATTGATCAAATATCCCAGACAAATCCTTTCTCACATCTTAGACCAGAATCAAAGGTTTTTTTTGAAGAATTTAAAAAAATTGTTGACAATCGTGAATACGAAGCAAGTGTAGTAAAACTCAAGGAATTATCAAGATTATTCTCAACTCATGAAATGGAAATTGAAACGATGGCAAAAAGAACACAAATTGCCTATTACCTAACGATTGCCGGCGTAATAATCGGAGTTTGTGGTCTTATTCTCCCTTTACTGTAACTTTTTGGTAATCACTCAATTTCTAAATACGACCTTTGCCTGAAAAAGAACAAGGGTATAGTACCATTTTAACTACTAACTCGCTAGAGAATTTACGAGAGAAAAATCCGGTCAGAACATTGTCCTAAAATTCAGATTAAAAAGTGTTCTTGATGACGGACGTGAAATGCTGACGCTCCAGGGGCTTCGCCCCGCCGCTATGGCGCCCCGGTTGCGATAACGTTGAATTACCAAGATCATCCATCCCGGTAATACAGAAGAATCACATGCGCCCCCGCCCCCAACGGGGGCCGGGCTGGCGCAAGGGGGGTATTATTAGTGAAAGAAATTAGTCGCTAGAATGGAACTATACCCAAGAACAATTACTCTCTTTTGCTCTATTCAATCCCCGCACCTTGAACCCCCCCTTTCACTTTCCTGCCGCATCCCCATTCCTTTTAATATCACAGTCCGAGATTCTAAGCACCGTGACTGAATTTCAGCTCATCTCCAGTTTCGCCCCCGCCGGCTCGCAGCCGGGTGCAATCAAAGAGCTGACGGCAGGGCTTGCGGAGGACAAACAATACCAGACTCTCCTTGGCGTCACCGGCTCCGGCAAGACTTTCACGATGGCAAACGTCATCGCAGCGGCCGGCAAGCCCACGCTCGTCCTCGCCCATAATAAGACACTCGCCGCCCAGCTCTATGCCGAGTTCTGCGATTTCTTCCCCAGCAACCGTGTCGAGTACTTCGTCTCCTACTGCGACTACTACCAGCCCGAGTCCTACATCCCGGCAAAGGACCAGTATATCGAGAAGGACTCGGCCATCAACCCCAAGATCGAGATGCTCCGGCTCTCCGCCACCGCGTCGCTCTCGACCCGGCGGGACGTGATTGTTGTCGCCTCGGTCTCCTGTATCTACGGTCTTGGCAACCCCGAGAACTTCCGGAACATGGGGTTCGAACTCAGCGTTGTCCAGAAGATTTCCCGGAACGAGATCATGAGCCGGCTCCTCGACATCCTGTTCCAGAGAAACGATCTCGAGCTGATGCCCGGGAGGTTCCGGGTCAAGGGAGACACCATCGACATCATCCCCGGGTACTTCAACAACATCATCCGGATCGAGATGTTCGGGGATGAGATCGAGCGGATCAGCGAGGTGGACAAAAACACCGGGGAGAGAAAGGAGGCGCTGAAGTATTTCTACGTCTACCCCGCCCGGCACTTCGTCACCCCCGAGAGCGCAAGGAAGACCGCGATTGAGTCCATCCAGCAGGAACTCTCAGAAGTTCTGCCCTCACTCGGGATGATCGAGGCGCACCGGCTCGAACAGCGGACGCGCTATGATGTCGAGATGATCGCCGAGACCGGGTCAACCAAGGGCATCGAGAACTACTCCCGGCACTTTGACGGCCGGAAGGCCGGCGAGAAACCCTACTGCCTGCTCGACTACTTCCCGGACGATTTCCTGATGATCATCGATGAGAGCCACCAGATGATCCCCCAGCTCCACGGAATGTACAACGGCGACCGGTCGCGCAAGAAGTCCCTGATCGATTACGGTTTCCGGCTCCCGAGCGCGTACGACAACCGGCCCCTGAAATTCCACGAGTTCGAGCAGTACATGACCAGCGTGGTCTTCGTCTCGGCAACCCCCGGCGAGTACGAGCTGAAGAAATCAGGACAAGCAGTTGAGCAGATCATCCGCCCGACCGGCCTCGTTGATCCGATTGTTGAGGTCCGGCCAATCGAGGGGCAGACCGATGACGTGATCCGCGAGGTGAAGGCAACGATCGCCCGGGGCGACCGGGTCCTCATCACCACCCTGACCAAGAAACTTGCCGAGGAACTGAGTGAGTTCCTTGCCGACAAGAAGATCCGGACCCGCTACCTCCACTCCGAGATCCAGACGCTGGAGCGCAGCGAGATCATCCGCGAGCTCCGGCTGGGGAAATTCGATGTGCTGGTCGGGATCAACCTCCTCCGGGAGGGTCTCGACATCCCCGAGGTCGGGTACATCGGTATCCTCGACGCCGACAAGGAGGGCTTCCTCCGCGATGCGAGAAGCCTCATCCAGATCATCGGCCGGGCAGCCCGGAACGTGAACGCAAAAGTCGTCCTCTATGCCGACACCATGACCGATTCCATGAAGCGGGCGATTGCGGAGACGAAGCGCCGGCGCGAAATGCAGGTGGCGTTCAACACAAAGCACAACATCACCCCGCAGACGATTATAAAACCGGTCAAGGAGAAGGAAGTGGATGTGAAGGACACCAAGCACATCCCGAAGTCCGACATCCCGAACGTGATAATCGATCTCGAGAAGCAGATGCGGGACGCGGCAGAGAACCTCGACTTCGAGCGGGCGATTGCGCTCCGGGACCAGATCCGGAAGTTCAACGAACGGCTCGCCGGGAAGTAGGGGGGAGTTTTTTAGCAAACAATTTCCCGAAAACAAACATTCAAAAATCGTTATGATGTTTCCCACCCCCCGACGGGGGATCGCCGCATCGCATCGTCGGGTCGCGGCTGGGCAATTTCCGCTAATTTCTTTTGAAAGAATGATCGGAATTGATTTCTGGCATTGTAGGGCAATTCCGGATACTAAGAGAAAATTGAGGGGGTCAAGGGGGTGCTCCCTTGGGCTGCTTCCCCCTTTGGGGGAGAGAGGGGGTCACCCTCACAATCATCTGAGCGCTTATGAACAACGTGCTGAGTATTATCATTTCTCTTCCAATCCGGAAAATTAATGATACCGATATCTCCGAAGCGAGACCCTGATTAGATGACTAATCTATCTCCATCCGGGATGGGAGACATTGCAGCAATATCAAGCGCTTATCAGATATAAGGAAAAAATAATTTGACCAGCTCACGACCGGCCAAACTCGCCCGGGCCGGAATACTCCAGGATCGAATCGTCATGATCCACGATCATCGCGTCCTGCGAACCCACCATGTAATACTTCTTGATGAAATCCCGGACCTTCTCGCTCTCGATCCATCCCATGTCGAGCTGGGTGATGATCCGGTCGATCTCCCGGGCCTGCAGGATGATCTTCTCGGTGATGTCGCCCGGTGCCATGCTTGATAAGCCCACGATGACCGCAAGCGGGTTCCGGATGTGGTCGCCAAGGATTGCGAACTGCTCGATGTTCTTCTCGATCTGCTCAAGGGCTTTTCTTTTTGCCATCTCCATCTGCTTCCGGTCGGTGATGTCGATGAACGAGGCCATGATGCAGATGGGGTTGCCGGAATCGTCTTTCACCTTGTTCATCCAGAGCAGGACAAAGAACGGGTTCTTGTTGTACTTGAGGAGCGAGATCTCGCCAAACCAGCTCCCGTTCCTGCCAATCGCCTCGCGAACGGTGGCAAAGCGCTGCGGGGAACTGACAAAGTCCATGGTGTTCCGGCCGATGAACTCCTCTTCGTGGTGATACTCCATCAGCCGCAAGAGGGACTGGTTGACGTACGTGATGTTGAAGTCAAGATCGAGGATGGCGATCGCGTTGATGGAGGAACTGATGGCGTGATCTTTGATGAGAAGGGCAAGTTCCGCGTGCTTGCGGTCGGTGATATCCACGATGTTGACCACGAACTGGTTGTCCGGAAGCAGTCCGGCTGAGAGGAGGATCCACCGGTTCCCGTCAGCTTTTGACGGGAACCGGGCCTCAAAGTTCTCTACGCTCCGGTCATGGTCCAGCTGCGAAAAAAACGCTTCCTTCTTTTCTTTATCCAGGAAGAGTTCCCCAAAGGGGATCCTGAGGATCTCCGGTTCGGTATGCCCGAGGATAGTGGCGAACTGGTGGTTGCTCTCTAAAATTTCCTGGGTTTTGTAATCGATAAGCCCCACGCCGGCCTGCGAGTTGTTGAAGAGGCTGCGGTACTTCAGCTCGTTCCGGCGCATGTGGGTGGCAAGGCTCGAGACCACCACCGACACCCCGATGAGCACGTAACAGATCACCGAGGACTCGATGAGCATGCCGATATCGCTCCCTAAAAACCCGTACACGAGTGCCATGTAGACCGCGGAGATGATAACGGCAAAGACCGGCCCCCGCTGCGGGTACCAGTATGCGGCAATCACCACCGGGATGTAGAACAGGTTCGGGGCAACATCATTGTTCCCGTAATGGAGCGATAGGATGTTGATGAGGAGTGCAAGAACGGTCGTGTTGATGACGATAAACAGCCAGAGGTTGGAGAGGCTCTCTTCCCGCTCGATAAACATTTTCCCGTACGTCATTGGTAGATTCTGCCCGCCTGTTTCCCCATAATTTCGGATCACTTCGGTTAGATAAGAAACACAATTGCTTGAATGGGTATTAAACATTGTTGAATTGTCCGGGGGATTCAGAGAGATAATTGCTTGTTTATCGCAGGAAGCTCATGGTTTGAAAGCCGGTGTTCTGGTAACTCAATGGGTGATATGTTTGAACGGGTCAGTTGTATTGCTGCAGGAATGTCGAACAACCGGAAATGGCCCTTTAACTATAGCTGAAGAAAGGCAGAAACCGGGGATGCGCCTTTTTTCAATACATTTTGAATCAATTTCTATAAACCAAAAAAACAATGTTTATAAACGGATGCGTATAATATCCTAAATCCAGAAGGACTGGCTCCCCCAGTTTGCCGACCGGAGAGCCGTGTCCTGCCCGAAGGCATGACATAATCAACTTGTTTCGACATGAAGTTTCCGGTCATGCCACAGAACAATAATCAAAAGGTGGCAATGAATGAGAACACAGATTGCATCATTATTCTTTTTTGGTCTTATATTGGGATTCATGTGGCTGGTACCGGCAGCATGTGCGGATGAAGTGTATACGATTACCTCGGGTGTTGCTGAGAATGAGACTGGGATGTATCTCCCGGGTTTCATTACCGAAACCGCGCCCACCACGGTTATGTCTTCCGAAGGAAACCAGACTGAAGCTTCGGTCGCACCGGTTTCAAAGAGCGCAGGTCTCCAGAGATCCGGTCCATCTTCACCCCGCCCTGGCATTGAATGGCAGAATGCCTACGGGGCGAGTTACACCGAAGAGTTTGCCAGCATCCGGCAGACTCCCGATGGGGGGTATATTGCCTGCGGACTGACCGATGCCTATTACCCCAATGGCGATGTCATGTCATTCATCGGTGGCGGTGATGCATGGATTATGAAACTCTCCCCCAACGGGACTCCCGCCTGGCAGAGTGCTTATGGCGGACAGGGACGCGACGAGTGCCGGAGCATCCGTCCTGTCAGCGACGGATATATCTTCGTCGGTTTTTCCAATTCGGTTAACGGTGAGTTTGCCGACAAGAACCACGGCGGGTACGATATCTATGTAGTCAAGCTGCGCCTGGATGGGAGTGTGGAGTGGCAGCAACAGGTTGGCGGTGAAAATGACGATGTCGGGACCAGCATCCGGCAGACTGCTGACGGCGGTTTCATCATTACCGGATACGAGGACTTCAGCCACAGCGGGAAGATCTGCCAGTTTACCGAAATGACCAACGCATGGGTAATTAAACTGAACCCGGACGGGACCGTGCAATGGCAGAAAAAACTGGAAGGGAATAAAGGGGACCAGGGCACCGGTATCATCCAGGCGCGAGACGGGAATTACGTCATGTATGGGTTCAGCAATTCCGAGATCGGCCCGGGTATCGGCGGGAACCACGGCAATTATGATCTCTGGGTTGTGAAGATGGATTCATATGGGGCGATCCTCTGGAACAGCATGTATGGGGGTTCCGGCTTTGAAGCAACGAATAACGTCAACGATGACGGGATTCAGCAGACAAACGATGACGGGTTCGTCATCATCGGCCAGACCTCGTCGTATAACAACGGGGACGTAGGTACCAACCATGGGATGAGCGATGTCTGGGTTGTGAAACTATCTCAATATGGTAATCTTCAGTGGCAGAAAACCCTTGGCGGTAAAGAGTATGATATGGCAAGCGGGAGTATCCACCAGACTGCTGACGGCGGATATGCTCTCGCAGGAATGACCAGATCCAGCAACAGCGGCGATGTCGGAGAAAATCACGGCGACTGGGATTTCTGGGTGGCAAGGCTTGACAAATCCTATGAGGATGGAAACGGGGGTCACCTGCCGGGGGAGTTGCTGTGGCAGGAAGTCCTTGGCGGGAATGGCTATGAGATGGCCGACAGCCTGCAGCCAACATCGGATGGCGGGTATATCGTCAGCGGGTGGACGGATTCCAACAGTGACGGGGATGTCGGAATAAATCACGGAGAATCGGATGCGTGGGTGGTGAAACTCCGGCCACGGTTCAGGTTCGACATTATCGATTTCGATACCGGTGGGTTCATTCCCAATGCAAATATCGAACTCTATGATTATGCACATTCTGAATCCCAGAACATGACTTCATATGGAGGAGTGATTATGACACCCTGGGACGGCCCGGTTATTTTTACAGATTCCGGAATATCTCATCAGTATTCCTTTGCGAAAGGTCAGACATATAAGGTCTCAATCTCTGCTGAAGGGTATCCACCCTATACTCAGGATTTGATATTCCAGCATGACGGGCAAAGAGAACAAATAAAGATGACTGCGTTTGAACGACCATTGGGATTAACGTACTCGATAACCGGAGCACCGAATCCCGGTTGGTCTATGGAAGAACTCACTCCTCAGATTGAAAGTGAAATCAGATATATCAATACAAATCTGGGAGAACGCCTTAACTGGACGCCTGTTTTTATCCATAACGGAGATCTTGCAATAAAAGATGATTTCGGTGTCAATGGAGGCGGGCTCAATGATGCAACGTTCCATTTCCATTTCGGGCATGGCGGTCACGATATAAATCCATTTAATTCTGGGAAAACCGCTCTGGTTCTCCACAATGGTCAATCGTTGTTTGCGGATGAAGTAAAACAAAATTGGGGCGGTAAAAACAAATGGGTGTATTTGAGTTCATGTGAAATTCTGGATGATGAATCATGGGAAGATGCACTGGACTCATCTCATGGAATATTCGGGTTTAAAACTAAGGTAACGGATTATGCATTTGGATCATTTCTTGAGAATGCTATGAACAGAGATACATTAGCGCACTCTTTCCAAAGAGCGACTGAAGACCGGTTGACAAATGATACGATATCAGTTGTGATTTTCAGTGATAGTTATCAGTTTGAAAATGATCATCTTCCTGGTTTTGGACAGGTAGCGCCTGATGAAGTTATCAGCGACGGAAATTACGTAATTCGTTATTATACTGGAATGCAGGAGAGTTAGGAATATGGAGAAAAACTATTTAGTATTAATATTTTTATTCGTGGCTGGAATTGTAATAGCCATTTTGATCTCTCAATCCGGACATTATGAATTTCCAGACTCTGCATCGCCGAATCAAAAAATCAACATAGCACCATTTCATATTTCAGGCACCCCGACATACCTCACTTTCGACGTAACCGATCCCGTCATTCCTAAAACAGTCCTTTTGTATAAGGGAAAAATTGAAAAAACCGGGTCTATCGACATACTGCTTGGAAATCAAAAATTATCTGGGAGACCCACAATCTCTGAAGATGAAGCACCAGAGGTAGCCCGACAAGTGCTTGAGCAATATGGAGGTTTGCCCCACGATGCAATTCTTTCCGGCACGACTGTAAATTATTTATATACAAAAAATTCTTCGACCAAGCAGATTGTTGCAACCACCCCCACAGACACTACGGTGTTTTATAACCGGAAAATTGATGGACTACCTGTTGTTGGCCAAAGTGACAGAATAATTGTCGAACTCGGGGTGGATGGGGAGCCATTATGGATATACAAATACTGGAGAACAATCGAATATACCGGTGAAACGGTTCCGATCGTCTCTTTGGATATTGCGGTTGAGAGATTGAAAAACAACGAGATACTTGAAAAACCCATGGATCTCCGTGACGTAACTATCGATAATATCAGCCTTGGATACTATGAGAAAAACCGTTCAGATCCTGAGATCTTATTTGAACCGGTATTGATTTTTAAAGGTAAGACATCATCCGTCTTCCCGTTTGTTGACAAATCGGCAGGAAATCCTGTAACGCTGATTGTCTCAGCACTTCCGTCATCGAATTATCCCATCGAGTCGATGGATGGACTCACTGGTGCTGGAAATAGTATTGTTGCAACTTCAAGTTCATCCGATGCAACAAAGAGGTGGTAAAAATTCCGAAACCGAATTTTATCACTATATTTTGTCTTTTTTGGGCAATCACATGCATTTTTCTGATTGCTCCTGCTCAAGGAGATGCAACAGATTTGATACCTGATACAGTTTCGTTTATCAATGAGTTCGGAACGATTTCAATAAATTCAACCGGTGTCGAATCCAAAGCCACACTCCCCCTCTACCTTGGAACAATTGAACCAGATAGTGCAATCGATTTGTTATTGGGAAACCAAAATCTGTCTGCGACCAATATTATTTCTGAAGATGACGCACCTGAAGTTGCTCGACATGCATTAGACTCATACGGGGGATTACCCGATGATGCATTATTCTCTGGCGCGAGAATGGGGTATGTCTATACTGTAAACTCCTCGACCGGAGCAATTATCAAGACCACTCCCACGGATACAACCGTGTTTTATCAGCGGAAAATCATCGATCTTCCGATCACCGGACTTAGTGACAGAATAATTGTTGAACTCGGAGAGAACGGAAAAGTTTTGTGGATATATAAATTCTGGAGATCTGTCAGTTATTCAGGGATAGATTCTGCCATAATTCCTGTTGATAGTGCGATAATTAAAATCCAGAATAACGACACAATAGAACATCCAATCGACGCAGGAAATATTTCGGTATCGAAAATAAGTCTTGGGTATTATGAAAAAGATCGAACCACGCCAATAATCACTTTCGAGCCGGTCTGGATTTTCTATGGAAATACATCAACAGATAATCGAGTGAAAATTATCGTCTACGCCCGTCAGTTCGCGAACTTCACCGCAACTCCCACGCTGATCTCGCAGGGCGACACCGTGCAGTTCACCGACACGTCCGAAGCCGGGCCGGTGAAATGGTACTGGGACTTCGGCGACGGCGAGAACTCGACCCTGCAGAACCCGGCACACACCTACCGGAAGCACGGCAACTTTACCGTCACACTCACGGCATGGAACGATCTCGGGAGCGACACCATCACGCGGGAGGATTATATCCAGATGTACTCGACCGCGGCACCGGTGGCAAAGTTCACCTCGAATTTCACCTATGATCATTACTATCCCCCGCTTGCCGTTGCATTCACAGATGCCTCGACCGGCATGAATCTTTCCTGGTACTGGGACTTTGACGACGGGACGAACACGACTGTTCAGGATCCCGTGCACGTTTATTCAACAATTCCTGACGACCGGTGGTTTATGGAATACAGGGTCAACCAGACCGTGATCGATGAGCTGGGACGGAAATCGCATTCATCGGATTCGATCGATGTCCGGCGCAACATGACCCCGGACTTCATTGCAGAACCCCGTCTGGCATCCGGCAACAGGACCATCACGTTCACGGATCTCACTCCCCGGGGCAACTGGTCCTATGGTTATTATAATCGCTCTTATTACCAGTCATGGTCCTTCGGTGATGGTTCAGGAACAGAATGGTTCCCGGGGATACAGCCGGACTACGAAGAGCCACCAGTCAGCGTCACGCATGAGTATATGCAACCAGGCAATTATACCGTCAGCTTGTCAACCGACATTATCTGCGGCTGCGAATGTCAGGTAACCACAACAAAAGAGGATTATATCATCATCACGGACAGCGCAATTATCCCGCTCGTGACAGATTTCTCTGCCAACACAACCTCGGGAACCCGGCCTCTTGCTGTTGCGTTTACCGATTCAGCTTCAGGATCGCCGTCAGGCTGGAACTGGTCGTTTGGCGACGGAGCGGTATCCGGAGAACAGAACCCGGTTCATGTCTATTCCGGACCGGGGACATACACCGTCACGCTCACGGCAACGAACATCTTTGGCAGCAACACCAGTACAAAACCCGGTTATATCACCGTGACCTCCCAGAACACTCCGGTTGCGGGGTTCGCTGCAAACACAACACAAGGCTATTCCCCGCTGACAGTCGGGTTCACGGACGAATCGCTCCATCACCCGGTTGAATGGTCCTGGGATTTTGGCGATGGGCGGGAATCAACGGAGCAGAACCCGGCACATACCTATACTGCACCCGGTAATTATTCCGTGAGCCTTGTTGTCGGAAACGACAAGGGCAGCAATAGTACAATGAAAACCGATTACATTCATGTCCTCGTTGAGCTGCCGGGGATCATCCCGGATCCGGAGGGTTTCCCAGTGGTGAATTTCACCGCGAATGTAACCACTGGCAATGCTCCGCTCGCAGTCGGGTTCACTGACCGTACACGGAATGCCTCAACGTTCTGGAACTGGTCGTTTGGCGATGGCGGGACGTCAGCAGAGCAGAATCCCGTTCATACCTACTCCCTGCCCGGGACATATACCGTATCGCTTGCAGCAGGGAACGAATACGGGGAGAACAGCTCGGTTAAGGCCGATTTCATCACCGTGACCGCGGGTACCTTCCCGCCGGCCGCAGCGTTCACCGGCACACCAACCTGCGGCAAGGCTCCGCTCTCCGTCACCTTCACCGATTCATCGGCCGGCTCGCCTTCTGCATGGTCATGGGACTTCGGGGACGGTGCAACCTCACCAGAGCAGCACCCGGTCCACACCTACACCGCAGCCGGAAAATATACCGTGTCGCTGACTGCATCCAATGCCGGCGGCAGCAATACCAGCACGCGCTTAGACTACATCACGGTCAGCGGTTCCTGTAAACCACCGGTCGCGAAATTCTCCGGCAAACCCACGTCCGGCTATGCGCCGCTGATGGTTTCGTTCTCCGACAGTTCAACCAACAACCCGGCCGGCTGGCTCTGGGATTTCGGGGATAACACGAATTCAACGGAACAGAACCCGGCCCACACCTATACATCTCCCGGGAAATACACGGTATCCCTGACCGCAACCAACACCGG
>JBAZHD010000097.1:0-12847 GCA_041652515.1 Methanoregula sp.
AGGATCTCCTGAAAAGCCATACTGGGGTATAGCCTGGGGGGAGAGGAGCCGGGACGCTCAGCGGGGCCGTGGTCCGGAATCTTCGGGAAATACCCTCCCAACCGACGAGCCTGGGAGGGGTGAAGTCAACGGAGGCGGTTTTGGCCCCCGATTACCCGGTTTACCGGACCAAATGACAATGTTTCGCGAAAAAATGACACCATTGCTTGAAGAGGTGGCCATTTCAGTTTCCGATTGGCGGGGATCGACCGTTTGCTCGCCCGGAATTGGCGGGCTGCAGCACTATTCCCGTGGCCGATCTACGTTCACAGGCACTGGGGGCTGTTGGGGGTGTGGGGGCAGGGAAATGTGATGGAGGGATTTTGGGGGAAGGGGCGGGATTTCAGGTAATGGCTGATGCTCGTGCGAATGACATGCCGGATTGCGCGCAAAAATTTTCTAAAAATTTTTCAATGGACCGACCGGCATATTGCTGAAAAATTTTTTATTGCGTGAAATTTTTCAAAATATAGAGTGGAAAGTCGTGAGGATAACCCAAGAGAACAAGGATTGAAATTGTCGAGCATGGGGATCACTGCATACCGGGGAGTGCTTCGAGCGAAACATCCCAAAGAACAAATGCGCCCCTGTTTTCAAAGAGAAGATTGGCGTGATGAAACAGATGCCTGATGTGATAGAATCAATGAGCTGCTCATCTGATTTCATTCCGGAGGATTTCTTTTTGGGGATGAAAACGGGAATAAAAAATGAGTCAGGCCAAAGTCCCGGACAGCCCGGGCTGCAAAAAAAACCACGAAATCCCGGGAAAATTCCCCCGGTAAAGGGAATGCGCTCCTCAAATGGATGTTGCCCGCCGGGGCCGGGGTGGTGGGAGGATACTGGCAATACCTGAACCCCGTCCCCGGCAACCTCTGTGCACAACGGCACCCGTGCCCGGACCACACCGTGGAGAATGAGACAGCCCGCATATCCGCATATCCCCCCGCAAAGAAGCTCGCAACTCCGCGCCGACCGTGGCAGGAAGTGAGATCAGAAATACTTCTGTACCCGGCTGGAAGAAACAAACCGCAGGTATTCAATATGCACTGCAACAAGATCCGGATAGGGATATCCACATGACCGATCAGGAAAGAACCGATCCGTTCCATGACCTCGACTGGGCGACACTGGAAGCATGGGCCGGTGCAAAGACCCTGTCGCGGGGAAAAGAGTACCAGCGCGGCAGAAAAGTAAATTCCCTTGCACGCAGCCGGGACGGTACGCTTGTTGCATGGGTTGACGGATCCAAACGGTATGCAACAGCGATTACCTTCGATAACGGCCTTGTCTCGGAATGCACATGCCCGGTAGGGATCTCCTGCAAACATGCGGTTGCGGTTGTTCTTGAATATCTCGACCTCTGCGGGAAGAACAGCCCTGTTCCCTCACTTACGCCACACGATCCCCGCATAACGCTCCTTGGCCTCCGGTCAGAGCCCGTTCCTGCACAGGATCCGTCCGGGACTCATACCAGCACGAAGCCGGCCTTATCACCGTTTCCGGATGAAAACTCCGGCAAACCCCGGAAAAAAACCGGTACGCCACGGCAGTATCTTGAAGCAATGAAAAAAGAGGAACTGATAGGTTTCATCGAAGAACTCATGGAAATAATTCCGGAAGTGGCGCAGGAGATCTCCGACCGGATAGCCGTTGCCGATGCAGATCCCCGCCCGGTTTTTGAAGATCTCCTTGCCGATATCGACGCAATCACAGAGGAGGAAGCATGGAGCGATTCCTGGAGGGGAGACCCGCAGGTACCGGATTATTCCCCGGTCCGGAAACGGATGGAGATGCTCCTCGCGATGGACCGGCCCGACATGGTTATCGATGCCGGTAGCATCCTCCTCAAAAATGGCATTGAGCAGCTCGAGACTGGCGGCGATGATGAGGGCGAAACTGCCGGGGAGATTGGGTCATGCATGGATCTTGTCTTTACTGCCCTCAGTAAATCCTCCCGCCCGGCCCATGAACGGCTGCTCTTTGCCATCCGTGCGGTACTGGATGATGAGTTCGACCTCTGCGGGGACGCACGGTCATTCCTTGACGGGGAGTGGCCTGCCGCCGAATGGAGTCTTGTTGCAGACCAGCTGCTCCGGGAACTTGACCTGTACAGGATTACGCCGGGAAAAGATAATTTTTCAGAGAGATACCGCCGCGATGCGATTACCTGCCGGATCATGACCGCACTGGACAACGCGGGCAGGACAGATGAGGCAACGTCTCTCTCCATTGCAGAAACTGGTCTGACGGACAGTTACGCACGGCTGGTACGGCGCCTGCTGTCGCTCGGAAAGAACGATGAGGCCGCTGCATGGATTCTCCGGGGAATCGAAGCTACGAAAAAAACCCGGCCCGGTATAGCACACGAGCTGCAGGCCATCCAGCGGGATGTCTGGGAGAAGGAGGGCGACCTGCCTGCTGTTGCGGGTCTGCGGGCCGAGGAGTTCCTGTGCGATCCGTCGTATCGTTCTCTCTGCCAGCTCCAGGCAGCAGCCGAAAAGGCAGGTGTGTGGGATACGGTGAAGGACCCGGTTATGCAGTATCTCACGTCCGGCAGTGTTCCCGCCCGTAAACGTGAGGGCGGAGTGGAAAACCCGCTCATCTTCGGGGCACTTCCCCGGTCCGGGCTCATCGTTCCGGATTTGTGGAAATCGCAGGAGACACCGTATTTTACAATCCTGATAGAACATGCGGTTGCGAACAGGAAGCCGGAGGAAGCCGTCATGTGGTTCGACCGGCTCCGGGAAGAGCAGAAGGGTTTTTGGGGGTATTCCTACCCTGAGGACAAGCTCTGGGATGCTGCGGCAGATCGCTTCCCGGACCGGGCACTTCAGTTCTGGATGGGGTGTGCGGACCGGGAGGCGCAGACCGCCCAGCCGAAAGGTTATGCGAACGCGATCGGGTACCTGAAGAAGATCCGGGCCCTGATGGGGACGTTGGGCAGGAAGGATGAGTGGGCGGCGTATCTTGCCGGGGTACGGGAGGTGCATGCCCGGAAAAAGAAGTTTACCGGGATGCTCGATATCATGGAGGGACAGAAGATCCTGAAGTCGTGAACGACAGCATACTTTTACGCCGTGGGCCTGGGAAAACGGGACCCGGTGCAGACCGATCCTGTCTCCCTGCTCTGAGTACAAATCTCAGTATTTCCCTGGTTTTCCCTCCCGGGGTTCACAACATCTGCCGGTCCCGGTCTGCCATCGGGTCTTCGTATTGTGTGAGAAACGAGGTGAAACCAGAGACCCCGGCCCGGAACCCGCTCATCCACTACATCCTTGTTATCTGGCTACCCGTATCTTCCGGTCATTTCCCTCAATAATCCCGGTTTTGCGTAAGTCACTGATAATTCCGGTGAGAAATTCCGGCGAGAAATGTTCAACTACCCGGGGTTCGTCATCGATCATATCCGGAATAACCACCTTCATGTCCCGGATCAGATCCGTAAGTGAAATCCTGCCGGCGGTCTTTATTGTGGCCATTATACTCTTAATTGCCAGACCCTTCAAGGCCAGATTATACCTCAGTACCTCATCACTTAATTCATCAGCGTCAAGATCATCAAGAACTTCTGTAACCTCTTCCAGTTTGCAGGTAACATGAATTCTGGGGTCAATGATGACCCGGGTTTCGATCTCAAAATCGATGTGGAGTTTTAAGGTAATACCATATTGTTTCAGCGTTTCGCGATCAACTTCATCCGGTCCCCAGGGCCGGCGTTCAATGGTGAGATCATCGGGTTCAACCTTTTTTATCAGGCATATGCCCTCAGCCCGCGTCTCGACAACCCCGTTATCTTCCAGCATCATGAGGTTGCCACGAATTTTTATTTTTTCAAAAAACATTTTCTTTGGATCGTCTTCCGACTTATCATCGAAACTGGTACGCATCAGTTCTTTCATATTCCTGAGATCCTCATCCGTACAGATAATATCGCCGGGATTGAACTGTGCCATGATACTCCCGGCATAATCGCGGGTGGATTTCAGGAACGCTAACATTTTTGCGTTAGATTCCGTAAAACTTACCTTTCTGGTGACCGGGGATCCGGATGTGCCGGGATCAGACGTTGATCCTTCCTGCCCGATCGGATCTTTTTGTCTCTCTTGTACTTCCGATTCCATCTTCGTCTCGATGAACCGGATAAAATTTCCAATCGTTCCACACATCTCGACCTCTTCAAAGATCGAACTCTCGTGTTTTTTTTGTGCACGGCAATTTTTTTCATGCAAAAATCTGATGAAGATGTCTGCTTCAGTCTCTTTGCAAAAGAGCAGGGTTTCTTCGAGCACCATACAGATTATTTGTGGATAATCCTTTAAGTCCTGTTGCCGTTCCCGATGAAAATGATACGATCCCAATAGAAAAACCCTGTCGTTCCTTTTCGTCGTGAACCGATAAACCGGCATTCCGGAAAAACGTTTTTTTTGTCCGCATTCCGGCAGGGTTTCCGGGACCCCACGAACCTTGCCGGGAATGCACTCCGGCATCGTTCCCTTCCTGAGTATCTCGTCGTTACAGGGATGAATATCTGTTTTTTTACCTATAGCCACCTATAGGTGTTACTATGCAGGCAGCAAGTTCCATTTACATCCGGGAAGATTTCAAAACACAGTTGAACAACCTGAAACGTAACCCGAAAGAATCATACAACGATGTTATCGAACGCCTGGTGAATCTCACGGTTGATGATGAACCGATCAGTGCAGAATCTATCAATGGGTTAGAGGAAGGCCTCGACGATATCAAACGAGGAAACCTGATCTCTGAAATGGATATCAGGGAGAAATATGGTGTTGAATGAGTCTAAACCGGGTGAAGTAAACCCATTATGATAACCGGGACCTGGAAAAACTGCCACCGGCGATTGCCCGGAACGTTGTGAGCGCGATCCAGAACATCAAAGAAGACCCGTACCAGTTTATAAAAACGATGAAGGCGTCAAACCCGGACCATCCGGTGTACTCTCTCCGGGCCCGGAGAGAGGTTCGTGCCCTTTTCTCAATCCATAATGATGTCCTGATTATCCATGTCCTGGAAACTGATGAGCGGAAACAGGCATACCGGGATTTCTAAAAAAACCCGCATGAAGTCAAAGACTTCATACCACAGCAATGAAAATTTTGCTCTCCGGACTCAATTTCCTTTTGTCAGCCCTGTCGCCGGAAGATTTGAAAATTCCCATGACAAAAGTTTTAAAAATATGGCTCTTCTCCAATTTTAGGAAATTAAATTATCCAACAATTCTTTTTTCAATTGTCGACGACAAACGGTTCTTTGTTGAAACAGGCGCGTAAGATAAATAATTAAGTCCGGTTACCCGAAATCACTAAAACCGCCCTGCCCAGGTGCGACCCGACGAGGCGTCGCACCGACCCCCATCAGGGGGTGGGAATCCTCATAATGCAGGGGTTTGGGGGCGGCAGCCCCCATTACTATGGTTACAAAGATTTTGGTTTACCAACATACATGATGACGACCCGGACATTTGATATTCTTGTAACTTTTTTTGAGTCAGAAAAAACATTTTTTTCTCCATTTGGATTTCATTGCAACCGAATTTTCTCAAATGGAAACCAATCGTTTCTTTTGGATAATTTCAGATGATCCTAATTTGGGAGAAGAACCAAAAATATCTCTGCATCGATGGGAAGATATCCTGACTATTCGCAATTTTAGTGGGTAAGATAAACGATGAATTCATCCACCATTGCATCGGATGAGCCGCAGCGGGGGCGGCGGAGTTCATCGTAATAGGTGTTTTTAGGTCGTTAGCCCCCATCACCGTGTTTACCGGTATCCATGTTAATCCACACAGACCAGCGAAGAGTCATATCCGTTATTCACTCGCTCCGTGAGTCGGTCTCATCACAGTCCCTGATCATATACCAGATTCCCTCCATTGGTACTCCCCCACCCGGATAAAATCGTTATCTTATTGAGCAAAAAAAACACGATCTATACCCATGGCTTCCTATTTCGGTGAACCTCATCATATCGAACTCTTCTCGCTGGGATTTGATCTCATCGGGGACCAGTTACCGGAAACAATGATTGAGGATATCATCGTTGAGATAGAAGACCACTTTGAAGAATGTCCTGACGATCACAATGCCGCGCTTGCACTGGATGGATTATACGATGCACTCCATGAATGGGAGAGCGCAATCGGAACGGATGAAAATTACATGGTCCTGGCCGAGAGTTCACTCTTCACACTCCGGCAGGCCCGTAACCACCAGATGAACGGAGAAGAGAAAGATGCTGACCGGCTCCTTGATGAAGTCATCCGGTTCGACCCGGCCAACTCTCCTGTCAGGCAGCTGTATACTCTCATTGCGTATGGACGCAGACACGACCGGGAAAAATTCACATCCACCTGGAAGCAGTTGCTCGGGAACTATGGTGCCAGGGCACATGTCCCGGCGAGTGATCGCGTCGGCCGGGAATCGGATTATGCCCTTTTCCACGATCTTCCCTTCAGGGAGCAGATCGAGGGAATCGGATATCTCTTCACGTTTGATATCAGAGAGGGCAGGGACAGGGAGATTGTTACTCTCATCACCGGTTTCCAGGATTACCTCGCCAATCTTTCTGAAGGCATGATCTCAGAAGCAGTTGTGGACGGGTTTACAGACAGTCTCCCGGCATTCGGGGTAATTGCTGCGATCTCATCCGGCATGGTGAAATCCGCAGAAGAGATCCTGAAATGCGGGGATTCACCCCCCGGTGCTGCCCTCACAAAAACCATTAACCCGGCCCTGGAAGAGATCCGCAAGACCGGAAGAGAGATGCGGGTTCTTGAGACCCTGAAGTACTGGTCTTTCAACCGGGTAAAACCCACGCCGGCCCTCATCCACACATTACATGAACAATCCGGTGGGGACAATCAGCTGATCATTGATATGATCGATCTGCTGGACGCTGACAGGCCCCGCGGGGGATATGAAAAGATCCGGTCGTTGCTCCCTGTTTCCAGCCCGAAGGAAACCGATCCGCGAAAAAAAGAACTGGAACAGATGGTGAATGAAGGCCGGTTTGATGATGCGCTCGCGTTTGCCGACCGGCACGCACTCTTTCCCCAAGGTTCTGAAGAACGTGAAACCCTGATCGCAGAAGCCCTGCTTGATGCCGGCCGTGAGAGCGAGGCATTTGAATACCTGCTCGGATGTATGAAAAACGGGCACCTCCTCCGGCACGCTACCCGCCTGTTCGAACTTGCCTGCACCCTCGACCGCATGGACGATCTGCGGGTGCTCAGGCCTGTCCTCGAATCAAAACACATCTCTCCAGCACTGTACCTGCTGGATGCTTATGGACGGCTGGGTAAAAAGGATGTTAAAGGATGTCTCGAACTGATACAACGTGCAGAAAGATCGGGGCTTGATGCAGACGATGCCATGCTCTTTTCTGCATGTTTTCTCCTCATCTCGAAATTCCCAAAACGGGTTATCGGCATCTGTGACAAAATGACATTTTCCGGCATACCGGATGAGATGATCTACCCACTGCTCATCCGGGCTTACCGGGATCTGGGAAGAGACGAGGATGCACGGATTGCTGAAGAACACTTACGGTTGCTTGTATCCCGCCGGACCCGCACGTAACATTTCCCCCGGGAGTGTTTCCCGCATGTCCTTTCCCGGCGCTGCCTGTATACGGAACAGAAAAGAATGACGGTATTGTGATATCCGATGACGCCTGCAAAAACCAGTCCTGCTCCTCTGGCACCGGTCAGCACTGTTCCGGTCCTCCACGGCTCGGTTAACCCTGACGGTTCATTCTTCTTCTGGGGCGAAAACCCGGCCGGCCCGGCAGCAAAGAGGCGCGGGCGAAGACCGGCACTCCCACAATTATCCCCCCACCCGTTTGCCCTGCCGGCACCAACCTTAAAAAAAATCCTGGCTGGTTTCCTCCCCAAACAACCGGTCATCGATGATACCCTGACGTTGTGGCTGCCGACATACGGCCAGGCGCCCGAACCCTCGCCGGAAGTGCGGGCACGTGCCGGCCTTTCACCGGAAAAAAGCATAACCGTACTTCACGCATGGGAGGTCCCGGCAATCAGGATTCCGGTACCTTCAGCGGTCCCGTTTCTCCTCTCCAATACGAGCAGCACGGGGGTGTACCAGGGGGGCGCAACACTCAGGGCATGGGGAGTTGTCGCACTCTTTGCCTGCGAGATCGTTGCCCGGGGCAGGTATGCACCGGGAATCCGGGCCACAAAAAAGAATATGCTCGCCGGGACCTGGTACCTGCACCTCCCGGATGAGGATAAAGTCCGCCTGGATGAGCTCATCTCCGCCATGCCCCCTCTCGTACGGGCGCATCTCGGCAATGAGACGCAGGGGGCCAGTGACGGCGAACCGGTCGGCATTTTTCTGCATGAGGCAGTCAACGGTCTCGTAACCGCTGCGATAAACAATCGCCCGGGTAAGCAGGAACCGGAACAAAGGAACGATCAGCCGGTCGAGGAGTGTTTTTACCAGTCGCTTCGGGGAAAAGACTGTTCGTTTTCTCAAGGGGTTCCCGCGGCAAACGAGCTCTCCTCCTGGCTTGCCGGCCCGGAACCTGCACAAACAGGTATGCGCTGTCATACCTGTTTCACCGTCCAGGAACCGGAGGATGGGGAGATCGCATGGAATGTCGGCTTCTTCCTGCAGTCAAAAGACGATCCAACCCTGCTCGTCCCTGCCGGCGAGGTCTGGTCCGGTCGATCCAGAACGGTTGAGCAGATGATAAGCAAAGAGACCGGCCACCCTCAGGAGCGGATGCTCTATGATCTCGGGACCGCAGCCAAAGTCTATCCACCCCTCCGGGAAGCCTTAAAAAAAGCACGGCCCGATGGAATAATCCTCCCCCCGGCACAGGTCTACGGGTTCCTTTCACAAACCGCACCCCTCTTAACAGAACTCGGCTGTTCGGTCCTGCTGCCGTCATGGTGGCAGCACGGACGCCAGCACCCATCGATCAGATTGAAACTGAAAGGCCAGGCTCCTAAAAAAGGCAAAGGGAGCGGTGCATTCTCGCTTGCCAGCATCGTCTCGTTTGACTGGAAGATCGCGATTGGCGACGACGAACTCTCCCCCGAAGAGCTCGAACAGCTCACCACGCGGAAACTCCCGCTCATGAAAGTCCGGGGGCGGTGGGTAGTCTTCGATCCCGATGAAGTGCAACGGGTTATCAGCGCATTCAAAAAGGAGTACCCGGACAACCTCATCTCCCTTGCCGATGCGCTCGCCCTCACGCTGGGAGGTCCGTCCGATGAGGCTCTCCCTCTTACGCCCGTGATCTCTGACGGGAAATTAAAGGAGTTCTTTGACCGGCTGGTATCGGTGAAGGACCCGGTACCGGTTACCCTTCCGGAGATGTTTACCGGGACCCTGCGACCTTACCAGGAGAACGGGATCGCGTGGCTTTCAATGCTCGCGAAATCCGGCATGGGAGCCTGCCTTGCCGACGACATGGGCCTCGGAAAGACCGTGCAGGTCATCGCGTACCTGACCATCAGGAAAAACGAAGGCCGCACGAAGAACGTTACGCTGCTCATCTGTCCGATGTCGATCATCGGCAACTGGATGCGGGAGCTCAACCGGTTTGCACCCTCGCTCCGGGTGTATGTCCACCACGGCGCGGACCGGTATTCCGGTGACCGGTTCGACCGCGAGCGGGAAGAGAGCGACCTGGTGATCACCTCGTACCAGACCGTGCAGCGCGACGAAGGACTCCTTTCGTCGCACTCATGGGACTGTGTCGTCCTCGATGAGGCCCAGAACATCAAGAACCACACAACCAAACAGGCCCGGGCGGTCAGGAAACTACCGGCCGAAAGCAGGATTGTCCTCACCGGCACTCCGGTCGAAAACCGTCTCGCTGAACTCTGGTCGATCATGGATTTCTTAAATCCCGGCTACCTCGGAACTGCTGCCGCCTTCCAGAAACAGTTCGCAACCCCTATCGAGCGGCAGCACGATACCACGCGGGCATATGCCTTAAAAAAGATCATCCGGCCATTCCTCCTGCGGAGAGTCAAGACAGACAAGCAGATCATCAGCGATCTGCCGGAAAAGTTGATCGTAAAGGAGTTCTGCCCGCTGACAAAAGAGCAGGTCACCCTCTACGAAGCAGCAGTGCAGGATATGCTGGAAAAACTCGATTCGCTCAGGGGGGTGGCGAGAAGAGGCGCGGTCCTTGTCACCCTGATGCGGTTAAAACAGATCTGCAACCACCCGTCCCTCTTCCTCAATGACGGCAGCACGCTTGCAACCCGGTCCGGTAAACTTGAAAGGCTCTGCGAGATTCTGGAGGAAGTGCTGGCAAATGGTGAGCGTGCACTTATCTTCACCCAGTTTGCATCGTTTGGCGGGATCCTCAAACCCTATCTTGAAACGGTCTTTTCCACCGAAGTCCTCTTCCTGCACGGCAAGACAAACCGGGAGGACCGGGATACGATGGTGACCCGGTTTGCCGACAGGAAAGGTCCGAAGATCTTTATCCTTTCCTTAAAAGCCGGGGGCACCGGGCTGAACCTGACTGCGGCAAACCATGTCTTTCACATCGACCGCTGGTGGAACCCGGCAGTTGAAGACCAGGCAACGGACCGGGCATTCCGGATCGGGCAGTCAAAAAATGTGGAGGTGCACCTCATGATTGCCGGGGGTACTCTTGAAGAGAAGATCGATGCCGTTCTTGAGGATAAGCGGGCACTGGCAGGGAGCATCATCGGCACCGGGGAAGACTGGATCACCGGCCTTTCAACCGAAGATCTCCGTGAACTGCTTTCACTCCGGAAAGGTTCCGCAGGGGATGTTGCGCTATGAGTTACTGGGGAGATTACTATCCGCCAGCCAACCCGATAAAGGTCAAAAACGGGATCGCGGCCCGGAGCAAAAAGGGGGATATCGGGGAGACGTGGTGGTCAAAACGGTTTATCGGTGCATTAGAAAAGATCGGGATCGGTTCCCGCCTCCAGCGGGGCAAGACCTATGCCCGGAAGGGACAGGTCATCAAGATCTCCATCCACGATGCCACAGTCCATGCAATGGTGCAGGGAACCAACCCCCGGCCGTACAGTGTCACGATTTCTTTTACCCGGTTCACCGACAAGCAGTGGAACGCGATCTTTGATGCCCTCTCGTCGCAGGCACTTTTCACCGCCATGCTCCTGGGAGGAGAGATCCCAAAAGAAATTGAAACGGTCTTTACCGGAGCAAACCTGTCCTTGCTGCCATCCACACACAGAGAGATCCAGACCGATTGCAGCTGCCCGGACTCAGCTAATCCCTGCAAGCATATTGCCGCAGTCTACTACATTCTTGCAGAGCAGTTTGACCGTGACCCGTTCCTTATCTTCACCCTTCGCGGGCGGGACCGTGAAGCGGTTCTTGAGGAACTCCGGAAACGGCGGAGCAGTGGTGATACAAAAGAGGTGACGGGACCTGTTCCGGCCCATTCCCCGGTTCCAGAGCCGGAAAGACCCCTCATGCCCCCGCTTGTCGATTGCCTGAACACATTCTGGGATGCCGGGGATACTCTCGACACCTTCCCGATTTACCTGCATAAAAAACCCGAACTGGAAGCCGCAGCACTCAAACGGCTGGGGCCATCCCGGTTCAGGATCGGGAAGACGGATCTCGCGGATTTACTGGTGCCGGTGTATGCAAAGGCTCGTGCATATGTTGTAAAAGAGATCGAACAATGGGATAAGGATCAGGGAAAAGCACGATAGGAAAGGACTGGATTTGTTCAATAGCCCAAGCGGTTATCAATCCATGTTGTCCCCTCTGTATTCAGGTCCGGTGTATAGTATGAGGAAAAGGAGGCTCTTCGCTGATCTGTGTGGGTAAACCTGGATCCATGTAACCAAGTTGATGGGGGCTCGCCCCCAAACCCCCATTACGATGAACTCCGCCGCTCCCGATGGGACGCCCCCGCAGCGGTTCGGGTAATGTAATGGCAGGTGAATTCATCGGTTATCTTGCTCCCTTGAAAAATAGCGAAGAGCATGAATGGACATACCTGCAGGATAGATCATCAGACAAACCTCATAACAACGGATGACCCCGGTCAAGATTTTCCCCCGGTATTTTCTCATCCGCTGGCGATGCCCCGCTCCCTTTACACCAGCGTCTTCTGGGGATTATTCAGGTGCTTTTTTGCAGCGGACGTGACTTCCCTTCCCTGCGGGGTGCGCTTGACAAACCCGATCTGGATCAGGTACGGCTCATACACGTCCTCGATCGTCCGCACTTCTTCGCCCACAGAAATAGCAATCGTCTTCGCCCCGACCGGCCCGCCATGAACTGGCAGCCTGCCTGTTGGAAGAAGGGGAGATAGAAGCACTGCAAAAACTGCTGGACGAGTATCCGGAAGAATACTCTGCGGTATGGTTCTATTCCCGGGCACTTCTGAAGTTTCGGCAGGATAGCCGGACCCCGGAGGCAGATGCGTGCCTTATTGTCGCATTTGAACAAAACCGGTTTGTCCCGCCGTATCTTCTCGGGAAGAAAGGCTTTCCGTCACGGACTCCCGATTACATGAGTATTGGTGACGAGACCGAAGCTGTCGTGTATGCCCTTGAAAATGTGCGGGCCTGGCAGGAGACCCGGGGTGCCCTTATGTGGATGAATCTTGTTTTTGTGACATACCGCCGGAAACCCTCGGGGAAGAAGGTCCGGTAACGGGAAGCCTCTGCACGGGATTGCTACCGTTTTTTCTGATTGTTTTTTTTGTATCCGTTTTTTGTATCCGGAAGGCGCGCTGAATTCTCTTCAGGGAGCCACGTCCATGCCCGGTTTTGCAGCAAGGTTCC
>JBAZHD010000098.1:0-12721 GCA_041652515.1 Methanoregula sp.
CTTGCACCTGAAGCCCGGGATGAGCTTTTGCGAGAACTGCGGGAAGAGGATATAACAAATTATTACTCTGTCAGCAATGTTTTTTTCAGGTTTTTACTATCCTGAACACGCCAGGAAATGTTTTTTAATATTCTCAAAATCAGCATATTTGCTCTGGCACAATGGATGAAAATCGATAAAATCGTCCATTACAGATATACAAAATTGCTGATTTTGCTCTGGAGAAATTATTCGGAAATCTTTCACGCTCCCTGAGGTAACATTCCCGCCGCTGTGACAAAAACCGTTTGCGATATTTCCATATTGCCTGTACGGGTAATGCAGAGGAATTGCAATACATCCCCCGACAGGGCTGGCACAATGGGGGGAAAACTGGTCATGAAAAGAGGATTTCCACAGGGTATAATTTTCCATTCAGGTATATCCGGAATTTCTGTTTGATGGGACTTACACGCCCAGCAGCTTCCGGAGCTGCACAAACTCCGCCACCGAGTACTGCCCCTCAGCCGTAGGAGTACCCGTGTGGCAGTACACGAACTCCGAACCAAACAGCGGAAGGATCGCCCGGGCATACCGGTGCCCCGCTCCCATCACGCCGGTGCAGATCGGCTTCTTCGCAGCGCAGGTAAACGAGATGAGATCGATGAGATCGTCCTCACCCTGAGGAGTGACAATGATCTTCGGGATATCGCCAAATTCCCTGAGGTTGCGCTCGAGATGGAAAAGGTCGGTGAGGTTCAGCATCCCTGCTTCGTGGCATGAGGCGATGACCTGTTTTCCCACTGCACGGATCGCGGGTGCATTCTCAGAGAAACGCTGCTCGATATCGATGTAGTCCGCGAGCGGGACGATGGGGGCGAGGCGCTGCATCCACTCCGCCGCGTTCCCGAAATACCGGCCGCCTTCAGCACCGGAGCGGAGCGTGGCAATGATCGGCAGGGTGACCTGCTCCCGGCAGTGCCGGGCATGCTCTGTCAGGTCGCCTGCAAAGAGGTCGAGGCGGAGCTCGATGAGGTCGGCCCCCTGCTCCTGTGCCATGACCGCATGGGCGGGATCGGTCAGCGCTGCAACGATCTTCATGTATCATGATGTATGACTGCTTTTACAAAAAAGGTGCGCCGGGATCCGGCTGCCGGAAATTACAGAAGCAGCCGATAGACATGAAAATCGGCTCTTCGCAATTTCAAGTGGGTAAGATAAACGATGAATTTGTCTGCCATTGCATTGCGTGAGCCGCCGCGGGGGCGTCCCTTCGGGGGCGGCGGAGTTCATCGTAATGGGGGTTTTTAGGTCGTTAGCCCCCATCAACTTGTTTACCGTGATCCAGGGTACCCACACAGATCAGCGGAGGACCCGGCAGTCCCGGCCCCGTCACGGGCGGGAACGATATATGACGGGGATGGTGTTTATGCATTGCCGGGTATACCTCTATACCACGGCAATGGAAACCTGGGACCGAACAACGATTATAAAAAAGACCGGCTCGGCATTCGGGCGGGGAATCCTCCTGATCCTGGTCCTCCCGCTGATCCCGGCCCTGGTCTGGAACTCCCCCCTCATGCCAACCCTCGCCATGATCGGGAGCAGCCTCATCATCGAGTCCACTGCGGCACCGGTGGGTATCGCGCTCGGCCTCTCCCCGCTCTTTGTCTTTTACGTCCTCTGCTGCACGGAGGCCGGGATATTCCTCTGCTTCTACGATATCTTCGATACGATCGGCCACAGTTCCGAACGGGTCGCAGCATTCCTTGAGAAATCCCGGCTGTATGCCCACGAGTCGCCGACCGTTGAAAAATACGGCATTCTTGCCCTGGTCCCCTGCGAGCTCCTGCTCGGGGTCTGGGCCAATGCCCCGCTGGCATGGGTGCTCGGGTGGCGGAAAGACCATGCGCTGATCCTCACCATGATCGGGTACCTGCCCCAGCTGATCGTCACGATCTGGATATCTATGGGCCTGCTGCAACTGAATATCCCCGGGCTGGTGCTCCCATGAGATCCGGAACCGCCGGCCTGGGATCCCTGCCCGCTCTGCCGGAACTGCTCGCACCGGCAGGTTCGCCGGAATCACTCCGGGCAGCCATTGCAGCCGGCGCCGATGCGATCTACCTGAGCGGGAAACGGTTCGGGGCCCGGAAATTTGCCGCAAACTTTTCTGACGAGGAGATTATTGAAGGGATCCGGCTTGCCCATGCCCGGGGCGTCCGGGTCTATGTCACGGTCAATACCCTCATCCACGACCGCGAACTCAAAGGAGTGGCGGAATACCTCATCTGGTTATACGCAGCCGGCGTTGATGCCGTGCTGGTGCAGGACACCGGCGTCGCTTCGCTGGCACGGGAGATCGTTCCCAACCTCACCATTCATGCATCCACCCAGATGACCATCCACAACACGGACGGCGTCCTGTGGGCAGCGGAACAGGGATTCTCCCGGGTTGTCCTCGCACGCGAACTTGCGCTTGCGGAGATCCACACCATCGCAGAAAAGACCCGCCACACGGGCGTCGGGCTCGAGGTCTTTGCCCATGGTGCGCTCTGCTACAGTTACTCGGGCCAGTGCCTCCTCTCTTCAGTCATCGGGGGACGGAGCGGGAACCGGGGCATGTGCGCCCAGCCCTGCCGGAAGCCCTATACGCTTGTGACAGGAGAGCAGGATGCATACGGCAGGCCGGAACGGGTCCGGGATCTTCGGACTCCCGGCCGGTATCTCCTCTCGCCAAAAGATCTCTGTACGTACCGCCACCTGCCGGAACTGGTCAGCGCACCGGTCGTCTCGCTGAAGATCGAGGGGCGGATGAAATCGCCGGAATATGTTGCCATCGTCGTCTCCACGTACCGGCGGGCGCTCGATGCGATTGTTGCAGGGAACTGGAAACCGTCAACGGAAGCGGAACGGGACCTCCTCATGGCATTCAACCGGGGATTCACAAACGGGTACCTGTTCGGCGACCGGCACGGGAAGGTCATGGCCCGTACGGCACCGGACAACCGGGGGATCTGCATTGGTACGGTAACAAAACAGGACGAGCGGAGCGGGATGGTGACGGTGCACCTGAACGGGACGATGGTGCCGGCAACCGGCGACGGGCTGCTCTTTACGGACCCGTCACAGAAAAGCGAAGACTGGGGATTTTCCCTCAATAATGCACCGCAGGTACACGACAAAAAGATCATCACGTTCCTTGTCCCCCGGCGGGTTGTTCCCGGCTCGTCACTCTTCATAACATCCTCGCTCGACCTGGAGACACGGGCCCGGCAGATCATTGCCCGCCCTCCTGCCGATCTTATCCAGAGGGTCCCGCTCGATATCAGTATCACGGTCGATACTGCTGGGAAGATCCGTATGGAAGGCCGGCTGGAATCCGGGACGGGAAAAGAAATCCGGGTATCGCACCAGCCGGATTTCACGCTCGTTCCGGCACGGTCCCGCCCGCTCTTACCAGACCAGCTTGAAACCCAGATGAGGAAGAGCGGCGATACCCCCTTCGGTATACGGGACGTTTCCCTTGCCTATGATGGCACGCTCTTTGCACCGGTCAGCGAACTCAACAGCATGCGCCGGGAATTCCTTACCCGCGTGGAAGAAGAACTGCTGGCAGCCTCTCTCCCCACAAAAGAAGAGGTTGCGGGATCTCACAAGAGGCTTGACGCCGTATTTACAAAACCCCCGGCCCTGCCGGATACCAGCGACGAGACCGTAACCACACCGGCAAACCTGAGCCTCACCGTATATGCCGATACACCGGAGGCCGTGTCCATGGCGGTTAAGGAGGGGTGCACCAGCATCTGTTTTGAGCCGGCTTTTGTGCTGCCGCGTCACCTGTGCCGGACGGATGCAGGAGACAATCCCGGGTCCGTCAGGCACCAGGTAACCGGAGCCATGAAAATCTGCCGTGATGCCGGTGCCCGCTTTGTGCTGAAACTCCCGCGGATCACCCGCGACAATTACCTCGCAGCAGTGCTGCCGGAGATTGACCTCCTGCATAAGGATGGTCTTGAGGAGTGCATGGTGGAGAACACCGGAGTGGCACACGCGATCCGGACACTTGTCCCCGGCATGGCCCTCTCCGGCGCTGCCGGGCTCAACACCTTCAACCACCGCTCGGCCTGCAACCTCTCCCCGCCCTTCCGGTCCTTCACGCTCTCGCCGGAACTGTCCGGGAACGAATGCAGGGAACTCATTCCTGCTGCACGACGGGAAGGCTGCAATGCATCCTTTGCCCTCATCGTGCAGGGCATCAGCGAGGCAATGATCACGGAAGATTGTCTCACTGAGTTGGTGCACCACTGCAGGGCCGGCAGCGATAAAGGAGGTGCGGCTGCTTTCTGGGGAATCCAGGATACAACCGGGCACATCTTCCCATTCCGGAGCGATGGCGAATGCCGGACCCGGATCGGCAACGCGGTCGAGACCTGCCTCATCGATCACCTGCCCGCGATCCGGAACGCCGGTATCAGGGAGATCGTGATCGATGCCCGCAGACGTACCGGTGCATATGCCGGAGCGATGACCCGGATCTATCGTGATGCGACCCGCCAGAACAACGACACTACCGGGACAAAAGAAAAAACCGGGCTCCTGAAAGACCGGATAATGCCACTCGCATACGGGGGAATTACCGCCGGGCACTTCCTCCGGGGTCTCAAAGAATAGGAACGACCCGGAACGTACCGTTTTTTGCAGAACTGACGATGGGATTCCGGAAGCGTTGATCCAGAAGATACCAAAAACCGGTACGAATATTGATGATAATTAAACCCTCATGGAGTAATAAGGACAAAAACCGAGAGTCCTCGGAGCAGGAACCATGCCTTCACCACTGATCCTTGTCAACCTGAAGAGCTACAAAGAAGGGACGGGCGGCCGTGCCCATATGATCGCACAGGCAGCAGAACTTGTTGCGCGGGAGAGCGGCGTCACCATCGGGATCGCCCCCACGTATATCGACCTTCACCCGATCGCCCACCATTTCGCGATACCCGTGTATGCCCAGCACGTGGACGGTGTCGAACCCGGCGCCCACACCGGCCATATCACCGCCGATGCAATCAAAGCAGCCGGCGCTGCCGGGTCACTCGTGAACCACTCGGAGCGGCGCCTGACGCTTGCGGATATTGACGCCGCGATCCGGGCACTGCAGGCACAGAAGATGTCAGCCGTGGTCTGCACAAACAACGAAGCCGCCAGCGCAGCCGCAGCAGCACTCTTTCCGGAATACGTGGCCATCGAGCCCCCTGAACTGATCGGCAGCGGCGTCTCGGTATCGAAAGCAAACCCGGAGATCATAAAGAGGTCGGTTGCCACCGTCCACGCGGTGAACCCGAAAGTCAAAGTCCTGACCGGGGCCGGCATCCAGTCCGGGGAATGCGTGAAGATCGCCATCGACCTCGGGACGGATGGCGTGCTCCTTGCATCGAGCGTGGTCAAGGCAAAGGACCCGGGTGTTGTGCTCCGCGACCTGGTCTCGAAACTCTGAAAAACCTGGGATTCCTTTTTTTTACACAGTGCAAGAGTAAGCAACCCGCAACGGCATGTTGTCGTAAGGAGAGCAGCCCGGGCGGATTCCTGAGTAGGGGAACAAACTGCTCTGGAGAAATGCACATGAGCGGGAGATCGGACCCGAATCATGAAAACCGGCAGATATTCATTTCAACCGTCCTGATCCGCCGCGGGGGCGCTCCCGCGGCGGCCTCAATTCCCTGTTTTCCCGGAAACCAATCTTGCCCCGCCGTGCCGTACCGAGGCCCTGAGGCGGGGAGCCCTCCCAATATCCAGTATTTACATGATTTTCATGGTTTGGGTGTAAACCGAATACGTTCATACTCGTTTCTCCAGATCAAAAAAAACGTAGATTATTAAAACCCGGCATCAGGGTGAGGCCGGAAACCCGGCTATAAAATCAGCGATATCAGGTCGTGCTTGGTGATAACCCCGAGCGCCGTCTTTCCTTCCACCACCAGCACCGCATGGTTCTTCTGGAGGATATTGATCACCGTTTCCACATCCATATCCGGCGGCACCGTGGGGAACCCTGACTCCATGAAGTCCCTGACCGTGAACAGGTGAGTCTTATGCAGGCGCTGCTGTTCAATGGCCTTGACGATCACCGCTTCGGATATGCAGCCAACCGGAATGCCCCGCTCGATTACCGGTAGCTGGGAGATATTGTTCTTCTCAAAAATGTCCACTGCCCGCGAGATCGCGTCCTGCGGCTGCACGGAAAGGACCGGTGTATGCATGATCTGGGCAGCCCGGATTTTCTTGGGTTCCGCGCTGTTCAGCACGGTAATGATCTTGTTTAACGTGCTGACCCGGGGATCGACATTGCCTGCCTCGATGCGGGCAACCATGGACTGGCTGATACCTGCCCGTCTGGCAAGCTCCGTCTGTTTCAGTCCCAGCGCTTCGCGGCGCGTCCGGAGTTCCATGGGTGTTGGTATATGCATTCTGATTACTGATGGTGATAAGAGATTATCAAGGTTATGCAGGGAGACAGTGCAGGACAAAACCGGCGGAGATCCTGGTATCCCCTCGGAAAATTGCATGAGACTGATAAGCAAAAAGGTCCCCCCGGGTAATATCCGGCAAAACCCGCTGGGGTGCAAAATTCTTTAAACCCGGCGCAATATAGCTCTTCTCCAATAATCCAGCAGGTACGCTGGATTTGTGTTGAACATGGACGAATGTCTCAACGATGACGACGATGAAGAAGACCCTCGGGGGTTCTTCGACTGTTTTAGTGCACAGAACGGGAGACTATCTGTTCACGCAGGGAGTGTGATCCCGGAAAAAGGGAGGGTATTCAACCCGGCTCCTGCCTGCAGAACTGCCAGGCCAGAGCCAGCGCGATCCCCCCGGAGACCTGTTTATTCCCGGGCATATGGCAGGTTGACAGGGATATGAGCAGCAGACATAACGGGGCGGTGCGATCGTCTGGTCCGGCAGCCGCCGGGAATACTGCATCCCCGCCATCCCCTGCATCTCCCGTCCACTTCGGGGAACATGAAGTACAGGAAAAACACCTGCACAGGGAATCCGGCGATTCAAAGAAGGTCAACGGCCACCGGGAGACGGGATTACTCAGGGATTCGCTCCATGTCATCGAACGGGACGGCATCCTGCACGTGATCAGCGAGGATTATTCCTACAAGACCGAACCGTACTATACCATCCTCACCAACGAACTGTGCGGGAAAAATGTCAGGCCCAAAAGCAGCGATGTGCTGGACGCATATGTCGTGCCAATGTGCCTTGAGCGGGCAAAACTTGCCGGTATACCGGTGGTGGACTGGGGGATCTCGCAGGGCTTCGTCCCGCTGCCTTCAATCATCTACGGCCTGAACTATTTTGCCACCAGCGCTGATTTTTTCATTGTCAGTGACGATATGAAGGCAAAAGAGGTCATCGCACACGTAACGAACAAGGGCAAGTACCCGTTCTGTTACCAGAAGATCCCGCCCGATGCAACCGTCCATTCCTGCGTCAGCATCTTTGGCAGGACCACTGACTCGTGCGCTGCTATTTCCGGCCTTGCAGAGAAGATATACCAGATATTTTCCATCCCGCTCGTGACCACGGTCTTTGTCAGGACCGGCAGGGAATACCGCCTCTCATCGCTCTCCCCTACCAAATACTCGCGGATCTCCAGTGATGAACGGGCGCTCCTCTCCGCATATCTCGCGCACCAGGAGTTCCTATGAGCAGGCTCGGCATCTTCGTTGACAGAAAAACCCTCTCCAGCGCCGAACAGCTGACGGCATTGATCCACTGCCGCGATGTGGCTGAGGGGATGGGTCATGCTGTTGACTTCATCTTCCCGGTCGATATCACCAGGATCCCGAAGATGGACGCCCTCTTTATCCGGGCCCGTACCGACCCGATGAATGTCACGTACGTGGCAGCCCGGATGGCTGCGTTCCATGACATCCCGGTGATCGATGACCCGGCCTCGATCCGGATCTGTTCTGACAAGATCAACATGTATTCCCACATGATGAAAAAGAACGTCGCGATCCCAAAGACGGTCTTCCTCTCGAAGAACGATCTCACCGAAGAACGGATCACCCGCCTCTTTGAAGAACTCGGCACGCCCATCATCGTCAAGGAACCGTCCACCTCGTTCTCGCTCCGCGTCGAGAAGGTGAACGATATCTCCGGCTTCTTCCAGGTTGCGCGGAGGTTCATCAAGCTCTCTGACTGGATCGTAGCCCAGCAGTATATCGAGAGTAAATACGACTGGCGGGTCGGGGTGCTCAACGGGGAACTGCTCTATGCCTGCAAGTATACGATCCCGTCGGTCACCTTCAAGATCCAGGCATCGGTGAACGGCCATATCGTCTATTGCGATGTCGAGAGCGTGCCGGAAAATGCCATCCCTCCCCATGTTGTCCGGCTCGGGATCAAGGCGGGAAATGCCGTAGGGAACGGCCTGTACGGGGTGGACATAAAGAATAATAACGGGGATGCGTATGTTATTGAGGTAAACGACAACCCCTCCCTTGAGAGCGGTGAAGACAATAATTACCCGGACGTTTACGAAAAGATCGTAACCTGCCTTTTTACTCAGTGATACCCCATGACACAGGACTGGTTTACCCGCGCCGAGGCTGTCTGCATGCAGTGCGGCGGGCGCTGTTGCAACGAAGCCCACCCCCCGCTTTCCGATCACTGTTATCAGCGGCTTGTCAGCGAAGGCGTGCCCGAAGCATCCTTTGAATGGCGGGGGTACCGTGCGGTCAGGACGCGGGAGAATGGCACCTGCATCTTCTGCAACGGGAATAAATGCTCGATTCACACTATCAAGCCGGAGACCTGCCGTGCAGGCCCCTTCACCTTTGACGTCAAAGGCGATATCATTGAAATTTTCCTGAAATATGAGACCATCTGCCCGGTTGTTGGTCTGCTCCGTGAAGATCCGGAGGCGTACGGGCACCAGTTTGCCCTTGCAAAAAAGAGCATTACCCACCTTGTCCGGAACCTGACGGACGAGGAACTGGAAGCGATCTGCAGGATCGATGAGCCGGAGACGGAGAAAGTAGCCGAGATACCGAGGGAATATCCTGATCATGACCATTGGCACTGAACACGAGTTCTCCATCAACGACCCGCAGTTCAACCCGCTGCCGGTCTCGGACATAATCCTGAAAACCATCTGCGGGAGTTTCGAGAGCGAGATCCTGTTCGGGGACGTGAAACTCGGAAAAGAACTCCAGAAGACCGTCATCGAGATGGTCCCCCGCAACCACGCGGATTCCATCGCGGTGCTGGAGGACCAGCTGATGCGGGGCGTCCGCAAATTCTCCCGGGTATTCCGCGACCGCTACCAGCTGCTCGGGCTCGGGATGCATCCGACCCTGAAGCTTGAGGAGACAGCGGTCTGGGACCATGACGAAGGGGAGTATTACGAGGCCTACGACCGGCTCTTCACTATCCGCCAGCACGGGTGGCTCAATATCCAGGCGCTGCAGGTCAACCTCTCGTACAGCGGGGAGAAAGATCTCGTCACCCAATACAACCGGCTCCGCAGCCTGCTGCCGTACCTTATCGCGGTTACGGCGGCCTCCCCGATCGTGGAGGGCCGGAGCACGGGCATGGCCGATAACCGGCTCCACTACTATCGCGAGAACCAGAAGGAGATCCCCCTGATCTGCAACCATATTATCCCGGAAAAGATCGGATCAGTCCAGGATTACCGGCGGGAACAGGAAGATATTTTCGCTGAACTCAAAAAGAGGGACGCGGCGATTCTGTGCGAAGAGTGGGTGAACTCGGGGGGCGTTATCATCCGGTTCTCGCGGAAGTGTCTCGAGATCAAGGCACTGGACGAGCAGGACTGCATCCGGTCGGACATGGCGGTCTGTGCATTCATCCAATCCCTCCTGCGATGCAGGGCCCTGCCGGTTCAGACGGAGCAGGATGCGCTGCTGGCGCTCACGGAGGACGCGATCCGGGATGGCACTGCAGCGTTCCGGCCGGAACTGCAGCAGGTGTATACCATGGCGTGGGATCATGCAACGCCGGAAGAACGACACTATCTCCCGGTCATCGAAGACCGGATCGAACACGGGAGCCTTGCCGAGATAATCAGCGAGCGGTTTTTGCGGGAGCGGGAGATCTCCCCCACCCTTAACGATCTCGCCCTTGCTCTGAAGACAAACGTGCCCTATAAGAGATAACAGAGTCCTTCACTGGACAATCCTCATAAACCGGGGCATCGATATTCAGTATCCATACAATCGGTATCAGGACAGGTTTACCATGGCACGACAGTTACTCCCGGAAGCGGAAGGCTATGAACTCTTAAAAAGTGCCGGTATTCCGGTCCCGCGTTTTTCTGTTGCACGAACGGCGGAAGAAGCAAAGAAAGCTGCTGATGCGATCGGCTATCCTGTCGTGATGAAAGTGATCTCGCAGCATGTCGTGCACAAGACTGATGCCGGCGGGGTCATCCTCAACATACGGTCACCGGCCGACGCAACGGCTGCGTTCGATACCATCTCCCGGAACGTCCGGGAGAAAATTCCCGGCGCGGTGATTGACGGTATCATCGTGGTACAGCAGCTCGCCCCGGGCCTCGAACTTATCATTGGGGGAAAGACCGATCCCACGTTTGGCAAGGTAATTACCATCGGCGCCGGGGGAACGCTGGTCGAGTTACTGCGCGATGTCTCGATCAGGGTACTGCCGGTTGATGAGAACGAGATCAAAACCATGGTGCGCGAACTCCGGAGTTACCAGCTCATCAGGGGATACCGGAACCAGCCGCCACGGGACGAGCAGGCATTCGTATCCGCGATCGCTGCTGCAGCCCGGTTGTTCTTTTCAGACCCCACCATCGTTGAATTCGATCTCAACCCGCTGGTCCTGTACGAGAAAGGCGGGTGTGCGGTTGATGCCCGGGTATACATTGATGATGCGCCGGCACCAGCGGTCATGGACGAAAGGCCGGCGCTTTCGGACCAGCTCCTCACCATCCGGTCCATCGCCGTTGTCGGGGCTTCGCAGGACCCGAACAAGGTAGGCTATTCGATCACGAGAAACCTTCTTTCGTTTCCCGGCCCGCTCTACCCGGTCAACCCGAAAGCGACAGAGATTCTCGGGCGCAAAGCCTACCCGTCGCTTTCAACCATACCGGAAAACGTGGATGCAGCAGTTGTCGCGATCCCGGCAAAAGGCGTCCCGCAGGTCATGAAAGATGCCGGGGAGAAGAAGATCCCGCTCGTGATCATCATCTCCTCCGGGTTCCGCGAAACCGGTGAGGCTGGTCGCATGCTGGAAAAAGAGGTCCTTGCCATCGCCCGCCAGTACGGGATCCGTATCATGGGACCGAACTGTCTCGGGCTCATGCTCCCCCACCAGGGAATCAACACAACCTTTGACCCGGTCTCACCCAAGCCGGGAAAGATCGCTTTCATCTCGCAGAGCGGGGCCATCATCACAACCATCGTGGACTGGAGCCTGCCGGAAGAGATTGGCCTCTCTGAGGTTGTCAGCGTCGGCAACCAGGCTGACCTGACATTCGAGGACTTCGTGCTGTTTGCCGGCAGTGATCCCAACACGAAAGCAATCATTCTCTATATCGAGCAGATCCGGTACGGCAGGAGGTTCATGGAGACTGTGATGAAGATCACACCGGATAAACCCGTCGTTGCCATCAAGGCAGGCGCCTCCGCCGTAGGGCAGAAAGCTGCATCTTCCCATACCGGGTCGCTAGCAGGGAGCCATGCAGTATACATGGCCGCGTTCCGCCAGGCCGGTGTTATCCCGGTGAACTCGATCCGGGGAGCATTCCAGACTGCCGAGCTCCTGGCATCGGAAGGATACCCCAAAGGTACCCGTGCTGTTGTCATAACCAATGCCGGCGGCTTTGGCGTCCTTTCGTCCGATTATGCCGAGCAGAACGGGATAAGGATGGTAGAATTTCCCGAAGAACTCGTAAAAGAACTGGATGCTGTCCTGCCACCGGACTGGAGCCGGGCGAACCCGATCGACATGGTTGGCGATTCAAGTGCCGACCGGTTTGCGCGGACATTCGACATCATGATCAAAAACCAGCAGATCTGGGACATCGCGTTTGTCATCGCAGTACCGTCAGCAATCTCGGACCCGATCCGGGTGGCGAACGAGATTGTCCGCTTCTCAAAACACACCCACAAGATGATCGTGGGCTGCATGATCGGCGGCGACAGCATGAAGACACCGCTCCGCATCCTCCGTGATGCCCAGATCCCCAATTTCCCGGACCTCGAGGATGCCTTCAAGGCGGTCGGCGTAATCGGAAATCACCGGTGCAGTACCGACACGATGGAGTGCCGGCACGGGGAGTGACGAAAAACACCTTTCATAAAATTTTTAGATCTGACAGATGATCTTAAAAAAAAACATTTATTCGACAGCTCCCTATCTCAGGGCCTCGGTACGGCACGGCGTGGCAATCCCGGTTTCCGGGAAAACGAGAGTGGAGGTCGCCGCGGGAGCGCCCCGCGGCGGATCAATTACTGCATTCTGTAATTGAGAAACCCTTTTCGTTTCTTTAAGAAACCGTCTTGCCCCGCCGTGCCCCGCGAGGGGCCCTGAGGCGGGGAGCCCTCGGATGATCGTAGATTTTTTTAAGAAAAATTTTGATCACAGCGTGATCTTCTTCACGATCCGCCCGTCCCGGAAGACCGTGATCCCGCCACCGCTCTGGGAGACGACAATCCCGATGGATTTTGTCACGCTG
>JBAZHD010000099.1:0-12650 GCA_041652515.1 Methanoregula sp.
GGGCGTGAGCCCGGAGATAATGCATAAATGAGGGGATTTTTTAAAAATCACATTCTTGCAGGCTCCGTCTGCCGGTTGTAGTTCCCTTCGAGCGGTAAAATTTTATCGCATTCACAAATCCTGTCCCCCCATCCGCCACCTCCCGGGCGGCTCCCGGGGAATCACCGTGGGTGAAATGTACGTCCGGCCCACAACCGGACCGGTTCTTTGCGGACGGCAATCTCCCCCGGCAACGGTTAAATAATGATGAAGGTAATATTCGCTTGCACCTGAAGCCCGGACCGCACCAGACGCCGGATATGATCACGGGTACATGATGATTGAATCGGCATCTCCCGGGGGTCTGCGGTCATGCGGGTATCCGGCGATCCCGGCCAATCGTTTACCCGTGACCCCGGGCCGGGTGGGAAAAACACCATGAGACTGCCCCGCCTGAACCTCACGAGCTGGATCCTGGCAGGTTTCATCCTCGGGATTCTCACCGGGCTGTTCTTTGGGGACCTCTGCTCGGTCATGAAACCCGCGAGCGAGGCATTCATCAAGATCTGGCAGATCACGATCCTGCCTTCCGTCGCACTCTCCCTGATTGTCGGTATCGGGAGCCTGAAGCGGGACACGGCAAAAGCAATCGCCCTCAAAGCGGGCCTGATCCTCCTGCTGTTCTGGGCAATCTGTGTCATAGGATATTTCTCCTTCCAGCTGGCATTTCCCCCCAGGATGGAGGCCTCGTTCTTCAGCACGCAGGATCTTGTCGCAAAGAACGATATCAACCTCATCGACCAGTTCATACCCTCAAATCCCTTCCTGTCCTTATCGGACGGGATCATCCCTGCCACCGTGCTCTTCTGCCTGTTCCTGGGCTTTGCCCTGATGCTGGACGACGGGAGCGGCCCGATCCTGAGCATACTCCGCGCCCTGCTGCGGGCGCTCGACCGCATGACGCACATCATTGCCGCAACATTTCCGGTCGGCATCTTTGTCATCACGGCCGTGATGGCCGGGACCCTGACCATCGAGGGGTTCCTGGAACTCCAGGTATTCTTAATTACCCTTGCCGCTGCCGCTGTCCTGCTCGGACTCGTGGTCATGCCGCTGCTGGTCACCTGTTTTACTACGTTCCATTACCGGGACATCCTTGCCGCATCCTCGCGTGCCATGCTTCTCGCGTTCTCGACCGGCACGGAATTCATCACCCTCCCGCTGATTTCCGAGGGAGTGGAGAAGCTCTTCCAGGGCCAGGACCAGAGGCCCGGTACCGGCAACGCAAGCGATACGGACCGGAAAGGAGACCGGGATCCTGATACCAACAGCGGAAATGATACAGGCCGGGCCGGAGATGAACAGGACCCGGGGGACATACGGTCGTACAGCGAGATCCTGGTGCCCGTGGCCTACACCTTCCCGCTGCTGGGCGGGCTCGTCCCCTTCCTTTTTATCCTCTTCGTGGCCTGGCTATACCAGAACCCGCTGGACCTCATGGAGCAGGTACAGCTGATCGTGCTCGGGATCCCGAGTTTCTTTGGCTCATCCAAGGTCTCGGTGATATCGCTCCTGGACTTAATGCACCTCCCTGCAGATGCGTACAACCTGTACATCAGCTCGGGGATCCTGCGCCAGGCCTTTGTAGCCCCCTTAAGCGTCATATCGATCTTCGCGTTCACCACTATCACCATCGCCCTGACTACGAACCGGGCCCGGTTCCGGTGGAAGAGGGCCGCCATGTCACTCCTGGCCGTTCTCCTGCTGGCAGCCCTCCTGATTGCCGGGCTGCATGTGGGTTTCACGTACCTGCTGGCCGGTACCTATCACGGCGGCGACCAGATCTCCCGGATCGAACTGCCTCCCGATCGGGTGGGAAGACCGCTTACCAGTGTCGTGAACACGACGGTCTACCTGCATAAGGAAGATGTCCCGGCCATCGTTCCTACGGATAATGGCAGGAGCGATGAGGTCCGGCAGATCCGGGAGAGGGGTGTGCTCCGTGTCGGGTACAACAGCAACAACGTCCCGTTCGTATTCTTCAACGGCAGGGGCGAACTGGTGGGATACGATGTCGAGATGGCCTACGACCTGGCCCGGACACTGAACGTTTCCCGGATCGAGTTCGTTCCGATCACGGGGACCACCCTTGCCGAGTCGCTCGACAGCGGCTACTGCGACATCATCATGGCGGCAGTCATGGTCAACCAGGAGAGGTTCGAACAGATGAAATTCACCGACCCGGTCGTTACCGTCCACATGGCATTCGTTGTACCGGACGGGAAAAAGACAGAGTTCACGCAACTGGAGAACGTAAAGAAGATGGACGGCCTGAGAGTTGCCGTCTTCAACAACACGGTAATGGTCACGGTTGCCCGGAAGCTGCTTCCCCGCGCAATCATCGTCCCGATCGACTCGCGGGAGGAGTTCTTCGAAGCAGGTAAAGCGGATGCCCTGATAATCCCCGCGGAGGAGGGGTATACCCTGACCCTGCTGTACCCGTTCTTCGATGTGGCCATCATCGAACCCTACGATTCCTACCTGATGATGTACGGGTATCCCGTTGCCCGGAACAGCAGCGAATCCTACCTCCTCGTACTGAACTACTGGATTATGATGGAGAGGGACTACGGGATGCTGGATAAAAAATACGATTACTGGGTGCTTGGCAATATCCCGGGCACGGTTGAACCCCGCTGGTCCGTGGTGCGGAACGTGCTGCACTGGGAGACCTGATCAACGCATCCCGCCCGGGCCAAAAAAAAGGAAACCCTATGAAAAATTCCGGAGCCCGAATTTTCAGCCAGTCCTCCGGATCCTCCCATCAGTCGTAACATTCACCGGCTGCGGCAGGGAAGCCGTGTAGGCAACCAGGGCATCGACATCAATCGGCCCGTTCGTGATATTCGTTCCTTCCCTGAAGGTTGTGTACCCGTCGCCGCCATCGGCAAGGAAGTCCGCCATGGATACGGTATAGTTCGCTTTGGGATCCAGCGGGCGGTTGTTGATCGTCACGTTAACGACCCTGCTGCCGGCCGGGCGGGCGGGATCGTACGTGTACACGATCCCGGAGACCATGAGGTTGTGCGGGGGAAGCGGCTCCTGCCACTGCTGTTCGAGCGCACGCCGGATCTGGTCGCCGGACAGGGTCATCGAGAGGACGGTACCGGCAAACGGCTGGACCGCATACAGGTTGCCCCACGTGATCGTTCCCTGCACCAGATCGGCCCGCACCGAACCGGCGGTTGAGAATCCTGCATCCGTCTTCATTGCAGCCCGCTGGCTGTCCACCACCATATCTCCCATTGCCGACTCTCCCGCCGGTGTTTTATCGCGGGTGATATCAATGGCAGCACGCCCGATTTGTTCCCCGACTTCCAGTTCCACGATCTTCTCATCCGCTGCAAGGAACGCGGCGGCTTCTGGGTCCGGGCTTATCCCGGGGCCCTGGTCCGCATAAGCCGGGATAACCTCCGCTGATTTCTGTACGATCTCCCCGGTTGTCCGGTTGATGATCAGATCGATGTCTGCATACCCCCTGCTGTAACTCCACGCCTGGGTCACGAGCACCGGGTTTCCCCCGGAATTGTTGAGGTACGTGTTGGTGAACGCATGTGTATGGCCGGACAGTACTACATCGACATCCGGATCGAGCAGGGGAACAATATCCGTCACCCGGCCGGTCACGGTTGTGTTCGATCGCGTGGGGCCGGTGTAGGCGTCCTGGGTCCCGCCCTCGTGCAGGATGACAATGATCGCGTGGATGCCCCGGGCATGGATCTCCGGCATATACCGGTTGATCGATTCAGCCTCGTCCAGAAACAGGACATCTTCGATGTTTTCCGCTTTCTCGATGCGGGGCGTGTTTGTTGTCACCGCTCCGATGAAGGCGACCGGGACTCCGCTCACCATCCGCACCGCATACGGGGGGAGGATGGGAGTATTGTTGGCTTTCCAGACAACATTGGCACAGGTATAGGTGCTCCGCGAACCCGGGTATGGTTCAACGAGCCGGGGGATAGTGGCACTCCCATCCCCGCCGTCAATCTTACGCATGAGCTCCGGGATACCCTTGCCAAACTCGAGGTTACCGAGACCGGCAACCATGTTGCAGGACGTATCATCATCCTGCGATCCAATCGTGCAGTTGGAATTGGCATACCCGTTGAAGTACAGCAGGGTCGGTTCGTCAAGGAGCAGCCCGGATTCGGGAGGAGATGCCCCCACGATATCGCCGGGCAGGGCAACGATGACCATGTCCGCATTCGCGGGCTCCATCTCCGTCCGAAGGTAGGAGGACAGCACCGGCGCACTCCCGGCTGGCCGCCGATCAAGCGTCTGCCCGTCAGGCAGCTGCCCGTGGAAGTCATTGATCGCGAGAATTTTAAGATGGACTGTCGGGCTGTCCGCGGGGACCGGGGCCGGGCCGGGAATGGGCCGGAACAGGATGATGACTGCGACAATAATAACGGCAATAATGCAGAGTGCGATGAGGATCTGCAGCCCGGGGGATAATTTTCGCAGGGGACTGGGGGCAGGGGGCGTTGTCGGGAGGGCAATGATGAATCACCAGGATAAACCTGCCGGATGGCAGGGCTGTGCATAATCCTTTGCTGAAATGTCTGATAAAGAGCACGATGCGTGAAAAAAGGACAAGGGTTAACCAGGATTACCGGGTATACCGTGCGACAATCCGCTCGTAGGTTGTATTACCCGATGAATCGTTCTCAGTTTTGATATCATCCAGTGCCTGCTGGAAAGAGTGCACGGTCGAGTCCGGGACATCCTTGTTGAACGCATACCAGAGCTCAAGGTGCGGCAGGGTGTATACAATCTCGAACGTGCCGGGGTTACCGGTCTGCTGCCCTGTCAGGTACCGTCCGGTAGGCTCCGGGTAGGCCCAGAGATCGATCTCGCCACCAGCGAGTTTTGCGATAAGCACCGAAGCGTTGGTCCCGGTCACGAGCTGGCTCTCGTTTACCCCTTTCCCGAGCAGCTGCTTCACCCCGACGGCATCCATAATCACACCAATCCGGTATCCCTTCAGATCGTCAGGCCCCGCAATCACAATCTTCTGGTCCGGTCGCGCAAAGAGGACCGTGGAATAGGTGTGGATGGGCCCTGCCCATTTGAAGGAGTTCTCCCGCTCCGGAAGCCTGCCGGTGGAGAAGAGCACGGTATTATTCGTGGCAATGACGGTCTGGTATGCTTCGGTCCAGGAAACGAGATGTACCTTGTCAGGAGTCACCTTTATCCCGGTTTTCTCGGTGACAGCTTCGAGAAGTTCAACGGACAGGCCTTTCAGGGTGCCGTTCTCCTGGTAGTTATAGGGCGGGAACTGTTCGGTATAGAATGTCAGGTCTCCCGCGGAAGGTGCAGCGGAAACGACCTGCGAGGGTTGTTCTGAAACGCAGCCGCCAGCGAGGACCAGCGCTCCAGCCAGGATTGCAGCAAGGATAAACGAGGAATTCCGGACGGATTGCGACATCAGCAGGACGTGGGCGCCGGGCGGATAAAAGAATACTGGTTTTATCCCCGAAAAAATGCGGCCATAAACGGGCGGCCCCCGGCTCCCGGCACCGGCCGGGGCCGTCCCGGGCCGGGGGTCTCCGGTGGATGAGAGAAATGAATTTTCCATCGTGATCAGACGGATCACAGGAAAGGTAACATCCGGTTATCTGAATTTCAGCCATCATATGAATTTATTTAGCCCAGCTGACATCATTTCTCTTAATAGTGTACCGCGTTGCAGCAGCGGGATACCGGGAAAGCAACCGGTAGTCCCTTTTAAAAAAAACAGGTTCCGGCACCATGGTCATTCATTCAGGTTATCACTCGGGAAGGTATGGCATGAAACAATTCTCCTTATTAATCGGTCTGGCATTCCTGTTCTTCACGGTCCTGGCAGGGACGGTATCCGCTGAAACACTGAATACGACACTGACCACAAATGCAACGACAGCCGTCACAACAACACCACCGGAAAGGATCGGGGGCAGTGTCTATTTCGAGACCGATCCCCCCGGTGCTACAATCTGGCTGGAGACGCTCGAGGTCGGGACCAGCGCGTTAACGTATTATTCGGAGAAAACCGGGACGTTCAATGTGCGGATCCAGAAAAAAGGTTACGAGGACTACACGGGTACGGTTACCGTGAGCGAGGGCAAACGGACAGTTTTTGAGGCAGTGCTCAAGCCGGTTACGTACGATATATCGGAGACGATCACTCCTGTTATCACGGTTACAACCGTGACGACACTCCGGAAGTCAACAATAACCCTGCCCACTCCATGGCCATCATCAGCGAAATCGCCTGTCGACCCTGCTGTTGCTCTCGGGGCAGCCGTTATCGGTACTATGTTCTTTGCGATCCGGCGCCGGTAATGCCAATCCAGGATCTTTTCAGAATTTTTTTTTATTGATTTGGAGAGAACCTGTTTTAAGAGATGGTCGCCGCCCCGACGGGGCGTCCCCGCAGCGGAGCAGGACGGTTGAAATCCTTATTTGCCGGTTTTCATGATTTGGGTGTGAACCGAATCGGTTCATGCTTGGTTCTCCAGAGCATAAAAAAAATGAGAATCCAAATTCCTGTTTTTCCTTTGTTCAGAACATAAAAACAGTTATTTTTTGGAGAGGATATCAAACGGCGGAACGGGTGATTTGATTATTGTGGGAATCCAGCTAGTGGAAAATTCGATTGAATTGACGGTAATACAGAATAATTCACCAATAGGAACGCCAAGGACAATATCGTCTCTCGATTTACTCTGGAACTGGTAGAAGCGGACGACAAGTTTCGTCAGTTCATTCAGGTCCCTGCTCGGCGATCCGTAACTCGCGAGCATGTGTAATAAGGATAAAACCTGGACCATCTTTTTCTTGACTTCAAGGACATCCTCGCCATTTGTCTGCTCCTGGTGGATGATATCCAGGATTTCCTGAGAGATCTGGCAGACCTCTTCTTTTTTCTGGATAAGTAACAGCCTTTCAGATTCCGTTGTTTGCATAAAATACACTGCATTCCCGTATTGAAAAGGTTTCACCAGCTCATGACTGCTCTGCTCTTGAGGGAACCGGACAGAATCCCGGCAAAAAAAGAATTCACTTGTTCAGCGGCGACTCGTCCATGCCGGGGAAAACCAGTGCGTTCTCGCCATACTGGACCGGCGCATAACTGGAACCGGCATGCGGGATATCCCTGAACCGTACGAGCCATGAGCCGTTGATCCGCCCGACCATCCGGATTGAGACTGCATCAGGAGTCAGGTCATCGTTGGTACCGACAACGAGCATGACATCCTTGTCAATGCCGGACAGCCCGTCCCATGAACCGTTCCATGCAAGGTTTGCCTCGGCTTCTTCGCGGATGCCGTTCGCTGTATCCGGGTCTGTGGCAGACTCATTTATCAGACCGAACAGTTTTTGGGTCTCCGGGAGCCGGATGCTGTAGGAGCTGGAATCGAGCACCAGTTTCCGCACGCGTTCAGGGTGATCGATAACAAGCTGCTGCGATGTCGAAGACCCCATGGAGACACCATAGACATGCATGCTGTCATAACCAAGCGCCTGTATCATCCCGGCAGCATCGTCCGCATAAAGCCGGATCGTTGGTGTCGCATCATCGTCGCCGCTGTAACCCATGCCCCGATGGTCATAGGTATAAACATGGTATTTCGAGGCAAGGATACCAATGAATGTCGTATTCCACCGGTCCATAGTACTGCCGAACCCGGCAATCAGCAGGAGGGGCTCGCCGGCACCGAATTCACGGTATGCCAGTTTAATCCCGTTCACCTCTGCATACTGGACCGGGGTTGCGTTGATCGATACGGCCGTGGATGGCGGGGTTGCCTGAACCTGTGGCGGGCACGTGACAGCAGAAGTGCCTGCGGGAGCTGAGGTACTTGTACATCCTGCAGTGAAGAGAAGGCAGATCGTGAATGCAGCTGCCATGGTGAAAAACTATCGTGAATTCATAACAAAATCCTCATGATACATTTATTTGTATTGAAAATCCGGTTTACCTAATTTATCCGCATTATAAGAAATTATTTGTTATTGGCAGGGGAAATTACCCTTTGGACGTGGTTTTGGAGGCTGTACTCATGGAGCGGGCATCTGCATCAATAAATCCATCACGGTTGTGCCACGCTCTCCGGCCACAGCCGGCCCGACACCCGATAATACCCTCTGCGATCCCATAGGTTTTGCTCCATCGGGTCGGGAGCATGAACCCGGCCGAAATGCTCTCATATCGCGGGCCCGCGGTTGGACCCGCGGTTTTTTGCCGGTACTGGGGGAGCCGGCCAGTCATGGATATAAAACGCGTTTCCTCCGGGATCTGGTAACATCCGGCCTACCTGCCATAAAGGTTGCCAATTAGTATTATGCTTGTAAGAATTGTATAGAATGAGGATGGCCGATAAAAATTATGAATCATTGAAGATCGAAAACATTGTTGCATCCGGTGCAATCGCAGAATCCATCGACCTTGTCGATTTTTCAGAGAAGACCGAGAACTGCGAGCTCAATAAAAAACGATTTCCCGGTGCGGTGTATCATATCACGGATCCCAGGATTGCGGTCCTGGTCTTCTCTTCAGGCAAGATCGTGATGACCGGCCTCCGGGACAATAAGGCTCTCGGTGACGGGCTTGCGATCATCCTCAAAGCGTTAAAAGCGGCGGGTATCAAACCCCTTAAAGAGCCCCGGGTTGCGGTAACCAATATTGTCTGTTCGTATAATCTCGGCAGGTACATCAATCTCAACAAGCTGACCGTTACGCTCAACCTCGAAAGTGTCGAGTACGAGCCCGAACAGTTCCCCGGGCTGGTCTACCGGATCGCGGATCCGAAGATCGTTGTTCTTATCTTCTCATCCGGGAAGATCATTCTCACGGGCGGTAAGAATCTTGACGATGTCAAGCGGGGTCTTGACGTCCTCACCCTGAAGCTTGAGAACATTTTGTAAAAAAAAATCCCGCCACAGCAAAGGTCTCCCTGCATCCGCTGGCGTCAGGGTCATATCGGTCCGGTCCCGGACGCGACCGACCCTGACGGGAACGGGATCCGTAAGGAACGGCCGGGGGATTTCTGGTCTTCCTGCCCATTTCCCGGCTGGCCGTTCAGACCTCTTTTGCAATTTTGTACAGCATTTCACGGGGAATGGTCTCCAGGGTCTCGGTGCGGACAGTCCCGAACCTGCCGACAATGGATAAGAATTTCACGAGCATCTCTTTTGACGGCATCTCAAAGATGACGATAAAGTCATACTGGCCCAGCGTGTACCAGAGGGAGATCAATTTTCCCCCGAGCGATTCGATGATCTCTTTTGCTTTCTCATCCCGCTGCTCGATGGTGTCCAGCTGGTCAAAGGCAGCATGAGTCAGGTTTCCAAGCATCACACAGACTGGCATACGGGAGTCCTTACCTGCCAGGAAACAATAAAATTTTCGGATGCCGGGGCCCGACAGAGACTCCGCTGACACAGCCATATACGGGCCAATCCAGATCAGGGCAGGGAGACAGGAAGAGCCGTTGCGGGTCTTAAAAAAAATTCAGGTTACTTCACGGGCATGACGGAGTGCCTGTATCAGAACCGGCTTTTTGCGTTCTTGATATCCCGTGCCTGGATTTTTATTGCCTTCCACCGTTTTCTCTCGATCCGGACAAGCCCGATCTCTGATTTTTCCTGTTCGAATGCAAGCTCCTTTGTCAGCCGGAGATAGTTCTCAAACCGTTTTCCGGAGAGTGTTCCCTGGCTGACCGCCTCACGCACCGCACAGCCCGGCTCCTGTTCGTGCCGGCAGTCCGAGAACCGGCAGCCCTCTGCCAGTTCAAGGATGTCGGGGAAGGTATCGGCGATACCTGAGGATCCCGTACCGATGCCAACCTCGCGGATGCCGGGATTGTCGATCATGAGCGCCCCGCCTTTCAGGATGAAGAGCTGGCGGACGGTCGTTGTATGCCGCCCTTTCCCATCATAGTCGCGGGTGTGTGATGTGTCCTGGACGGGCTGGTTCAGGAGCCGGTTGATGAGCGTTGATTTGCCGACGCCCGATGAACCGATGAGGACAACCGTTGAGCCAGGTGAGAGATATTGTTCGAGCTGGTCGATCCCTGTCCCGCTGACAGCACTGACCGTGATCACCGGCACACCGGAGGTGACCGGGATGATCCCGTCAGCCAGCTGCGTCGGGTCTTCTGCAAGATCGGACTTGTTGATCACGACGACCGGGCGGGCACCGGATGCATGGGCGATAGCGAGGTACCGCTCGATCCGGCGGGCGTTGAGGTCATGGCCGGCCGCAGTGACGATAAAGACCGTATCGATGTTTGCCGCAATGACCTGGTCGGTACTTTCACGTCCTGACGCTCCCCGCGTGAAATACGTCTTCTGCGGGAGGATGTCAACAATGGTCGAGGCACCAGCCTCCGGCCGGTGGAGCAGGACGACAAAATCGCCAACTGCGGGAAAGCGGCCAAGCTTTTTCATGGCCCCGGAGATCCCGGCCACAACAGACCCGCCCCCGGTAAGCACGTCCCATACGGTCTTCTGCCGGCAGGCCACGCGGCCCGGAATGTAGGGTCCGGTGTATTTTGAGAATGCTTTTTTATGTTCTTCTGTCCAGCCGAGCTGTTCCAGGGTAACGGGATGCTCTGGAGTGCATCCGGATGATGGAGTGTTCATACAAAAAACCTGAACGTTTTGTACATGAAGGTACGATACAGTATGCAAAGGGGTTTGTGGTCGGAGGCGGGAACAGGACAACCGGGGTAATGGTCACGCAGGAGATGGCGATACAAGGAGAGCGGGTGATTTTATTGATGAGCGTTCCCTGCCCCGCTCAAGGCGTTATTCTCTCCGGATGTGCAATAAAGAACTCACAACCGGGCTCATTCGCGGGATATTCCTGGTACCGGAATACCGGTTCGCGGTTTCACTGTCATGCAGCCAGGGTCTTCAGGCAATCATGGAAACGGGGAAAAAAATATTTCATGTACGTGTTCAGGCCCTGCACAAAGGAACCATCCGCCTCAACCGGTGCATAAATACAGGGGGTCACATCGCTTTCCTTAACACAGACGTTCAGTTCGCCATTGACCATGACGTAAGTCCCGGAAAAATCATTGTCATCATTCTTCCGCTGCACGGTCCCGTCAGGTTTCAGCACGAAACTGTTTGCCGGGTCTTCGATGCCTGGCTAAGTTCCGGACCTCCCCCCCGGGGGCCTGATAATTACCCGTCTCCCGGCGGGTTCCGGAAGAAGATCGCGATGATGGCAAACGGGAGCAGGTAGAGGATATCGATGTAGGGGAATCCGGCAATGACCAGGAGAATCCCAAGGACCGCCACACCAAGCGGGACTAAAAATTTTTTAGCGAGGAACTCTGCTTCGGGTTCATTCATGTCTGGTTCAAGGAGTACCGGGCGAGTCCGGGCATAGTGCCATGCATACACGAGCAGGAGCGCGAGGATGAGGTAATTGATCTGAAAGAGGATCTGGGAAGCGGGGATACTCGAGCGGTCATCAGTAAAACTCTGGGTGAATGGGACGAAGACCACAACCATCAGGGAAAGCAGATGAATATGGATGAAATGGAAATCCACGGTCTTCATGCGATGAAAAATCTGAAAATTAAAAAGCCAGAACATGGCGAGAATGATGAACGCCCCGATAAAATCAACGATTGAAAGCGCCGTGACATCGAGGTAATGTTCCAGCGCAGCCCCGGTCGTGATCGCACCGGGCAGCGGGATTGAGATGTTCCGCACCATCAGGGTCATGGTGAAGGCATAGATCCCGTTTGTTATGCGTTCAAGGTTGACCTTGCTGATGGGTTCCATACCCGTAATTCTCCTTTTATGGAGATAAGAGTAACCGGGAGAAAATACGACAGGGAAGATCCGGCTTCTTCTGGCAGGCATTCTTCCGGAAAATCCCTGCCGGCCGACCACCGGGTCATGGAAAGAACGGTGTGGATACCAGCTTACCGGAAGAGATCGTGGAGCCCGAAGCGGTATTGCCCGAGTTTCCCGTCGAAATTGGAGGCCCCGATATCCATGACGGTCCCGGACTCTGCCGCAGCCCGGATACCGGCCCTCATCGCATTCTTAATAACCGTCTCATCGATGCCGTTCAGGACGATCTCGTAGATTGAGGCAACCCCATCAGGCACCAGCGAATCGCGGATTTTTCCCCTGAGGGTCGGACAGAAAAGATGGTTGGTACTTGCCGGCATCGGGAACCGGTAATTGCTGCACCCGACCTTGGAGCCGCTTGCTACAATGCCGCCGGCAAAACTGGTGATGACACCCGGCATGCCGGTGATTGTTTTCATTGCAGCCTCAGCACCGGCAAGTGCCGATCGCTGGTCTTTTCCCATGATGAGAAAGTTCCCGCCGGCAATCCCCTTCACGGTCCCGTACCGTTCCTCTCCCACGTAATCGCCTTCCATCACCGGGATCTTCCAGCACTCCCGGTTGCCGACCATGCACCGCTCTTCATACCGGTCGCCGAAATAGTGCATTCGTATGTAAAACCGGGACGCGGCACCGGGAAACCCGTCAAACGCAGACGCGGTAGGCGCCGGGAGGATGCACTGGGAGATCCGTGCGGCAACACTGGCCTTCATGTTCTTCTTCTCGGCGCAGATCAGGATCGAGACCCC
>JBAZHD010000100.1:0-12532 GCA_041652515.1 Methanoregula sp.
GCTCTCTATATAAAGGTACCGAAATGTCGCGGCGGTAGCACCCTTCTCTGATTTTGGATTTGTTTTGTTACGGAATCACAAAAAAAAGCGATGGTTTTTATCTAAAAACCCTGATTGGACAGGCTCTAAAGAGTATGACGGGGTCCTGGCAGTGAACGATCTTACTGCTGAGATCCAATCCGGCGAGATATTCGGGCTCCTTGGCCCCAATGGCGCCGGGAAGAGCACGACGATCCTGATGCTGATCGGGCTCATCGAACCAACCGAAGGACGCTGCCTGATCGATGGTGTCGAAGTTGCAAGAAACCCGATCACGGTCAAGCAGCACATCGGCTATATGCCGGAAGACGTGGGATTCTACCCGAGCCTGACTGCGGAAGAGAATCTCGTGTATTTCGCCAGACTGTTTCGGATGGAGCGGGCGCAATACCAGAAACGGATCGCCGATCTCCTGTCGCTCGTGGGCCTTGACGGTGTAACGAAAAATGTCAGCGGGTATTCGAAAGGTATGCGGCAGCGGCTCGGGCTCGCAAATGCGCTCCTGAACGATCCGTCTGTTATCATCCTTGATGAACCGACAGCAAATCTCGATCCGCAGGGAGTCGCCGATTACCGCCGGATCATTGCCGGTGTTGCAAAGGAGGGAAAGACCGTGTTTGTCTCGTCCCATATCCTTTCGGAAGTGAGCCGGGTCTGCACCTCGATCGGGCTCCTCTCGAAAGGACGGCTGATTGCACAGGGGAAGTGGGAGGACCTGAGCCGGGAACTGCATGTCGGCAATGACGCCGGGATCACGATAACGATCGAGGCCCGTGACCCGATGCCGGTGTTTACCCACGCTGACCTTGTTTCTGTAAAATATTCTGATGACCGGAAATCTGCAACCCTTGTTACCCATACGGATATCAGCGATTCTGTCATCGATGCCTGTGCACGGGCCGGCGTCCGGCTGCACGGGATCCGGCGGGAAGGGGCGTCACTTGAGGATCTCTTCCTTTCGTATTACGAGAATGCAGGGGTTCCGCAAAATGGCTGATCCGGGTGTTGTCACCATTGCAAAAAAGGAGTTCTTCGATCACATACGGAGCCGGAAGTTTCTCGTCCTTCTTGGGATCCTTCTCATCATTGCAATCGTGGGGATGCTCAACGGCGTCGCGGATTACCATGAAAGAGTGAAATGGTATGATGAGATACAAAAATACTCCTCACCAGCGGATGATGACTCCACGCCGCTCAATAGCTACCTGAAGGTAAAACCATCTGTACTCATTGTCTTTTACCAGATGAGCACGCTTGTTGCGGTAATCGGGGGGATCCTCGGAATCGCCATGGGGTTTGACCTTATCACCAAGGAGAAGGAGAGCAAGTCGCTCAAACTCCTCCTCGCGCATCCTGCATACCGGGACGAGGTGATCAACGGGAAAGCTATCGGGGGAATGGCGGCTATTGCCCTTGCCCTGGGAGTAGTACTTGTCGCATCGCTTGCCCTCCTGCTTATTCTCGGTTTAGTGCCCGATGTATCGGAATGTGCGATGATTCTTTTGTTCTCTTTAGTCACCTTCCTCTATATCTTCACCTGCTTTGCCATCGCCCTGCTTATGTCAACATTATGTGAGGAGAGCGGGAAAGCGCTGATTTATTCCCTCATCATCTTTGTTGTCCTGGGATCCCTGGTCCCCGCTGTGATAAATTCTCCTCTTGTGATGGCAAGTATCCTTGGCGGGAAGCCGGAGATGCCCGTCGTCATTATCGACCAGATGATGGGACTTGCGGAGCTCCCGCAGAACCAGGTCATGACCCAGAACCGTACCGAGACCCAGATAGGAACCCTGAACCGTGACGCATGGGACCGGTACAACCAGCAGTTGCGGGAATATGGTAATCGTGAGCTGGGCCTTAAGGAAATCCAGTACCTGGTCTCGCCAACAAGGAATTACGAGAAGATCGCGACCTGTCTCACAAGTCCGGCATGGACCCGCATTGTCCTCTACCGATCGACTGGAGAAAGTCTTGTCCAGAAGATCGATAACCAGGGACGAAGAATCTGGGTAAGTATTGATTACGAACCGAAAATTGACTATGATTTCTCCGGGATTCTTTCGCTGATTACCGGGAACCTCATTGCGCTCCTGATCTTTCCATCCGTATTCTTCGGGCTTGCGTATATCAGTTTCATGAAAATGGATATCCGGTAGGAGGCAGGGAAATGAATTGCAGGAATTACCTTACTGGCGAATATGAAAAGACGACGGTCCTGTTGCATGGCGTATACACAGCAGATGAAACAGATGGGGGCCTGATGATCCATGACTGATTCCGGTGCGATTGCCATTGCCCGCAAGGAGTTCTTCGACCACATCCGGAGCCGGAAGTTCCTGCTCATCCTCGGGATCCTGCTCGTCATCGCCGTTATCGGGATCCTCAACGGTATTGCAGATTACACTGCATCGGTCGCAGCCTACAACAACCTGCAGGTTACCGCGTCCCACGACTGGGGAAGAATGCTGACGGAAGACCTCTACCAGAGAATTAAGCCGTCGGTACTCCAGGTCTTTTACCAGATGAGCACGCTCTTTGCAATGATCGGAGGAATCCTCGGGATTGCCCTGGGTTTTGATCTCGTGACCAAAGAGAAGGAGAGCAGATCGCTGAAGATCCTTCTTTCGCATCCGGTATACCGGGATGAGGTGATTAATGGTAAAGCCCTTGGCGGTATTGCGGCTATTCTCCTTGCCCTCGGGTGTGTCATCGCAGTTTCGCTCGGGGTCCTGCTTATCTGCGGGATCGTCCCGGACATATCGGAAGTGCTCCCGCTCCTGGTATTTTGTACCGTGACATTCCTGTTTATTTTCAGTTACTTTGCAATCGCGCTCCTGATGTCAACACACTGTGAAGAGAGCGGGAGAGCGCTTGTCTATACCCTGATCATTTTTGTTACCCTCGGGTCGTTTATTCCCGCAGTGGTCACTTCCCCGCTGGTGATGGACATGGTCATCGGCCCGGCACCGGATCTGCCAACGATCATTCCCGATTCAGCAATGAAAGACCAGAACCGCGAGGCATGGGAGACGTATGACCGCCAGACCCAGGAGCGCGGGGAGAAAACGATGAAGGTGGCTGATTTGCAGTACATTTTCTCCCCCCAGAAGAATTACGAGAAGATCACGATCTTCCTGACGAACCCGGCAATGACGGGCACTATGCTTTATCCGGTCATGGGGAAGGGCTGGGGAAGTATCAACGAGACATCCGAGGATATTTCGGTCGGTGTAATGTATGAACAACTGGCAGACTTTGACTTTTCAGAGATCCTTGCCATGATCTTCGGGAATATCATCGCGCTCCTGATCCAGCCGGTTGTCTTCTTCGGGCTTGCGTATGTCTCGTTCATGAGAATGGATATCCGGTGAGGCTTTTGATTCCAAATTATTCTCCGAAGAGAAAACCTCTTAAAATATGGATTCATTACATTGCACTCGTACTGGGAATTGTTGTTTTCCTTCAACCGGTTATTGCAATCGATTCGTCTCCCAACAGCGATATGATCATCCAGTGCGATGTCCCTGGAAAAGTAATCGAGGCCGGGGAAACCGTGAGCTTCGATCTTATTGTCACGAACAACGGGCCGGAGATCTACCGCAAACTATGGTATGAGACCTTTGACGGGAACCGGTATGGCTGGAAGATGAAGTTCATGGACGAGTCAAATGAGATCTATAAACTCGCCATCAACAAAGGTGCCTCAAAAAATATCACGTTCGTTGCCGAGACGAGTTCGGATACCCCGCCGGGAGAATACACGGTCCGGCTGCATGTCGGGGACGGGTGGTACTGGCTGTACCTCACGATCTCAAAGAGCCATGCCGGGGAGAAAGGGACGCTTGAACTGAAAGTCGTTGATACCGAGGGTGAGAAGGTCAAGGGGGCGATCATCGAGCTCGTCCCGGAGAAAGGGCTCACACCCCCGACCCGGCTGATGAGTGCCGCGGACGGGAGCGTCTCCGCGCTGGTCACGGATGGAAAGTATACCATGAAGATCTCCAAGGTTGGGTATGTCTCCTTTGAAAAGAAGGATGTGACCATCAAAGGCGGCATCACGACTAAGGCCGGGACAATGATGCTGGAAAAATCCCTCTTTGCCGCGGACCTCGTGATCAAATCCCCTGCAATCACAACCTCGATCGGGAAGAATCCCCGCTACGAGATGGTGATCCGGAATATCGGGAAGAGCGACGACACCTACCGGCTCACTTCAGCGGGCACTCCCGAGGGCTGGTATGTCCGGTTCCACGAGAGCGGTGCTGATGGCTCGGATATCTCGGATATTTACCTGAAATCCGGTGACGACAAGACGCTGGATGTCGAGGCGATCCCTCAGTATGGCGTGCAGGCCGGCGACTATAATTTTACTGTAAGCGCCGAATCGTCCGAGACGGTTTATACCCAGAACCTGAGCGTGAAGATCCGCGGGAATTATGACATGAAACTCTATGCCGAGAAGTACCGGTACGAGGCCAATAAGGGTGAATCGGTCACGTTCCCGATCACCGTTGCCAACGGGGGAAATGCGGGAGCACTGACCAACGTCAAGATCGAAGTGGAAGCCCCGGACGGATGGAAGGCGGAGATTAACCCCAAGACCGTTGCAAGCATCCAGCCAGAGGAGAAGAGTATCATTTCTATCAAGGTTGTTCCCCCGGCAAACATCGTTGCCAGCGAATATAAAATCACGGTGAAGGTCACCTCCGATCAGACTGAGCAGAGCGACGAGTTTCATATCCTCGTCAAAGAGCAGTCGATGGTTGCCGTGTTCGGTGTGCTGGTTCTCGGGCTCGTGGGTGGCGGGGTGTATTACATGTTCAGGAAATACAAGCGGAGATGAGAGTGATGAAGTGGGAAATTATTACAATTCTTTTAGTTCTAACAGCGATTTTGTTTGCCGGGTGCACCGGCCAGGATAAGCCGGTAGTTCCGGAACAGGTTCAGCAGACGATCACGCCTGTTATTACATCCTACGGGACTGCTGCAACGCCCCCTCCCCCTGTCACAACTGATCAGGTTACTGCAACAGAGACCCCGGTTAAGATTTTCAACGGGGAATACCACTGGGCGGAGTACCGGGAAAACAGTTCTGTTACAATGCCCCCCAATCCCCGGTCTTCGCGGATATATGATATTAAGATGGAACGGACAGAAGAGAATTACCAAGGCAGTCCGGCAGTTCATGAAAAATTCACGATAATATCCGATTCTCCGGACCTCTCTCACAATATTGTCACGATAACAAAGGACGGGAGTACCGAAATCACTGATATATATTTTCACCTTTCTACAAACAAGTATCTCGGTGGAAAGTGGTCGAGAAGAATTAAGGGCGTTGAGCAGACTCCCGAAGATTTTTCAGATTTCTATTCCCGACATAATCAGGAAGATAATCCCAGTGGCTGGTTAGGGATCGACCCGTTTTGCGAGCCCAATATCACACTCACAGGTATGGGAACAGCGTCTATAACTGTCCCTTCCGGGACTTATACTGATGTACGGGTTTATTCCGGAAAATTCCGCGATGGCACACTGATTACCCTATGGGTTGCTCCTGATGTTCCGGTCCCGGTACGGTACGAGATCCCAAACAAGTATATAGACGGGGACGATCCGCTCCAGTTGTTTGAGTTGAAGGGTTGGGGGTAGGCCGGGATATGACTCGTACAAAGAAGGTCAGATTATGAATTTATCATTAGGGAGAATTGTTACCATTCTTCTGGTTATCACAGCATTTTTGTTTGCCGGGTGCACCGGTCTGGATGAGCCGGCAGTTCCGGAACAGGTACAACCGACGATCACCCCCGTCAGCACATCCAACGGAACTGTAGCAATGACCACAGCACTGCACCCTGCCACTACGGTTCAGGTCACAGCAACAGAGAGCCCGGTTAAAATCTTTAACGGGGAATATCACTGGGTCGAGTACCGGATTAATAATACCGTTACACTTGTCCCCGGCCACCGTACCCAGACAGAGTATGGAGCAAAAAACGAACGCTCATCAGAAATGTATAACGGAATTCCGGCAATTCATGAAAAGATTACAATAACCGGTGATAGCTACGACGGGACGTCTGACGGGAAGATAATCACCATAAAAAATGGGTTTCATAATACGGATAACCTATATTTTGAGAAATCAACAAAACGGTTCCTTGGAGGGACCCGTGCCGTTTCCAAAGCCGGCGTGGATGAACCCGAAGAGATCCTGCCCGGTGATGAGAATTATTGCGAGGACTGCTACCGAAGCTGGCTGGAAATTAATCCGTTTGAAGAGATGAATGTCTCACTCTCTGCTGACGGTCTGGAACCCGTTACCGTACCGGCAGGAACCTATCCGGATGCCCGTAAATATACTGGCAATCTTCTTGAAGGGACTCCCATAACATTCTGGGTTGCGCCGGGCGTTCCGGTACCGGTCCAGTACCGGCTCCAGAACGTGCCGGGGCTGGATGGTAAAGATACTGTCCAGATGTTTGAGCTGAAAGGATGGGGGTAGGTTGGGATATGACTCGTACAAAGAAGGTCAGATTATGAATTTATCATCAGGGAGAATCGTTACAATTCTTCTGGTTATCACAACGGCTTTGTTTTGCGGGTGTACTGGTTCCGATGAGCCGGCACCTCCAGCACAGGTACAGCAGACGATCACTCCCTTTAGCACGTCCCCCGGGACTGTTGCAATGACCCCGGTATCGCAAACTGTCACAACCTTCGTAACGGAGGCGACAACAAACCCGGTTCCAGTAAGGATTTTTCATGGTGATTTTAACTGGGCGGAGTACCGGGAAAATAACACGGTGACCATGCCTCCCAATCCCCGCTATCAGTGGGAGTATTCTGTAAAGATTGAACGGTCAGCCGGGTACTATAAGGGCAGCACGGCAACTCACGAAAAAATTACAGTTGTATCAGATTATTCCGAATGGGTAGATCATATCCTTACGAATACGGAGGATGGGTATGTCTATATTGAAGATTCCTATTATGATGATTCGAAAAAGCATCTCGGAGGGACCTATTCAGAGACAATCAAAGGTGTTCTACAAGTCCATGAAGAAGACACTTCCACGCAAGATAACCCGGAGGGTGGTCCTGAGGGATGGCTGGGATTCAGACCCTTTGACGAGATGAATATTTCACTCACTGATCTGGGGACCGAATCCGTAACCGTCCCGGCAGGGACATATCCGGACGCACAGAAATATACCGGGAAATTCCGTGACGGCACACCGATTACATTCTGGGTTGTTCCGGATATTCCTGTTCCTGTCCAGTACCAGTTCCCGAACAAGTACATTGATGGAGTGGACCCGTTTCAGTCATACGAGCTGAAGAGCTGGGGATAAACTGAAGAGATCCCCCGATCACACCATTTTTTCGAAGCGATAAACGGATTACTCATTCCCTGGCACGGCCGGTGGTTTGGTGACCGGGGGGATGATAAGTGGCCCGTGAAATATTTCCCCCGAATCCTTGCACAGAAAGAAGAGATCGCGCCGGGTTCCGGCATGACTGAAACTGCACCGCTCGATCATGCAGGACGCGGCGATATCCCTTGAACTCTGGCTCAGATCCAGGCACGGCATCCGGGTCGATTGCTAGGTAAACCCGTATTTTTTTTTCACTTTCACCAACCGCAATCCCGGTACTTTATCCCCGCATGCGAAGAGTAACCGGGACATGGGACGAAGTTTCTTAAGTGTCCGCCAGGGCGTGAACCAGATCGCTGACCGCTGGGAGCGTGCCGCGAAAAAATGGAAATGTGAAAAGAAGATGGCGGAGCTTGCGAAGAAGTATTCCAGCGAATCGTTCATGGGATGCAACGATCCACTGGAAGGGGCGCTCTTCTCGGCAATGATTGAGATGCAGAAGATGGGGCCGGACCGGGAAAAACAGTAACGGTCGGGTATTTTTTTTTTTGAGTTCCGTTGTGCAGGGCATTCACCGGAATCGCGGGGGGATCCGGGATATGTTAATCCTTTAAAATACTTCTATGGAAAATCGACCAACTAGCATATATTCCGGCACTGCCTGATTCACTGAGTTAATCACAATGCCAGTCAACGTGTGGAAATCCCTGACAATGCAATTCATGGCCCTCGGCCATTCACTCCATGAAGCAAAGTGTATAGCCGCGGTGATCGTGATCGACTGCCTGGTGATTTCCACGATCATGGGATACCACTTCAGTGATGCAGAGGGGGAGCGGTCCCCGGCCACCTGTCACTCCCGGCCGGAGATCCGTCCCATGACCGCGGCTGGCCATTGTGGGACTGTCCCGGAGCGTGTGGACCGGGACGGAGATCTTTTACATTGTCAGCTGAACCCGGCGGGGCCGGGCTGCCGGCAGGAACGGAGCGAAATTGCTGACCTGCGGGGGATCTCCTCCGCGGCCAGGCAGGATGCAGCCATGGTGCGCTGGTAGAAGCTCCCGCTTCCTGACCCGGTTGTTGTTAGTGCAGACCAAGCGAGCGGAGCTGCTGCTCCGGCTGAACGGATTGTTGCTGAACATCTCACAATCATGAAGGTAATGCGATGAAATCAGTGAATAACTTCAGGGAGTTGTATTCTCCCGCCAAATCGTATCAGATCGAAAAGAATCACGGACCGGTGGCCTCCACCAGCACCGGTCGCCCGCAACGGCATCACTACACCGTGAGCGTGCGGATGAAACCGGTACAAAAAGAACTCAGGCCTCGGGCAATCACGGAACTGGCCGGCCCCGGGCAGACCGGTACCGGCCTGGTTTACCGGAAACATTGGGGGTGTGCAGCGTGAGCCCGGCACCAAGGCCGCGCCGGGCGATCCCGGATGCGATCTCCGTTGCCCGGCTGCGCGGGAAGATCCAGACAAACGGCCGTGACCGGGAAATGCTGTACCATTTCACGATCATTGCTGCCGGGCTGGTCGCGTTCGTCCGCGTGCGGTTTGCCCCCCGGATCCTTGCGTCACCGGCCGAGCTTGCCGCAGAATTCCGGGAAGATATTTCCCGGCTCCGGGCGATCGTGCAGGCCACGGTCATCTCGCGCGAGCTCTGGCTCCGCTCCCGGCACGGGACATTCCGGTTCTTCCGCGTGATCGCGGACGGGCTTGTCGAGATCAGCCGGGAGGGGACGACGCTCCCGTCGTAGGACACCCCCATTTTTGGGATGGTCGGATCCGGGCGTTGTACAGGCCCCGTTTGACCATTTTTCCGGATTCTGAGGGAATAATTCCGGAAAATGCGGGAATAATTCGGCCGGTTATCTTGTTTTTACGTCGGGGAAAGAGAGGTAATAATTGGCAACATTTGGTCGGGCGAAAATGGGGTGCAACGTATTTCAGGTCGTGGCAAGGGGTGGATCAGGGACCGGATGGTACCAGGGCTGTTTTTGAGGGGGTGCAAGTTTTACGTCGGAGAAACCTCTGGGGATGCCAGTCCATATGGTGAATACTTGTGGGTTGGCGGGATCGAAGAGGTCTGGGGAGATGCATTCCTGATGATCCGGTTCTCCGTCGGAGAATTTACGGCAGGGTGTGGAGTTTGAAGGTTTTGAGGCAATAATTCCGGAAAATGCGGGAATAATTCAGGAGAATTCTGCGGTTTTACGTCAGGGGAGGTGAGGTAATAATTAGCAACGTTTGGTTTGCCGAAAATGAGGCGCAACGTATTTCAGGTCGTGGCAGGGGGTGAATCATGGACCGGATAGTGCCAGGGCTGTTTTAGAGGGGGTGTCGGGTTTTACGTCGGAGAAAATCAGAAGATGATCAAATTATTCGAAATTTTCTCTCTCCAACCGCATCCAACAATATCGCTGATGCTGTGACAACATATTCATCGGATTTGAATCCAGATGTATCAATATCGAATGCGATTTTGTTTAATCCAGAATTCCCTTTAACAACTTTTATCACACCCGTGGCCCCGCTAAATTGTCCTGAATTCTTTTGATCAGATCTTTCTGTTGATGGAAATACCGCGACCTTGATTTCGTCATCAACTGCCAGAGTTGTCTGCGCCGAAATTGTGAATTTATCACCAACATGCTTCGTTCCGATCGGATCAAAATTAATTTCAGGTTTTACTATCGTGAACATCAATTGTGTACATATATCATCAATATCTGGAGAATTGATGGCCCGAATAAGTTCCTCTGCGGCTTTTTGGCCACGGAAACCATCGGATTCATTTAATGAAAATAAACGCGTTGCCTTTTTAGGGATATTTATCAAGATATTTGTTTTCTTATCGTCTGGAAAAACATCAAACTCATTATTCATCATTGGATGCTGAATTATCGCATAATATTGACCTTCCAGAAGTGTTTTTGTGATATTCGATGCGAGTTTTATCATAAATGATGAGTCAGCATTCGACCGTATAGTATCATGATAAAAAAATGAATCACCAAAAATCCAAAGTTGGAGTTTCTGTCGCGACATCCCTTCCGCGGTTCCCGTGATATATAGTGTGTCTCCTTTTGCAAATGATGTCTGAGAAACTGTTGCGCTGACAAATGGTTTTTTTATGATGATTGATACAGTACCGAATACCATTTCTCCGATGTTATCCGGGGTAATCGGTTTTTCAATTGCGTAAATTGTGTAAATGCCCGCCTTTAATGACGGTCCAACACTTGAAGTATCCCAAACATACGACCATGTATTATCACCCATGATATCCACTCGAACAAAAGAAATTTCATCACCCGTTTTTGAACGTGAGAACAAGTCCAACTTTCTAGCTTCATGAATTGGTTCTGGTCCAACAATTGTTAGATACACGTTATAGGATGCTGTTGAAGTTCCAGAAATTTTAATTTCTTCTCCGATAAAATACGATTGAGCTCCTTGAGCAACGATAGTAATCGCACCTTTCTGTGCAGTTACAGTGACTTCATCAGACATCCGTTTTTGAGAATCATAGACACGCACGGTATAATGCCCTGGAGCGATATCAAATCCGGGATTCCAAGTATAGATCCAGCTATAAGATCTTGAGATTCCCGGCGTGGCAATCTCAATACCTTCTGCAAATTGTCCAGGGCCGAATACGACCAACCGGACAGAACCCTCCCCGGTGTAAGCATGCCCGGCGAACGTGACGGAGCGCCCAATTATGAAAGAATCACGATTGGCTTCAATACGAACAGATTGATCTCTTTTTGCTTCAACTATCAATTCTTCAGTGCGTACATCCTGAATTTCAACAATCGTAGATTGATTGACTTGCTGTTGCAGATGTTCTTTTGCATCAAGCAGGAATTTTTCTGAATTATACATTTCAAAAGAAACACCTGATTTTTCTTTGAGTTCATCGATCAATTCCGGTCTTGGCCCTATAGATTTCTCCTTTATTTTTCGCCACCAATCGTCTTTCTTATCGTCAGTGACAAAAATTATCGGTTTTTGAATAAGTTTTGCCTGATCGATAATCTGGTACCAAAGAATCAAATCACCATAAGGATCGGGATCTGTTTTTTTATCTCTGTCAGCAAATCCAGGTGGGATTTTTAAATCGTATCGAATCTTACCTTCATTGATGATTTCCTGAAGTCGTTCGGGAGAATATTTTAAACCAACTTTACCTTTAAACAACACGGTGATTTTATCCAGTATTGGATCTCCCGAATCTAAATCAGGATGTTCTGTTTCTGTTTTTGCAAGATCGTTTGTTATTTCTAAGTATGTTTGTCTTATCTGCTCTCTGATTTTTTCCACATCGATGAATGGATGGTGAGAATAATCAGAGATTTGCCCGGAAATCTTATTTTCATTCGATTTCAACAGGCTAATAATTCCCTGATATGCCATCTTTTGTTGCGAGATTACAACAGGCCGATTTTTATGATATTCGTATGCAACCTCATTCGGAATCCACAACCTATCAGAAAATTTTTCGAGGGTCCCGAGAAATTCATCACATGTCTTTTTGGAATAACGGTAGAGATTTAACAAAATGTTCGCGTCAAGAACAATCAGACTATCTGTCCATAATTTATCTAACTCTTCTTCATCAGGACGGTAATAACCGCCGAATTGTTCTTTCATCGAAGGGCTCGTAATTTAGAAATGATAGTTTTTTTCACCCGATAATGATATCGAGATGTAATATCCCCCTCTCACTCCACCTTCACCATCACGAGCGTGATATCATCCGACTGCGCCGCCCCGCCGGCAAACCGCCGGATCTCAGCCACGAGCCCGTCGAGCACCGCCCGGGCCGGCAGGGCCCGGTTCTCCCGCAGGAACGTCGAGAGCCTCTCCTCCCCAAACGCCTCATCGCGATCGTTAAACGCCTCCGTAACACCGTCCGTGTATAGCACAAGGAGATCTCCGGGGAGGAGATCCAGCGTAGTAGAAGCAATGGAAACATCCGGCACAACCCCCAGCGCAATCCCCCGGCTTCCCAAAAGCTCCTCCGCCCCGGCCTCCCGCACCAGCACCGGGGGATTGTGGCCGGCATTCACGTAGGAGAACTGCATCGCGGCAGGGTCCAGCACGC
>JBAZHD010000101.1:0-12428 GCA_041652515.1 Methanoregula sp.
TTGGAGATAATCTTTGAGGAGTGCCGGCGTGATGAGCTCGTCCCGGAACGCACTGATCCCGTCGATGACCGCCTTGATCACTTCCGCCGAATTGTTCCCCACTCTGATGTGCTCAAACCCGAACGCATCGATATTCCGCAGGCCCCACACCAGCTGGTTCGTCTTGCTGATGATCCCGCCTGAGACCGGGATGCCGCTCGCGAGCACGTTCTCTTTTGAGCATCTGGTTGCAGAACGAGTGGAAGGTGTGGATTTCGAGGTTGAGGTTGGGTCTTTCGGTTTCGATTCTCTCGCTCATCTCAGCGGCGGCTTTTTCGGAGAAGGTGAGGGATAAGATTTGCTCTGCCGGGGTGCCTTGGTCTATGAGATGGAGGATTTTTTCGGTTATGACTCGCGTTTTGCCGGAACCGGGGCCGGCGAGGACGAGCTGGAGGCCGCAGGTTTTTATCGCGGTTTCCCGGGGGGGTTGAGGGGCATTTATGCAGTATCTCGCCCATGAACCAGTTATTCCTTTTGAAAAAAATAACTGGTTCCCCCGGGCATATCCAGACAATCTATTCGGCCTGAGGCCTCCAGTACCGTGTCGTCATCGTGATGGGGGCCGATGAGTCCCGAGCCCCGTGCCGGTTCCGACCGCGGGCATGAGGAGCGGCTTCTGTATGGTGCGCTGACCCGGGCGTCGGATATCCTGATCGTGACGTACTCTTCATCGAATGCTTTCATTGACAGGATGGTGAAGAGCGGGGATGCGGTGGGGGGGGTTTGACGCTCATCGGGGCTCCGCCCCTTACCGCGTGGGCTAAGCCCATCGTTGATCTGTGCAAGAAGGGGCTTTGAGTAAAAATTTCTAACAGCCCGGGGTACTTTGTCAGATCCGATCCCGGTGTGGCGGCCGGGTTGACGATTTCGTGAAATGCCATTGTCATGGAATCCTGCGTTTTGTTGGGGCGGTTAAGGATCCACACGGGGGGGATTGTATTGGGGAAACAGAGTGTAAACCAGAATTACTTCGATTTTGATCGCGATGGTGCAGATTTCCGGGAGCTCTTCTTTTCCTGTCTTCGCATTATTTCCTTCTCCCGTTCAATCTCTTCGATCAGTTCCTGTTCACTTGGCAGATAGAGTTTATACCGCGATGCAAAGAGCTGGCTGTTGTCATTCAGCGCTGAATACCGGACCACCGTTTCATCTTTCTCCGTGCAGAGAATAATGCCGATGGTCGGATTGTCTCCTTCCGTTTTTATCCGGTCTTCAAACAACCGTACATACATATCCATCTGCCCGATGTCCTGATGGGTCAGCTTTCCGGTTTTGAGATCGATGAGCACAAAACACTTGAGGATGAAGTGGTAGAAGACAAGGTCGATATAAAATTCGGATGTTTCAGTGCTGATCCTGTACTGGCGGGAAACAAATGAGAATCCTTTACCCAGTTCCAGGAGGAACTGCTGCAGCTTGTCGATAAGCGACTGCTCAAGATCCCGCTCCAGGTATGAAGTGGTCGTTGGGATTTGCAGGAACTCCAGCACGTACGGGTCCCTGATGAATTCTTCCGGGCGTTTGGCAAGCGGCTGCGTCACTTCTTTTGCTTCACTCACAACCGTATCCCGGTCCCGGCTCGCGAGCAATCGTTCGAAATAGAGGGAATCAATCTGACGTTCAAGGGCTCGGACGCTCCAGTTCTGGCTTATTGATTCTCCAATATAATACCCCCGGGCGGCGGGGTTCTCTACCCGCATCAGGAGCCGGTAATGCGACCAGCTCAATTCGGCACACACTGTGTACCCTTTTCTGGCAATCGGAATATCGCCGTCCTGACAACCATCAGGGAATGCCAAAAAGAACTTCCGGAAGTTCTTCAGATTCGTTGAAGAAAAACCTCTCCCAAACTCACGGTTTAGTCTCCGCCCCAGGTCATCGAGCAGATTCTCTCCATACGTTGCCCGTTTCTTTCCCTTTTGTTCATCCTCGACAATTACCTGGCCGATGTTCCAGTACGCCCTGACCATAGCATAATTGACTGCAGTGTACGCGCCTTTCCGGGCATCATGAATGATCAGCCGGATGGCGTCGTACAGGGGATTTGGGATAACCGGGTGGAAGGACATGAAATCATTTCCTCACGAGAATATTGCCGGGGCCGGACATGGAATCTGCCATTTTGCCGGGTTTTGTTCTTTGCAGGTGCCGTTTCAGACGCTCATTACCGTCCGCATGAGTCTTTGTGCCGGTAACTGCCGGGAATTCCACGGGATTCAAGGTATGAGCCACGTTCATTATCCAAATGGGTCGGGATATATGAGGATAAGGAGCCCGGTTGGCGGGGTGAAAGTGAGTACGGGGGCTGTGCCGGATGCATGCGGGGCTCCGGTCGTACCTGCGAAGTGGGGGGATGTGATGCTCATCGGGGCTCCGCCCCACAGCCAGCGTGGGCTAAGCCCCGGAATATTTATGAAAAAATCGCAAATCAATTCACTTTTATAAAACCGGGGTCCATCCGGGGTTTAAATCCAAAGAGATATCGCCAATCGCGGTGAATGGCTCATCAGGTATACCATGGCCGAGTGCATTCCCGATCGCCTTTCTGCAAAAGCAAGCCGGGGTGAGGAACGCACATTCGCCCTCCTGAAAAAACTGCCGGATGATTACCTGATCTATTACGAGCCCAACATCGACAACCGGCACCCGGATTTTATCGTGATTGCGCCGGACCTTGGCGTTATCATCATCGAAGTGAAAGGCTGGTATCTCGATGATATCCTTGAGGGGAATCATTCTGAGGTGACCATCAATACAGACGGTCGCGAGCGCAAGGAGGTCCATCCGCTCGAACAGGCCCGTAACTATATGTGGAGATTATTCCGGGCATGTGAAAACAGCCCGAGCCGCTCCCATCTTCTCCGCACGGAAGGGCCCCATAAAAACAAATTCTTCTTCCCGTTCTGTCATTTCGTGGTATTGTCCAATATTTCCCGGGACAATATCCTGAAGCGAAAGGACCAGAACGTTGCGGAAATTTTCAAGTCCGACAATACGCTGTTCCGGGACGAACTGGTGGCGCTTGAGAATGCATCCGCGAATGAGATCCGCAATACTCTGATGCGGTTCTTCGACCCGTTCTGGCCGATCACCCCCTTCACGGACCAGCAGGTGGACGTGCTCCGGTCCATCATCCACCCGGAGATCGTCCTCAGCCCCCTTGCATCACGGGCCTTGACCGAGGGAGAAGTAGAGAAATGCTTTGACCTCGTTGTCCTGGACCGCCGGCAGGAGAACAATGCCCGGAAGATCGGGGAAGGGCACCGGATTATTTACGGGGTTGCCGGTTCCGGCAAGACCGTGCTCCTGATCGCCCGGGCGAAATGGCTGCACGATTGGGACCCCCATGCACGGATCCTGCTACTCTGTTACAATGTTGTCCTGAGCGTGTATCTCAAACACGTTCTTGAGGACCACCCACGGATCAACGTGTTCCATTTCGACGGGTGGGCGAAACATAACGGGATCCCTCCCCGGAACTTCGATCCTGCAACAAAGAAGCTTGAGGATGATGCCAGCCTGGGGAGCCGGCTGCTGGAGCACCTCCGGAACCATGGCGGGGACTCCCGGAAGTACGATGCGATCCTGGTGGATGAAGCCCAGGACTTCCCGCCGGCCTGGTATTCCTGCATTCTCGAAGCCCTGAACGATCCGCTCGACGGCGACCTCCTGATCGTCTGTGACGGCAACCAGGGGATACGGCTGATCGGTGCCGTGAGCTGGAAGGCGCTCGGGATAAAAGCGGTCGGCCGTACCATCCACCAGGCCTTCGACCTTGACCGGAATTACCGGAACACCCGGGAGATCCTCCGGCTCGCAGCGCATTTCACCGCGAAAGACGTGAAGAACAACGAGGACTCCATCTCCATTGTGCCGGTCGACCCGGCCCAGGCCATCCGCCGGGGACCCAAGCCGATTTTACTCCGGTGTGTGGACCATGCCGATGAATGCAAGCGGATCTGTAATATCACCGACGTCCTCCTGCACGGGGATGTTCCGTTCAATGATATCAAAATTACCCTGCAGCCCCAGGATGTGGGAATCCTTTATCGTAAAAAATTGTTCAGGGACAATGAAATTTTCAAGGATTTTCGAAAAGACCTCGGCACCCTTGCGCCGGTTACGTGGCTGAGCGAAGACCTCCATTCCCGCACGAAAGTTTTCGAGCAGTCGATCAAGGTCCAGACCGTGGCATCGTCCAAGGGGTTGCAGTACCGGGTCGTGTTCGTGATGTGGGCGGATCTTTTTAGTCCGCGTTCTCCTTCTGATGCTGATCTGCAGCAGCGGTTTTTGTACGTTGCCATGACCCGGGCGTCGGATGTTCTGGTGATTACGTACTCTGAGACGAATGAGTTCATCGAGAGGATGGTGGCGAGCGGGGATGCGGTGGGGAAGTGAGGGGGGGTTTACGCTCATCGGGGATCCGCCCCTTGCCGCGTGGGCTAAGCCCCGGACAGGATAAAAAAATGCATTGCGTTTATTCCACCTATTTAAAACTATATTTTTCAGGTCAAATCCGCTCTTTTGGTTCCTTTATTACAAATCATACATAACGAAATGTATGCAATCATACGAAATGAAAAAGATGCAACCATATTATCTGGATATTGAAACGTATCGGACAGGAGATCGGGTTAATCCCTCAACTGATCCAATTATTACTATCCAGTATCAGCCTCTTGACCTGAAAACAGGATTACCTCAGGGGGATCTGACAATCCTGAAGTCCTGGGAATCATCCGAAGAGACAATTGTTCAGGATTTTTTTAACCGGTTTTATCGGCCAGATATCCGCCGGGACATTTTTGTTCCCGTGGGGTTCAGTTTACATTTTGAGTTTGAGGCATTGTTATCCAGGTTCAAAAAATATAATCTTGGCAGTGTTTCCTGCAGGGAAATGTATTATGACCGGAAATATGTCGATATCAAACCGATAATTATCCTCATAAATAAAGGATCATTTGAGGGGGCCAAACTCAATAATTTTACGGACAAACCTTCTGACGGTTCGGTCATCAAGGACTACTACGAAAACAACGAATATGATAAAATTGAGGCCTACATTAAAACTGAGACCGCAAGCTTCCTCGGAATTCTCCAGAAAATCACGAAAAACATCGGAGAATTAGGCGTCAAGAGGAAAATCGTGGATTGATTTGGATCTCGGGAAATCTGAATATTCATACCGTCTGAATTCGGTCAACTCCCCTTCATCAGAATACCGGGAAAACCTAAAAACCATTTTTCTGCTCTCCTTATCCGGCTGGATCCTGCAGACAATCACCTCCCAATTGTTCGTACCGGCAACGTTCAGATCCCTATTGTCGTTCACAAATTGCATCACATACTTCTGATTATATTCAACCCGGCTGTGAATTCCGGTCTTTGTCTCCAGATAGATGACTTTGACAATTTTCCGGCCTGACCGTGAAGGATCACCCGGGTTGACAGGAATCTCGATCTTGAATTTCGCATCGGGAGACCACCCGATACAGAGTGGCAGATCGGGATCTGATATTATCGTGCTGTCATTCATGATCCGAAGGGTTTCATCCTTCACAACAAACTTCTCAGGCATGCCATCTTCTATCCTTACTTCAGCCGGAACTGCACCGGGAATAAATCGGGAGATTTCTTTTTTCAGCATTCTTCGTGTGAGTATAATTGCGAGTACCTCCCCCAATTCCCCAGATTCATGGCTGGTGAGATCATCGAAGTGAACCTGTTCCGGAATCATTGGAACAAATAGGGTGCGACCCGATTTAGAATTCACGGATTTGACGCGTCACCCGGGGCTTCCGCCGTCAAGGAGGTCTCATTGAAAATCTTCTCCACGGCCTCCGGTAGTCCCTGCCGTGTTGGCCGGGCCCTGGTTTTGAAAAATGGATTTACGGGGAGTAACTCTAACAAACCACAATGAACATTTTAATGAAAAAAGAAATTTTTAGATGTGAACGATTTCAATATCCGGAAAATGATCCTTAAGATACTCCACAAGCAACCTCCGGTGGCACTGTTCAGGGGTTGGCTCACTGCATAAGAAACAGGTGTTAACCAGAGTGTTTTTGTCAAAGATCTTCGCAACATTCCGTTTATTAATCAGATCATTGTATTCTTTCTCATATCCTTTCCAGTCAATTTCCTTTTTCTGATATTTCTTTAATAATTCTTCAGTGGGTGCACACTGAGGGAGATGGCGATAGTTAATTGCACAGATTTTATTGAGAAAATATCTCAAATCGTCTTCCTTTGCAAATGCTGCAAGCTGCGATCTATTGTTCAGACGGATATCAGCTAATGTTCTTACTCCATTCCGGGAAAGTGCCTCGAAAAATTGTTCGGCGGTTTTTTTTGTAAATCCGATTGTGAAGATTTTCATTTTATAACCACGATCCTGATTATGAAAAGAATGAATCCAGTTGACGATTTACATCATTCTTGGTTTTTACAGGTTTTCCATTGACGTTAAACGCAACCTCTTTGTTTCTTCGTCGATACAACGTTGCGGTCTCCGAGTCCCTTGGAGATTTATACATTTTCCGTAATTTATTTTCCAAATCATCGGTAGAGACGATAGACCCATCAAATAAAATGTGATCAACTGCAATTCCCTTTTTTGCAAGAGCATTTGATACTAATACGAAACGATGACAATCGAGAGGATCCTTTTCTGAACACATAAGAGCTGCAGGTTTTCCTGTATTGAGAATTTCACAGACCTGATCGACACCAGATTGGAAGACCGGCCTCTGTTCCACTTTTTCATAGTCAACAGAACCAAGACGGTCCAGAAGAGCGGGATCGGTGTATCTTCCACCGATCATATTTCCCAGATATTTATACTCAATCCCTTCGCGTTCTAACCACGTCTGGATATTCTCACGGTTGAATTGAGGCGAATATTGGCTGGAGGGGACAGTCCGGACATCAATGATACAACGGATCTGTATTTTTTTTAGTATGTCAATAAATTCCTCAATGGGGTGATTGGAGTGCCCGATCGTATAACAATGGAGATGTAGTTGATCATTCATCGAGTTTCTCCGCAATTCCATTATCTGAGTTAATTCTCCTGACACTATATTTTATAGATTCCTTCAGAGTGCAGAGATCAGTAACCTCAGCTTTTCCGAGTATTTTATCAGCATCACTGAGCTTCACGGAACCGATCTCTAAAAATACCTGGGGATAGAGTTGTTTGAAGGCTTCAAGATTCAATTGCCGTACACCGGAAGAAGAACTCATAAGAAGATAGTTACCTTGTTGTTTGATCCCTGAACTTATTACCTGATCAAGTAAAATGTTCTTTAAATTGGTGAGCTCCTTGACGTGATCATTCAGGTTTGAAATTTCTTGATTAAGTGCGTAAATTTTTTCTAGGGCGTTATCAGGTTCTGCGTTTTGCTTGACAGCGGATTGGTTTATTTCGAGGCTATACTCTTCACAAAATTCTTTAATTGCTGAGGTAAATGCTGGACCGTATTTTTTTAATTTATATTCACCTACACCAACAATATTTTTAAAATTTTGAAGATCGCAGGGCCGGTAGTGAGCCATTTCTTTCAGATTTTGATTAGAAAAGACCACAAAGAGGGGAACATGATCCTGATCTGCAATTGATTGACGAACAGTTTTTAATTTTAAGAATAATTTCTGGTCGTAATTCGTTATGACAGGACTTGGAGGCAAGTTGGTTTTTTTCATTTGATTCAATTCAGGGACTGGAGGCAGTGTTGAAGAGTTAGCACCAAGGGTTTCACCGGTATTTTTCTGGATTCCGGGAACTGAATTGATGACTCCGACCACTAATTTATAATGGGCGTTCATTAATTCATACAGTTGACCAACACCGAGGGTAACATATGATTCAGGATAGGATTTCAAATGCATATCATCACCAGGACCTAACCGCGGAAAATTGATATCAGTTAACCCAAGATCATAACGTATAAAATTCAAATAAAAAATAAATCTTGGTTTGTTTCCATTCTCGTGGGGTTTATATCCGAGAGATAAATCATGTTCAGCGGGACTGAGTTTTATAAAATACAGTGATACCGGCAAGGGTGTGTCGGTATTACATATTGATGCAGGAATTTTATCTGGATGTCCATAATCATTATTTCCCAACCAGCAGGGGTATTGGTGATCTTCTAGTAAATTCATTTTTTCTTTTAGATATTCCCCGGTTTTTTCCCAAGGATCACCAGTGATCAACTCATTTTCGGGTTGATAGTAAAGAGGGACTTTTTCCTGAAATGGGATTTTCACACAATTCAATAAGGAGGGACCTGCGGGATCGCCGTATAATTTTTGCAAGTCGGTATTCGAAAAAGGCCTTGGCTGGTTATTAATTAATCTGACCCATTCGCCGGTATCCAAATCTTTTCCGGCAATGCAATGACCGGTATATTTTACAGAATTTGCCAGGATCACTAAATTTCTCGTGTACATCTCATTACTCCCTTCCTCGTGTTCGGGATCATTAATCCTGAAAACATAGAGGGAAATCTACCCGTTTCACAGATTTTTTTTCAGGTTTTTTGACTTCTCAATATTTTTTGTTTCGTCCATTTTTTCTTTCTTAATGGCTAATACATCGGAATTTACTAACACATATCGAAATCGGTCTCATCCAGATATTTGGTTGGGATTTTTCATCTCCTCTTTTGATACAGTGATATCCAGTGTATTTCCCAAAAAAAATCCCTTCCCGTGAGGATATGAGAGGATAATCTCGGTTTATAATATTTAAACGACGTGAAACGCACCTCGGGAAAATGGAATTACCGAATTGTATCGAGATTATCACTCAAGTACTCGAAATAATCCAGTTGATCCCCATATTCATCACAATTGGTTTCTTGCGGTTCATAATATTCAGGAACGTCGTTTTCCGAAGGATCCGCGAGAGCCGGATTGTTTTTTCAATTTTGACTGAACGGAACTCACTCTTCCCCATCCCTTATTCCTCCATTTCCCGACTCTCGCACAAATCCCCGTACGGGCACCAGCCGCACCGCATGAAATCCGGCTGTGCAGGAAATTTAAAGAAATGGTTACCAGTCAACCGGTTTTTGCCGGGTCAATGAGATGCAATGCATTCTGTACTCCATCAATACCCCGTTCAGCAAAAATTACTCCGAAGATTGCTTCCGTTAATGTCCCCTGGATCTTTTCCAGAGTTTTTTCCTGAGGTCCGGCAGAATCCTGGTAAAACCGATAGTCGTACAACTTCCACAGATCGCAGAGTTTTGACAAATTTTTGTCAGTTACGAAAGCTTCCCTTCTCTCGTGTAATTGCTCCGGTGTTGATCCCGGTTCCCAGATATGTAATGAAACAGCATACCTGATCGCGGAGTCTCCCACCCATGCAAGAGATGCCGCAGTATCCGGGACTGCAATCAGTAATTCAATTTCATGCGGTGAAATTGGAAGTTGAGTATCATTTTCGAAATCTGTTTTGATTTCAGAAAAAGTATTTTTCACGCTCGGTTGCATCATGGCCGTAAGAATAAGATTCCTGTCTCTGAATGAATATCCCAGATCTTTTTTTATCAATGGCAGGACATGGTTCTCAAATCGTGAGATTTGTTCAAGGATTCTTTTGAGTTCGCAGTTCCATCTGCAAAATTTTTCCCGATCTTTTTTCTTAAAGTCAGGATTGTCAGAGATCTTTAAGGAAAAATTCGCAAGCATCCGGATCGTTTCTTCAATCTCAACAGTCCGGAATTCAATCTTTCCCATCCCTCACTCCTCCATCTCCCGGCTCTCGCACAGATCCCCGTACGGGCACCAGCCGCACCGCATGTAATCCGGCTGTGCGGGAAATTCCCCGGCAAGGATCTGTGCCATCAGCTGTTCCAGGTTCCCGGCAAATGCCACAACGCTGTCCTCGGTCGGTTGGTAATCAATGGGATTGTTATCCCTGAGGTAGAAGAGCGTTGTCCGTTCCGGCAGTGTCCCGTACAGCTCCTTAATTGCCAGCGCGTACAGGTTGAGCTGGATATTTTCCGGCAGGTTCTTCTTCGTGATGCCGGACGATTTCGATGAGCCGGACTTGAAATCGATCACCACGTACCCGCCAGCGGGCGTCTGCTCGATCCGGTCGATGAAGCCGTGCATCTCCCGGCCGGCAAAGGTAAAGCTGAACTCCTTCTCGGCCTCGACAATGGTATTCTGGTTTTTTGCCTGCCATGCCAGGTAGGTTTCGACCAGCTCGCGGGCCGAGACCTTGTCCTGCTCGGACTGGGTCTTGGATTCAAACTGGTCCGGTGTCCAGAACTGCTCCAGCAGCGCCGGCACCTGCATTTCTGCCGGCTTCGTTGGATCCAGGTGCTCGATCACGGCATGGATACACGTTCCCTTGGCAGCGGCCGGGGATGCGCCCGGCGGCTCGGGGATCTTCAGGATATACGAGAACCGGAACCGGAGCGGGCAGTCCTGGTACGTCTTGAGCCCCGAGGCCGAGAACCGCATGGTCTCCGGGATCTCCGGCCGGGCCGGCGGGGCGCCGATGAGATCCGCAATCGGGGTATCGGTGCTGATACAGCCGACAAATCCTGCGCTGTCGAACTCCGCGGTTCCCCGCTCGGCATATTCCCGCACCCGCTCCAGCGTGACCAGGTCCTGGAGGGCTGTGGAGAGGCGCATCTCCGCAATCGCCCGGATCGCCTGCTCCTGCAGGGAGGCTTTCAGCTCCTCGACCGGCGTGGTGTCGATGACCGGGAGATCGGTACCGCGGGCCGGGGGTTCGGTGACGGTGATGAGGGGATTGTTCCGGAACGAGAGTTCTTCCAGGAACGCCGAGGGTTTTGTCTCCCGCTTGTTCTCCCCGTACCATTTCGCGTACGTGAGGTACAGCCGCTCCTCGGCCCGGGTCATGGCAACATACAGGAGCCGGCGCTCCTCCTGCAGGAAGAGGGCCTTCTCGTCATCGCCGGTCTTTAAGCCCCGGGCAAGATCGGCCGGCACAACAAAGGTCTTGGGGCGGTACTTCAGCGGGAACCGGTTCGGGGCAAGTTCCACCACAAAGACGACCGGGAACTCCTTGCCCTTGCTTTTGTGGGCGGTGAGGATCTGGACCGCATCCTGTTCCTCCCGTTCCTCGATATCCAGGGTGAATGCCCCGAAGTACTGCAGGTATTCGAGGAAATCGCCGATGGCTACGCTCGGCGTGATCCGGTCGTACTCCTGTGTGATCTCGTAGAATTTCGCAAGGTACAGCCGGACCCGGGCTGCATCCCCGTTCAGGGCCGAGCGGTACAGTCCCGAGGCCTGCATCATCACCTCGTACACGAGCTCGGGAAGGGTATGGCGCTCCTTTTCCTCGACAAAGTGCCGGAGCATCCGGACGATCCCGGCAATTGCCGCTGCATGGCCGGGCACAATGCTCCCTGCGTCCTGCATGACCTCGTACACGAAATCGTTGCCCGGCTCCGGGTCCTGCCGTGCCCCGGCATAGCCCCGCTTCCCGGCCGCGGCATTGATCTTCTGGACAACGGTCTCCGGCACCGAGCAGAGCTTCAGGATCCGGTTGAGCGCAACCCCGGCCACGAGCGGGTTGTCGATGACCTGCAGGTACGCCACCATATCGCGGATGACCGGCAGGCGCAGGAAGTCCACGTCGCCCTGGTACTCGCACGGGATCGCATGCCGCTTCAGGGCTGCCTGGAACTTTGCGCCATCCTTCCTGCTCCGGGAAAGGATCGCAAAGTCCCGGTACGCGAGCGTCCGCTCCGTTCCTTCCCGGTGCGAGAAGTACGTGGTGCCAGCGAGCCGTGCGATCTCTGCTGCAACATACTCCGCCTCCCCCGCCTCGTTACCGCACGCCGCAACCGTGACCCGCTCCCCGGCCGGTTTTGCCGTAAAGAGTTTCTTCTCCTGCCGGTTGGGGGCGCCCTTCATCAGCTGCATGGCAAGGGCGAGGATGGCCGGCGCGTTCCGGTAGTTCTGGTCCAGCAGGATCTCGGCATGTTTTGTCGCCCATTCCCGGAAGTCCCGGATGTTCGTGAGGTACGCACCCCGAAAGCGGTAGATGGTCTGGTCGTCGTCCCCGACCACGCAGAGGTGCTCGCCCGCCAGCTGCTTCACCAGTTCCAGCTGGGCAAAGTTCGTGTCCTGGAACTCGTCCACCAGCAGGTACCGGAACCGGTTGCGGTACGCTGCCCGGACCGTTGCATTGTTCTTCAGCAGGTTCACCGCCCCGAGGATCATGTCATCGAAATCGATCAGTTTTTCCTTCTGCTTGTACTGCCCGTACGCTGAGTACACCTTCAGCAGGTCTTCCAGCAGGCCGAGGTACTCCCGCTCCTCGGCGGGGACGTCTGCCGTCTTCTTCTTTTGGAGATAATCGTTGAGGATTGCCGGCGTGATTCGCTTGTCCCGGA
>JBAZHD010000102.1:0-12370 GCA_041652515.1 Methanoregula sp.
GACCGGCGGTTTTCCGGCCCGGGCTTACGCCGGTTCACCGGGTTTTACGTCGGCCCGTGATGGTGGCGGCGGGGCATTTCCTGATCGGGCAGATTCCGGAAAGGTCTGTTTCTGCAAAAAATATTTTTCACGCAAAGGTACAAATAGGAAAACCGGGGGTATCCTTAACCATGGATATACTGGGCTCTCTTGTCGTTATCTGTCTCGCCATCGTTGTGGCAGTTATCATCTATTACCTTCTCGAAGATATTTTAACGCTGGTGGTCAACGCTGTCGTGGGTGTCGTCGTCCTCTTCCTGTTAAACCTGTTTCATGTCATGAGTCTTGTTGGAGCATCCGATCTTCCGATCGACTGGATCACGGTTCTGGTCTCTGCAATTGGTGGACTGGTGGGTGTGATTATCATCGTAGTCCTCCACCTGGCAGGGGTTGTGTTATAGGTTATACACCCCTCTCGTTTCTCTCACACAACAATGCGGGTTGAAAAATTTAGAATATTTTTTTCAGATCCTGAAGTGGCCCCGGTCGTTTTTTATCGCAGTTTTCCGGCACTGCGGTGAATTTCTGGAAAAATCCTGTATAAAAACCCGGAATGATCCTTTTCCGATCCAGCACTCCGGGAAATAATCTGAATTACCGGGCTGCCTGGTGGGAACTTAAAGAAATCCTATTCCTGAAAAAAGATCTGGCGGATGCCGGACGAATACTCCGCAAGCATAAGAAGAACCGAACCGGGGATTCTCTCAAGAATCCCCTTTAAAAGGTGCAGAGTTGTGATAGTGGCTTTGGTTCCCACGTGTGTTGGCAGACCTGTGCAAGACTGCCATATCCCTGTGAAAGCAGACGGGCTAATAAGGTTACGTATTTTTCTAATTTTTGCAACAAAAAAACAGTTCCCCTCTTGTGCAGGTATTTCCGGCACAGGTTGTTTTGTTCCGGACTACCCTGTCCTGACCCTTTAACGTTCTGGTTTTGGGATTTTATGGCTCTGTTGAAACCCTCAGTTAAATCGCTATAAATTGTCCCTTGCTCAAAACGGGATAATCTACGCGAGTATTGTAAAGGATTTTCCATGAAAACGGACACGATGCCTGCGGCCACAGGCACACAGGATGAAAAATTTTGAGGACATTTCCCTGTTAAATCGGCCTCTTCAGGAATTACAGGTGGGGGTGAGACCCTAATACCCCCAAAAATGATAAACGCCGCCGCCCCCGACGGGGCGCCCCCGCGGCGGATCCAGACGGTTGAAATAATTATTTGCCGGTTTTCATGGCTTGGGTGTGAACTGGATCGGTTCATTCTTGTTTCACCAGGGCCGATTTTTTGCAAAAGATGAATCACGGGGCTGGGGGTGATGGCGATGGGGGTTCCTGTCAGGTTTGTCCGGACCTTTGCAAAAAAGATTTATCGGATAGTTTATGGATTCCTGAACTGTTTAAATAACCCTTTTACAATAACGACAATACCCGTTATGAGGAAAACGGCGCCCAGTAATGCCGTTGTTGGCATGGGTAATACGTACCAGATGCCGGCCCCGAATATCATGATTAAAATGCCCTCGATAACCGTTATAACCTCAATTCCGTCCGTCATACTAACCTTCCTGTGTTGATGTTATTCCGGAATGCTGTCCGCTCCTGTACCACAAATTCCCCATAAGATAAACAGAAACGGCACAGATGAGATGACCGTCCGGTATCGTATGACGACGCGTCTGTTTTTTCTGCCGGGATGCATTGGAAATGAGCCCCTGTTGTATCGTACATAAGAAAAAAAATTATAGCCCGGCTTCAAGTTCAACTTTTATTCCGCCCATCTCTCCCCAGGGAGCGAGGTTGTAAATGAATGCAATGACTGCACCTCCAACGAATCCTAAAAAGAACCCAAGGATAATATTGATGCAGAATGTCATTATGCCGGAACTCACCCCGGGGACCAATCCGGAAGATATTGCAGAAGACTGTGCAATACTAAGGGCAGGCATAATTCCATTGATGGTGCCAATAATCATACCAATAACTGCCCCGAACTGTGCGACACTCGTTACTCCAATTTTTTTTACGAAATATGATGTAGTTGCCATAATTTTTCCAAACTCCCTTTTACCCTGATATCCTGGATAGATTTCACTGAAATACTCTTCACAGCTAAACCATCTTCGCATATTATATAATTATTGACGAATTGCAAATATTGGAATGCATCTTTCTTTTAACGTGAAAACCGCCGCCGGGTAGGAAAACATGCGGTAAACGATGAATATCCCCACGATTAACTTCGGGCAGGTGAAAAAGAAGGAAAGGGCAGTTTTGGGGGCCGGGCTTACGCCGGCTCAGGAAGTTTACCCGTCTTAGAAAACAAAGATTGCGCAGGACACCCCTGTTCAGCGGTTGCAGGACGGGGCCCGGGCACACGCGATTGTTTGAACAACGAGCACTCCCGTACCTCACAATGAGCAACTTTTTTGTGTGTAACACGACTAATATCCATAATGAGTTTCACGGGCAGTTGCTCTGCTGACGGGGACCCTGAATTGCCCTGTCGCGATGAACCCGGGGGCAAAACCCGTGAAAATGTTCAGGCAATATTCCTGTGAAATATTTCTATTTGGGGAGACAGGGAGAGGCAACAATGGACCCGTCAGAAATTCTGGAGAATTATCCGGTACTTGACCAGGCTGCAGAAGATGTGCTCGGCCTGCTCTCCACCGAGTTCATGAAACCAACCGGTAGTCACGTTGAGACGGTCATTTCTGCTGCAGCAAGCCTTGCCGGTCTCGCGGTCCTCCGGAGCAGGATCTTCGATCTCCGCCCGTACAAACCGGGAATGATATTAGACTATGACCCGGGCCCGGATATTGAATCGGTACGGGATTTCATGGTAGCTGCGGCCGAGAAGGCCGGCCTTGACCCGTCGGGCGGCTGGGGGGGGGAAATACCTGAAGCACACAGGCCCAGATTCAGTGTCCCGGAAATGACGCGGGAAACTGAGAGAATATTTCTTACCGCATGCGATAAGCACAAGATCAGACGGGTTTTTTACCCGTACATTGCAGTCCTTGCGGCCCTCAAGTTCGTATACGCGGCAGACAGGGTCCGCCTCCTGGACCAGAACACCGGCAAAGCCCTGATACTGTACTATGTTGTGGCCGGGGCGAAGACCGCCCCTTACCGGTCATTCTCGTGAGCGGGTACCGGCTCCCTCTCCGGTGCATGTTGGGTCACCCCTGCTCCGGCGAGGGGGGCCGGGGCTCGCGGGATTTTTTGAATCAGCGTCCGGTAATTTTTTTTTTATCAGGCACTGGTTGATCCGGATCAGGTTTCCCGGCAGGGTCGCGTCCGCGATAGAAATTTTTTCAGCCAGGGTCCGGTTAAAAATTTCCCGGGCTGTGCTGCCGGCCGTTGCGTGTTGTTGCCTTGCCCGGGATCTTCTCATGGGGGTTGTGCAGGTTTACTATCCCGCCCGGGGGTCGCTATCTCCTTTGTCCGGATGGGCCCACAGTTTCGCTGATCAGGGAGGTTGTGCATACGGAGATGCCGTAAATGTGGGCGGATTTTGGCGGACCGGGGGGGCTTACGTTAGTACATCGAATGGTTACGTCCGGTCAGGGTGGTGAACGTATGAGCACCCCTGAGCCGGCGAGATGCGTAAGGGACTGCCGGTGGTGGCAGGAGGAACCTGTGTCATGTGCCGGTTGAAAAAAAAGGATCAGGAGAGTCCCCCATTCTCGTTACATTTTTTGCAAATAATCGTTGAGAATAAAGGCAGACCTGACATACCAATGGTAGCGACGTTATGCAGTTCAGATCCGGAATCCGGCACTCCGGGACCGGAACACAACCCGGGCCAGCCGGACAAGTGGTGAATAATGGCAGCAGCAATCCGTGTCCTCTATGTCGATGATGAATCCGGTCTTCTTGAAGTCGGCAAACTGTTCCTTGAGCGGTCCGGAGAATTCTCCGTAACAACAGCACGGAGCGCACCTGAAGCAATCGGGTTACTTAACCGTGAAAATTTTGATGCCATCATCTCTGATTACCAGATGCCCAGGATGGACGGCATCCAGTTCCTTGTTGAGGTACGGACGCACTTTGGGCATATTCCCTTCATCCTGTTTACCGGCAGGGGCAGGGAAGAGGTGGTCATCCAGGCCATCAACAACGGAGCGACATTCTATCTCCAGAAAGGCGGTGATCCAATCTCCCAGTTTGCCGAGCTTGGGCAGAAGATCCTTGCGGCCGTTGACCTTCGGCGGGCAGATAGGGAGATTATCGCCCTCAACCGGCTCTATACGGTGATTTCTGCGACCAACAAGGCGATCGTGCGTATTCATGAAAAATCAGAACTGCTGAACGAGATCTGCCGGATTGTTATTGAAATCGGCGGCTTTACGATGGCATGGGCCGGGCTTGCCAACCGGGAAACGCATATTCTTGAACCCGTTGCAGCGTACGGGCATATTGACAGGTACCTGGACACGATCGCCATATCGACTGAAGACGTTCCCCGGGGGCGGGGTCCGACCGGATCTGCATTCCGGAAAAAAACATTCAATGTCTGTAACGATATCGCGGGCGATCCCATCATGGCGCCGTGGCGTAAAGCGGCGCTCGAACGGGGCTATCGTTCACTTGCCGCATTCCCCTTTGCACAGGGTACCAGAAATGCCGGCGTCATTACCTTTTATGCGTCAGAACCAGGGTTTTTTACTGGCCAGATTATCCGGCTCCTGGATGAACAATCCCATGATCTCACATTTGCTTTTACCATTTTCGAGCACGAAGAACAACGAACCGCTGCTGAAAAAGATCTTACCACGTCAGAACACCAGTACCGCCGCCTGTTCGAAACCGCACAGGATGCAATCCTGATCCTTGACGGGAAGAGCGGTGAAATTATCGATGCAAATAAATTTATCCTCGATATGCTGGGGTACCCGCTGGAATATTTTATTGGCAAACATCTCTGGGAACTCGGGTTTATTAAGGACAAATCCATTGCCCAGCAGGCATTCACTGAACTGAAAACGAAAGGTTATATCCGGTACGAAGACATACCGCTTGAGAAATCTGATGGACGGATTTTTAATGTTGAATTCATCAGCAATGTCTACTTTGTCGGGGAAAAGAAGATTATCCAGTGCAACATCAGGGATATCACGGATCGGAAACGTGCAGAAGAAGCGCTTGCAGAGAGCGATGCACGCATGAATTCTATCATCCATGGTTCACCCGTGGCGCAGTTTGTGATTGATAAAGATCACCGGCTCATATCCTGGAACAGGACAATTGAGGAATACAGCGGCGTAAAAGAAGCGGAGGTCCTGGGTAAGAGGGTCCCGTGGATGGTGTTTTACGATGCGGAACGTCCCGTGCTTGCGGATCTGCTGGTGGATGCAAAATTTGAACTGCTTCCCGAATGGTACACGGACAAAATCAGCAAATCCCGGTTTGTTGAAGGGGCATACGAAGCAACCGGTTTCTTTGCAAAAATGGGCACATCCGGGATGTGGCTGTATTTCACTGCTGCACCCATCCGGAACGCCCGTGGCGCGATTATTGGTGCCGTTGAAACCCTGGAAAACATCACGGATCGTAAAAAATCCGAGGATGCGCTGCTTCTGGCGAGCAGGAAACTTTCTGTGCTCAATGATATCACCCGGCATGATATCATGAACCAGCTCATGGGATTAAGGAAATATTTCGAACTCTCAAAAAAAGACGTGACCGATACGGTATTTCTGGGATACATCCAAAAAGAAGAACAAGCCGCTGAGGTAATCCAATGGCAGATTGATTTTGCCCGTACCTACCATGACATGGGAACCGAAGCACCGAAATGGCAGGCCATCTCTGCTGTCATCAGTTCAGCGGTCCGGCAACTGAATCTGGCGGGTATAGAAATAAATGTCAATGTCGGGATCTCCGAGATCTTTGCCGACCCCCTCATCGAGAAGGTGTTCTACCACCTTATGGCAAATTCTCTCTGTCATGGCGATCACGTGACTCATATGGATTATTCTCTACGGGAAGCCGGTGACAATCTTATCCTCATCTATGGGGATAACGGCGCAGGTATTACCGCAGAAGAAAAGAATCACCTTTTCCGGAAAGGGTCTGGCAACCATACCGGTCTTGGCCTGTTCCTGTCCAAGGAGATTCTTTCGATCACCGGCATCACTATTACGGAGACAGGGGAAGCGGGGAAGGGGGTACGGTTCGAGATAGTCGTGCCGCGGGGAGCGCATCGGACTGCCGGTGTGCCGTAAAAACGATCACCGTACAGAAACAGAACCGGTTTCGTCTCCAGCATGTCAGGGAAACAGGACGGATCAGGTGCATTGGACGGGCCAGTTTTTTTTAAGAGAATTTCCCGGAGATTTTTTTGGGAAAAAAATTTGGAAAAATTTTTTGCCGGAGCGTATGGATAGCGGGAAAATTTTCCCGTGGGATCTGGTTGTCCCGCCCGGGATCTCCTCAAAGCGGTTGTGCAGGGTTAGTATCCCGGCCCGGGGGTCGCCATCTTCTTTTCCCGGATGGGCCGCTGTTTCGCTGAGCAGGGAGGTTGTGCATCCGTCGGGGATGCGGGCGGTATATGGCGGGGTGGGGGCTGATCCGGTCCGGGTTCATTTTGCTCTCCGATGGACCCTTCCGGCAGATTTTTTGTATCGCATTCGCGATTTTGTGTGTCTTTATTTTACGGGGGAATGCAAAATACCTTTATTCCGGTGTTTCCAGTGCAATTTCATCTCCAAAACCTGCGCTTGTAGATCTCTTTGGTTTGAGGATCTGCGGCCCTGGCAGGCTATGGGACTGGGGCGGAGGTGCACCCCAGATGGAGATCCCCGGACGGGGCACTGCCCGGGAACAGAACAAGAGGAACACCCCCCACCGTTGGTGCTATCCAGGCCCGGAGACCTGCATTCCCTCCACCCAATCCGGGCCTTCTGCGGCCCCGGATTGCCCTCCCGGAAGGGTCGGTTCCGGAATTATGTGCAAAAACCCTCTGTTTTTGTACACGGTTTTTTAAAGAGCCTTAATTTGCAGGGATTTAGGGCAAACGGAGCGTTTTTATTGGCGCTGGCTGAACAATAACAGACAATATCCAGCGGCGGAACTCAGGGCGGATCAGTGTACAGGAGGGCTGAATGAAAAGAAGGCCTGTTTCGGGGACCGGGATATGCCGGCTTCTGGAACCTGTCCCTGACCCCTGTCTGTCCACCATTTTGTTCCGCTGACAGAAACGCACTAAAGAGCAATGGCGCTTTCGTCAGAGTGCCCGGGATTCCCGGAAGTCGGTACCGTCGGAGAGGGCCGGCCTGGTGGACAAATTGGGTGTTTTCCTTCGTCCGTAAGGCTCTGCTTACCCGGGCGGTTCCGGTCAGCATAAATATCAGGCAGGCACGATGTTGTTCATGAGCAGCGACAGCCTGTCCGGGAACGGGAAGAAGTCCCGGCTCCTCTACATCGACAACCTCCGGATCCTCGTGATCAGTCTTGTCATCGTATCGCACTGCTCGATAACGTACGGGGGCCCCGGCAGCTGGTTCTTCATCGACCCGGGCAATGCTCCCGGGACTCCGTTCGTCCTTGCCGTGATCGACACGCTGAACCAGTCGTTCTTCATGGGCTTTTTCACCCTGGTCTCGGCATATTTCGTCCTGCCCTCGCTCCTCCGGAAGGGCCGGGAGAAGTTTGTGCACGACCGGCTCATCCGGATCGGCATCCCGCTCCTCTTCTTTGTCCTTGTCATCAACCCCTTCATTGTGGTTCTCCTTCTGGCGGCAGGCGCACCGCTTCCCCTGCCGGTGGCAACGCTCCTGAACCCGGTCACCGGTCCCGCGTTCGGGCCGATGTGGTTTGTCTGGTTCCTTCTCCTTGCCACCGGGACATACCTGGTATGGACTGCATACAGTCCGCCCGCAGAACCCGGAAGCGTGCAGCCGCAGCCGTTGCCGGGTTTTGCCGCCATCGCGGGGTTCGGCCTCCTGCTCGGTGTCGTGACGGCAATCGTCCGTATCTTCATACCCATCGGGTCAACATGGCTTTTTAATTTCCAGCTCCCGTTCTTCCCGCAGTATATCGCGCTGTTCATTGTTGGCATTTACGCGGCGCAGAACCGGTGGTTCGACACCATTCCCGACCGTCTGGGGAAGACATGCACGCTCGCAGCCCTCGCACTGATCGCCATCGAGCCGTTCCTCGTGTATCCGGTCCTGAATTCACCGGCAGGGATTACGCTGATCACGGGAGGGCTCCACTGGCAGTCCATGGCCTATGCCCTCTGGGAGCAGATGGCGTGTGTCATGTTCATCACTGCACTCGTCTGGATCTTCTCCCGGTGGCTCAACGTGCAGGGGCCGGTGACCAGCGCGATGGCCGCTGACTCCTACACGGTATATGTCTTCCACCCGGTCATCCTCGTGTCCCTCTCCCTCCTGTTTGCGGGAGTCGCCCTCCCGCAGCTGGCAAAATTCGCCATCGTGCTCCCGCTCGCCATATGCCTCTCATTTGTGCTCGCCCACGGAATTCGCGCACTGCCCGGGGTAAAGAAGGTACTCTGAACGGGTAGCAGGGGGTTTTTAAGTTGAACCCCTTGGAAATTTAAAAAAAATCACCACTCCGGAAAAATGCGGCCGGTGTTCCCATGGTCCGAACCATCAAAATACCTTTGGTGGGAAAGAGCAATTATGGTACAGGGGCAGTCAATGGGAACCGAAGCAGTATCCATCAATACCGTTCTTGAATATGTGGATAAGCTCGATATCGAAGACCAGCAGTACCTCCAGGAGATAATCCACCGACGGCTCCTTGATGCAAAACGCACGGCCATTGTCAGCCGGGCAAAACAGGCAAAAGCAAACGTGCGGAAACACGCGAGCCGGAGCGGGACCGCAAAGGATCTCCTGGCGGATCTGAATGGTTGAACTCATCTTGGATGAGCGGTTTAAAAAAATCTCCAAGAAGTGGGTCCGTGATCATCCGGAACTGAAGGCACAGTTCGCAAAGAAAATTGTGCTGTTTTCAGAAGATCCGTTTCATCCCTCACTCAAGACCCACACGTTGAGCGGTGTCCTGAAAGGTCTCTGGTCATTCAGGATTACCTACGAGCACCGGCTCGTGTTCGATTTTATTGATGAAGGCCGGACTCAGATTGTTTTGATCGATATCGGTTCGCACGAAGAAGTGTATTGATCTTTTTTCCCAGAGATGAGGCACATAATCGAAAAGGGAGTTCTGGTTTCCGGCCCGGGCTTACGCCGGCTCCGGTGGTTTACCTGTCGGAGGACCTGCATACATCCCATGGCACCTCCCTTTTGGAGTACTTCACAAAAAAACCCTTTACGGCCCCCGATTCCCCTTTTTTCCGGATTTTACAGGATAGTAAGTCAAAAATGCAGGATAGTAAGCGTTTTATCCGTGCGGTTTTTCATCTTTCTTCGTCGTAAAATGCCGGTTTTTTCATGGGAGTGTATAGGACAGTATGGAAGGACAATAATTTTGTCCATAAGCGGGAATACGTTTCCGGTAAATTCCGCCCTCCGGAGGCCGATACAACCGTTTTCCGGATCTGCCGTCGGTACCGTCGGTACGATCCCGGGTGAGGGAGATACTCTTTCAGGATCCCGGGTCTCCGACGGTGAACCCGTGGTCCGGACCTCTCCCGGCACTCCCAAATACGGGGAATTCAGAAAAAACGGCACAATAAGGAGATTTCCGGGTCCGTATCATGCCCCGACTGGAATTCTTCCGGCGTGGAAAAAAATCCGGGCTAATATACGCTATTGGACGGGCGATCTTTTTTCAAACGGGCTATGGAGGGCTGAAATGGAAAGAAGGGCGGTTTTGGGGATCGGGCTTACGACGGTGCGGTGATATTCTCCATCGGAGAACCTGCATACATCCCAGGACACTCCCCGTTTAGGAGTACCTCCTGAATAATCCCTGTACGGCCCCGGATTGCCCTTTTTTCCGGAAAAATGACAGTGTTTCTCCGGAAAACAGCAGGGTTTTCTGGAAAAAAGGATCTTTTCTCGCCGTCGCTGGATGACAGGATATGGCAGAGTTGGGAGGGGCGATCGGGAGGGGGGTCTGACTGGGGGAGCGGGGGTCTGTAGGAAGAGTGGTTTTACGGATGGGCTTACACCGGAGCACACATGCCCCTCGTTGGAGTAAATATACGGGCCCGGGGTACTCCGGCCTTGGCAGATTTCCGAACGGGGCCGGGCCGGGAATTTTTTTTGGGACTAATGGGCTGCGGTATTTTTTCTGGCACTGTCCGGTAATTTTTTTTCAATCAGGTTCCGGTTAAAAAAAAAATCAAAGCCCGCAGGAAAATTTTCAATCAAAATCCGGTTGATCCGGATCAGATTTTCCGGCAGGGTCGCGATAGCGATGGAAATCTTCCAGCCAGGGTCCGGTAAAAAAAAATCTGCCCGGTCACATTTCCCGGACATCCGCATATCTTCCCACGAATTGTGGATAATCCCCGGAACCGCAAAGATCACCCCTCCGGGAAAACTGCGGCCGATCGTTATCAGGATTTTTCCTGCTCATTCCGGAAGGCGTAGTACGAATATACACCCGTGGCAAGCGCACTCGCGAGCACCGGGACCAGGATGAACCAGATGGCAAGAGCCGGGACCAGCGCCCCGGCACAGCTCACGATACCGGCAATCTTGAATAATTTCCCGCCGAGCATGTGGGTCTTTTTCCAGACCGCCGGGCTGCTGAGGGTCCAGGGCGTCCGGATGCCGGCAAACCAGTTCGGTTCAACTCTTTCAAGGAAAAACCCGCATTACAGGAAGAGGAGCCCCACGAGGACCGGCATCACCAGGTTCATGCTGATGCGATACCCGAGGCTCCAGAGGATGATCTGGCACTGGATCGCGAGCATGAAGAGCACGAACGCGAGGATGAAGCCGTCGTACCAGTCCCGGAATGCGGCATAATTTTTCCGGAGCGGATCGATCCGGGGAAGAAACAGGAGCAGCGCCACGAGAGCAACCGTGATGAGCGGAACAAGGCCGATGCCGGCCGGTTTTCCCATGGAGCCGTCCGGCACACCCGCGGCATTCCAGTGGGTGATGATTTGATCCGGGAGCACCGGGTACGCGGCGAGCGAGACGAGGAAGGTGAGGATGAGGCCGGCGATGATTGCTGGCCTGATGAGGTTTATGCGGGGAGTTGGGCTTCTATGAGTAATGAAGATGGGGGATGTGCCGGGGCGGGATTTCGCGGAAGGGGTTTGGTTTTGGAATAGTTCTGTGAATGCGGGTTGTGCAGGTTTAGTGTCCCGGCCCGGGGGTCGCCGTCTTTTTTTCCTGGTGGGACGGGTTTCGTTGATCAGGGAGGTTGGGCATTCGCCGGTGAGGTGAGCGGTTTTTGGCGGAGCGGGCGTTTCACCGTGACCGGTTATTCCGGACTCCATTCCACCCGGAGGGTATTTTCCGGATCAGCGAACCGGATTTCGGCACCGGACGGGTCCCCGCTGATCAGGATCCCGTTGAGAAAGTCGACCGTTGTCAGGGTTGTGCCACAGGCACTGGCAAGGACCGGCAGGATGGTGACATCGTGAGCAACCACAACCAGCAGTCCGTTGTCGTTCGCCACCGGGAATGAGACGAGCCGCTCAAGCAACCGGTCGCTGTACCGGTGCGGGTTCTCAAGCGTATGTCCGGGGATCTTCCCGCCGAGCCATTGCCGCATCAGGGTGTGCCAGCCCAATGCTTCCCAGAGCGCACTGAAATTGACGGGATCGACAATCACATTCTCAACGTGCGGCAGGATCCCGAGGTCCCGTGTCGTGGCCGGAGAGGAAAATCCCCGCCGGATACATTCGGCAGTCATGCAGCAGCGCAGGGGAGCCGTGTGCCCGACAAGGAGGGTCGTGTCCGGGGCGATCTTCTTCAGGTTCCTGCCGAATTCCTCTGCATGGACGATCCCCTCCGGGGTTATCGCAACATCATTGCGCAGGGCCGGGGGGATTTCCCGCAGCGATTCCCGTACCGAATGCCGGATCAGAAGGATGGTCCTGCCGGTCCCATCGTGTCTCTTCAGGAGTTCCAGGATATGATCGCCGTGGTTCATTTCTTATTACAGATTGCTGCCGTAATCGTACTAAAGACTGGTGGTTCATGCCGGATTTTTGGTGTAATGCAACGGGATCGTCACGCCCTTTGCCACTCCGTGCCCGGAATCTCCGGCCCGGGATCGTCTCATGCAAAAAAAGAATTACATACCGGTAACGACCGGCTCACGCACAGGGCCCGGAATCTCCGGCCCGGGATTGTCTCATGCAAAAAAGAATTACATTCCGATAATAACCGGCTCACGCACAGGGCCCGGAATCCCCGGCCCGGGATTGT
>JBAZHD010000103.1:0-12322 GCA_041652515.1 Methanoregula sp.
TGAGGGTTACTGAGCCTACCGTAGTTACTAATCTTCGCTCTGACGTTCCGGCTCGAACATATCGACCGGTCTGACGTGAGTATTTCTCGCCACAAAAAGACTTCACTAACTGCTCATCAACGGCGTTCAGAATATGTTCGAGTACCTGAGATTCAATTTGTTGATCCTTTAACATCCGTACGAGATATTCGATTGATACGGTTTCATCATCAGGAAGGGATACTTTTACTTGCATTGAAACTATGATATCCATCCGGGGTGGTCTCCTTTTGGGTTGTCAACCACTGAGATCATCCCTTCAAGGATTATCTTAGCCGATCATTGGACACAATCAAAATATTGAAGGGCAATCTCTTTGCCCAGCTCGAAAGCTCGGTCCAGTTGTTCCGGACCTATCTTCAGGTCCGGTACGAATTTGAAGGAAAATCCCGGGAAGACGAACCGCTTTCCGCAATGCAGAGGCAGGAGATCTGGGATTACCCGATCGAAGCCCTGCGTGAAGCAGTGATCAATGCCCTCATTCACCGGGATTATTTCCAAACCGGGGCGGAGATCCAGATCCGCGTCTATGACGAGCGCGTGGTAATCACGAATCCGGGTACTCTTCCGGAAGGGATAACCGTTGATGAACTCAAACTCGAAGGACATCCGTCCGTGCCCCGGAATTCCCTGCTCGCCCAGGTCTTTTATTATGGCGAAATGCTGGAGAAGTGGGGTACTGGGACCAGCCGCATGATCTCGCTCTGCAGGAACCAAGGGATCCTTGAACCGGAATTTATTGCGAATCCCGATTCTTTCAGCGTTACCTTCAGCAAAGATATCTACGCGCCCGAGCGGCTTCTGGCTCTTGGGCTTTCGGAGAGACAGGTTAAGGCCGTGCAGTATGTCAGGGAACACGGGACGATTACCAATAAGGAATTCCGTGATCTTACCGGGATTAGTGAACGAGCGGCACTTCGGGAATTGACAGACCTCTGCATGCGGGCAATCTTTTTGAGAAAGGGAACTACCGGCCGAAGTACGGTGTACCGCCTTACGAAAAAATAACTTGTTTTTGACTAGCCGTAATCCGCTGTCTTCCTGAGTATGAGCCAGATCCCACCCGGTCTACCGGTTCCTTCGCTGGACCGGGGCCGCAGCGTACCGCCCGGCTCCGCGACCGGCTGGACCGGCACCGGACCGGGTCGCGGTGACCGGACTAACCCGCCATAAACCCGCCACCGGTCCCACCGGGTCACCGGTCTAAACCCGCCACGTCCCACCCGGTCGCCCCGGTGCCCACCCGGCCACGGCACGGTCCCGCCCGAGCGATCGCGGGGCCTCGCCCGGTCCTCACCGGGTCCGTACCCGGCCCGCACCATTCCCGACATTTGCCCGACACGGCCCCCGCATCGCCCCGAGCAATCCCGACATCGGCCCCCACCCGGGACCGGCCGGTCGCACCGCTCCACCCGACCACGATACAGTACCGGCCCTGGTGCCATCACGTGGCACCGACCGGTAGCCCGGGTCAACCGGAGGGTACCGACCCGGATGACCAGCCGGTCTCCCCAATATGCTGCAGGGAACTAGGGGGGGGAGGGGGGTACCCCCTATGAAAATTGGCAGGTGATCTAATACTTTCAAAAATAGAGACTCGAAATGGTACAAGAAGCCCTAAATAGCAAATTTACGTATTTTAACTATGGAATTTTTTCTTGCCGATGATATACTCCAAGGTGAAGAGGTTCCCTTTTACTTGTTATGGGATGGGAAGAACCCAAAAGAAACAATTTTAGAAATTTCAGGTTTCGATTCAATAACAGAATTCCACAACGTCGCGGAATTCACGAATGAAGACAATAAATATACCATAAAGAAGTTGCACGTGGACGGATACCTGGGCGGACTCATCTCAACGAAGATCACTGAAAACCCCGTAGTGGTTGGAAAATTGCAGATCCAATTCATTCCTGAAACCGGGGATGCAATCAATTTTGAAGAATCCCGGAATCTTTACACCACCTCGGTAAAAATGGTGGATACTCCGAAGACAATACACCTGACAACCGATTCTTTGAAAGAAAAATTCTCATTACAACTGAAGGGAAAAACGACCATTTTTTTTGAAGTCGAGGAATCCGAAGGGAATGAATGTAAGATCGATCTTCCACCGGATTTGAAAGAATTAAGAGAAAAGGTCAGGGCAGATGTTTCCAAGGGGTTCAAGGAATTAGAGATCCGATTTCCACAACATCGAGAGACATTAGAATTAATGCTCGAATTGGATAATTCGATGCAGTCGTTCGAGACCCTGCCGGAAGAGAACCTCAACCAAATCGAAAAATCATTCGAGGACCGTGAATTTGCAGAAAACGTACTCATGATAATTTTCACGACAGCTACCAAGCACTTGGAATCACGAAAGAGCCTGATCAACTCCCTACAGGAATACTTTGAGTCGTATTCGTCAAAAAAAGCCTATTTCATAAATCCATTGCTTCAGGTATACGTGAATAAATGCGAATCGTGCAAGTTTGCTATCAGGATACGGGCATTTGATCTCAAAAAGGGAGAATGTGGCAAACCCATCGAGGTTAAAACAATTTTAAAATCCGACATTGACTATCAATCCCCGGTTAAAGATCTCTTTGCGATTGAGAGGAAAAACGATGACTGAAGTTCCCTTAACGCCGAAAGAACTTTTTGATTTTGCAAAATCGCTATCAGAAAAAATCCGGAGTGCAGAAGAGAAAAACAGCCTCAGGATTGAATGCAATAACGGCGTAGGATATCATACTCATTATTTCAAAATTGATAGTATCTTCCAAAAATGGTATACGGGCCTGACAAAAGGACACCTAGTCCTTCCGGCGTCAAAAGTCTACTCTGTCAAAACGGTGGGCCATTCCCCATTTCCTGAAGAGATCTACAAGAATGTTACGAGAGATGGAGAAAAACTCATCATTGATCTCAGCCCTGCATTAAAATTTGATTTCTTCAGCATCGAGGTTGGGATGAAAATGGATAGTGAGTATGTGAAAAACCTCGTGAGATCCCGAGCTCCTGTTGAGACCTTTGAAGACAGGATGCATTACCATCTCGGCGCAACTCAAAAACCCGGAATCTCTACAGTTGGGATTTTCTGATATTGAAATCGAGGAGTTCCCCGTCACTGCACGTGTCCACCTGACGGAACGGATAAACACCCATGTCCCCGACTATATCAAGGACCTGGTTAAAGTCAATTCCGCCATGTTCGATGAAAGAAACCCACACCGGACATCGATCGAGATCAAAGAACTGGACAGACAACGAGTGAAACTCTTAAGGAAATTGGGAAAAGCAACGTTGGAACAAAAAATTCAGCAGCTGGCTCAGCTACTGACGGATACGCATTTCACGAGCTACCTGAACACGCTCCAGGACTTCAGGTTGGATAAATGCGAACGAAGCGTCGAGCTTTTCAGGGCCGTCGGAATGTTCCAGTTACCGAAATTCATGAATGTTATCTCGAAAACAGATCTGAATTTGAAGAAGCCCGCCGCGAAGGGGGATTTGATCTATAATTCACGAAAATTCGAGGAAGAAATAGAGAGAATATTTTAAAAAAATTTCGAATGAATTCCTTCAACTTCTTCGCTTTTGACCCCGATCGCTTTCGAGTGCGCGGATCGTAGTTCCAGGTTCTGATCCTCCCGGTTTAGCAACAATAACTGGAGGATTCTTAACTGCAGGCTGAACGGTATTTCTCGGTTTGTCATCATTCCCCATGTTTTACCCTCGATTATCACTATATCCGCAGACTAACTATTAAAATTATGTAAGAGAGGGTCATTACAATTACTGAAGTATATGCGACGAAAACCCACATCGCGATCCGAAAGTAGAGTTTTTCATTGAATTGAAAAGCTTCTTTTGAATGATGTAAAAAATCCGAAAGTAAAACATCATCTTCCATTCCGCATAATTCTTCGAACCGTTTCTCGTCAAAAATTGTGACATCTTTGTACCAGCGCGGATATAATAAGAATATCAGCACTCCAAAAGAGAAAACACCCCAGCATAAGAACCATAGAAGAAGAAATCGAGAACTGTATGAGAATTGAAAACCATTTTGGATATGATACGTAATTACTACAATTTCGATGGAAATTAAAACAAGGAGAATTTGAAAAAGTGTGATAATTTTTCGATGAAGGGAATCGATATTGGAAAAAAAACGATTTGTCACTTGATTTGCTTCATCAAGCAGAATTTTCATTCGCTTTTTTAGGTTCTCGCGATCTTCATCTGAAAGTTCAGGTTCGGTATCAGAGATAGATTCAGCGGGATTCTCTAATTCAGTCATTGTGTGTTAATTGTAAAAAATTTACTTATCCTTAGTCTCTGCCTTTTGGACGTGAGCTTTTGTCCCTGGCTGTTCTCCACCCGGTTTCGCAACAATAGGTGGAGTTATTTTCGGCGCTGACGAAACGGGTTTAGGATCGCTCTTCACATTCTCGGCCATTAGGAAGTCATTAGAGTCTCCTGAATAAAATACTAATGACCTTTAAGATATTTCGGGATAGAAAGTGTGAAAACCACAAGGCAAGGATCTCTACCCGCCGATCTACTCCTATTATTCCGAAGAGACACTACAACATCGCCATTCACCCGAAACCAATTTCGTTTTCCGGGCTGATGTAGATCCTCCGTTTTTTCTGATAGTAAATTTGCATGTGACTTACTCCATAGAGTATCCATATTTTTAATAGTAATAAAATTGTAATACAATAACAATGCATCTCGAAGGAAAATTTGCATTAGATTTTTCAAATTTTAAGTATGCTACCGTCAAGCGCCAAGGGGAAAAATCGACCAGCGGTTCGATATTTGTTCCTCGAGAGTGGGTTGACAAAAAAGTTCTGGTCATACTAATTGATGAAGGAGTGATAGAGGTTGACGCTTCAGAAAATTCAGATAATAAAACGAAAAATTGATGCCGAGAAGCTTAGTGGAAAGTCAGGGGATGAAGGAAAATATTATCAAAGTCTTCGATCGAGCATAAAAAAAAGTCTAAACAGAGATGCCGATCTGATCATGATCGACCTAATCCCGCCAAAACCAATCCAGGAAATATGGATGGTCGAATGCCTTCTCGACCTCCAAAGCGAATTTACTAAGATTCTACTCATTCCGAGTAACTCAGTAAATCTCGATATACAACGACTCGAAGAAATGAAAAATCATCTTCGGGTTAGTGAAATTCTAAAAAGTGTATAATCATTCAGTGATTCTTTTTGCAAATTTTTTAGTTGCTAAATATTCTGTCGATTCATTGTTTTTCAATTTGTCCTGATAGATTTCTGCCTCTCGATGATACGATATTGCCTGATGAGATCGGGTATGCGCATACGTCGACATATGATCGGATAAAATTTCAGCAATGGTATATTTTTGACAGACCGGGCAGTTACAAAACTCCGATAGCTTCTTTTTTTCTCCGAACTGGGATTCAAGAAAGCCGAAAGTGTGAGTACTATAATCAGTTGGACTGAAATATCGAGTGCCATTCGCCATATCAATAAAATCGGTTTCTGTCTTATCCGGAAGACTTGCCATATATCCTCTCATGGCCTTCCAATTAAGTACACGGGTGCTTACCGAATCCACTCCAAAAAAATTAATTAGGATTCCTAATGTTCCCTGTCGGTCTACGGCATTATATTCACGAGGTGCAGAGTATGCGTGAACCCAAATTTCCTGATTTTTCAGTTTTTCCCGGATGTTATACAAAAGGGGTTTTTTAAATCGATTTAAATTAACACCCACTCCAATCATTGAATCTTTTTTGGAAAGTAAGAGATCTATATCGTTTATTTTACAGGCTACTCCCAACAGAGATTTTTCAATTTTCTTCTCCTTTTTCCACGCAATAGCTTTTTCCATTGCCCTGGAATAATCCCAATCAATGTACAAATTAGGTACTTCTATGACGTCGACGCCTACATCTTCCTGAAGTTCAAGGAGCAAATTTAATGAAATCGCATCCAACCCGTTGACGTCAGTATAGAAATTATAATGCAACAATTTTACCGGAGTATCCATTTCCTTGAGTGCTGCACGCATCCGGTATTTGGTTTCAGTGTAATAGTCATCTTCATTGATCAACCGGAATATCTGTTCGTTATCAAGCCAAACAACTAATTCTCCGGCTTTGATTTTATTGTAATCACGTTTTTCGACGTGTGGTGATTTTTGCAGATAATTGAACTCAGTCTTTGTTGGTATGTATGATGGCGTGACAATTTCTTTTTCCTCAATTTCTAAAAGTCCCTGCCTGCCATTCGCCTCATTAACATCGACCGAGAAAGAGCTCATAGAATGTCCTGAGCTATTCCAGACGTTAAATTTTATTATCGAAATGAAGAAAAAAGTAAGAATCAAAGGTGAGTACTATTCATAAAAAAATTATGAATTAGACACCAAGTCCCGTAATAATCCCAATAATCTGCTGAGCCGTCGCCGGGTCCAGCACCCGGGCCAGCACCAGCCCCGCCATCGCGACAAACAGCGCCCAGAACACCTTCTTCACCTGCTCATTCTTCCCGAACGCATCCATCGCCGCATCCGTGTCCGCCTTCATCCCGCGCTGGATCAGCTTTGGCAGGAAGACGAACAGCGGCAGGAACAGGACCGCAGCCGCGATGAATGCCAGGGAGATCTCGGCCCGGCCGGCAAACCAGATCCCCGCAGGGATCGCGATGATCCCGGCCAGGACCGCAGCCACGCTCACTTCGCCGAGCCAGAACCAGGTCCTCTGCCCGGCAATATCGGCCTTCTCCCCATCGGTGAGAGCCGACAGATCGAACGCTCCGATCGCGTGCAGCACCCCGCACCAGAACGCATGAATCGCCGAACCGTCAGTCATTAGCAGTCACGCCTTTTGCGATCCAGACCTCGAAGACCGGGCTCGTGTACCCGCCATTCTCCGGACTGAAATCCCGGACCCGGCCCATCTGCGCCCACTTCCGGCGACCGGTCCGGATCTGGACCGTGTGCTTCCCTGGGGCCCGGGGATACACCCGGCGACCGTCGATATCCCGCATTTCCTGATAGGGGGGAATGTCGAACCAGTCCGGCCAGAACTGAACATTCCGCGGAATATCCGTTCCCCGGTACAGGTCCTGCAGCCGGATAGGAGTGAGATTGTCATAGATCACATCGATAATCAGGTTCTCATCACCCTGCCCGGGGTGTAAGGCCAGTTCGTAGAAAATGGGATTACGGCGCACTTCTTCCAGAGTAAGCGGTTTATCCGGAGTCAGCGGCTCAAGGCCGCCAAACATTCCCCGGTACAGGCCGGTCACCGTTGCGACCGGCTGCCTTGCGTTTTCAGGTTCCATGGTATCTCTCCTTGTAACTTTCGTGTTCCGTCCGGAGTTTCTTGAACTCCTCGACGATCTCATCATATTTGCCAATCTTCTGGTGGATGACAAACAGCATGGGATAGATCGGGAGTACGACTCCCAGCAGAATCCCTAACGTATCAAGATCCAATTACGGTCCTCCGCAAGCGACGAGAGAACCAAAAAGAGAGGGGACCGGGGGGTCGCCTCCCCTCCGGGTCGTTTCGTCAGAAGAGCTCAGGCAAGAGCTGCGACGGTGTCTGCCCAGGTCTCGACGTTCGTCCGGATCGCATCATCCTCGTAGGATGAGATGGTGATCTGGTCGCGGGAAAAGTTCACGTTGTAGAGTTCGCCGTTCGCGTCGTGACACCTGAGGGTCGCGCTGAATGCATCCTTTCCGGCATCGTGGACAACCGTACCGCCGTGTGCCGTGCTAACAGCGGTGGCGGCAAGCAGCGCGGTTACCCCGGCGTTGAACTTGGCGAGCGTGTCGAACTTGTGGCTGCCGGTTCCGACAGTCTTCGCATCGGTGTCCTGGTAGACCAGCCGTGCAGTATAGTTCTCCTTGGTCTTTTCAACAGCCGGGTGACTCTCTCCGGCGGTCATGTACGCAACACACTCAAACGGGTTGTCAGTGATGACTGCCTGAACAATCGTGTTGAACGCAGCAACATCAGTGATCGGCTCCGCAAGCTTGCGGATCGCGCTCTTCACATTTGCATTCTGTACAAAATCTGCCATAGTTGTGGTAGCTCCTGGTTCGGTTAACGAACCACAAGCAGTGTATTACGGGCAATTTTTTAACGTTTGGGAAAAACGGGGTGAAGAAATTTGAAAAGCCCATTCTTTCAAAGTAATTATTTTTCCGACATCGCACCCGCAGGACCGGCAACCGGCGGGCGCTTTCCACGTTTTAGAGATGCAATTATCCCGAAAAGGCAGAGGATCGTGAAGAGTACGAATGCATACTGAAGGCACTGGATGAACTGGGAATAATACGCCGGGGTTATCTCTACCCTGCCGATAATGAAGGAGAACAACATCATTGCGATACCCATCGAAAGCATCTGGCCCAAGAGCCGCATGGTCCCGTTCATGCCCGATGCAACGCCGTAGTACCGTTTTTCCACAGAACTCATGATCGCGTTGGTGTTATCCATCCGGCAATTTCTTTGTCATCGACAGGAATCTCTGCTCCTGTGATATGAGCGGATTTATCACTCGCAAGGAAGAGAACGAGACGTGCAATTTCATCCGGTGAGTTAAACCGATTCACAGATGCGAGTGTGGTTTCAATATTGTCGGCATTGGTATCAGTCGGTACGACATCTTCTGCGTGAATTGAATTTACTCGTATGTTATACTGGGCAAGATCGAGAGCAGCTGACTTTGTCAAGCCGCGGACTCCCCAGCTCGAAGCTACGTATCCTGGTTGCCTGGGAAATACCTTCAATCCCGAGACCGACGAGACGTTAATGATCGATCCCCCTCCCGCTATTTGCATCGAAGGAATTACCGTTTTCATCCCGTAGAATGTTCCAAAAAGATTGACCTCGATACATTCACCGAACTGTTGGTTGTTATAGTCATCGAACAGGGCATAATTTACGCGCCGTGCGTGATTCACCAGAATATTAATGCGACCAAAAGCCCTCTCAGTGATTTCGACGGCATCTATCCATTCTGACGGTTCGATTATGTCAAGGTAAAGAAAACGGCCTTGAGAACCTAAGGATTTTGCAATCTTTTTCCCTTCTTCCTCGCATGCATCAGCGATTACGACTTTCGCTCCTTCAGAAGCAAGGATTCTGGCATTGGTGGCGGTAAGGTCACAGCAACCGCCACTGACAAACGCCACTTTTCCTTCGAGACATCCCATCACGTCAACCTCCTAATTTGAAGATCACTCAATAATCCCTGGGGAAATTTTCGTTTTTACTATATTCGGAAAATTTGGGTCCTGTACCCGGATCTCGTACTCATCGTTTTCGAGTGCTTTCATAGCGGGTGCCGCTATTTCGGCAGCGGGTGGACCGAAATAGGTTTCACCTCTCGCCTTCCTAGCGCCCTTGTCCAAGTTAGTATCCATCATGGGCGGCACCAGCTCGAACACCTTGACCGGTGTATCTTTCAATTGTTGCCGGAGTGATTGGGAAAACGAGTGTATGGCGACTTTCGTTGCGACATACACAGGAAGAACCGTGGTGATCGGCGATGGTTGCGGGATGAACGCTGTGCCTGACGAGACGTTGACAATCGCAGCTTCTTTCTGCTTTAGCAGGTGAGGCGTGAACAGCGCTGTCATGTATATAAGAGATTTCAGGTTGATCTCGATCTCATCATCGCCATCTTCCTGCCGGTACCGCAGAAGGTCTTCGGTGCCCTTGCAGAAGTTGATCATGCGCTGGATGCCTGCGTTGTTGATCAGCACGTTGAGGTTCGGGAAAGTCGAGGTCGCCCAGTCGTACAATGCTGTGCGTTCTGTCTCTTTCGATACGTCGCACCTCCGGATATGAATCGTCGGCAACTTTTTTTTTGCCTTTTTCAGGTTCGCCTCCGTCCTCGCGCAGACGATGACTTCGTTGCCGGCATTGATGAAGGCCTCTGCCAAGGCCAGACCGATGCCCGTGGCCCCGCCGGTAATCAGGATAGTATTCCCTTTAAGTTTCATTTTTTCCCTCATGAATTGCAGACGCCACTCTACATCAGCTCAATCATTACCCCACTGTTTTTGGTATGTGTTCCGGTAGGCGAAGTCTCCAATTTCCCGCCGGACACGAAGGTCTTTCGATCGCGTGAAGGGGTATCCAAGCCTGATAGCAAACAGGATGGCCATGTGATCAGGGATTTCCAGAATCTTTTTTACTTCCTTTTGCACCGGCGAGCCGAACATACTCATTATCTGGAAACCGATATCCAGCGACTGGGCCATAAGCCACATATTTTCCATAACTGCCCCGAGGCTGACCGCCCCGAGCATGTCGCCTGGAGATGCCGGAGCCCGTTTACGGGTGTCATAAAGGAGGATGAGGATTGTCGGGGCACCGTTTATCAGCACACTCAGATTCAATAATGGCCGTTCCTTTATGGCAGTCTCAAGCAGCGCTCTGTCCCGCCATGTAGGGGGGAACTGTGTTCCCAGTATTCCAACCTTTTTCCTGGACAGCTCGTCCTCGGTCATCGAGAGTTGTTCAAAATTTTCCCGGATGAAATCCGGTGAAGGACTGACATTGAGATCGCCGAATCGTTTCAGGACAGCTTCGTCATCAACGATAACAACCTCAAAATTCTGCATGTTGTGGGATGTGGGTGCCCAGCGTGCAGCTTCGAGAATTTTTTCCATATCTGCTTTTAGTACCTGTCGGTCGGAATCGAATGTCTCCCGTTCCGAATATCTCTGTTGTATAATCGTCATCAGATCATTCATAGTATCAATCTCCTTTGTTTTTCCCGGCCACTTCTTTCCAGATCGGGCCATCGAAGACACTGTCAGTTGCCCCGGCTTCCATTTCAAGGAACAGGGAGTACGGCACTGTGAATGTGAACATATGCCGGGGAATCAATTCTCCGATGTTTTCCCGTGCCGCGATATCGGTATATCCGAGCACGGCCCGGGGCTGCTTCTCTTTTGCTTCCGCGTATACCGCCGCCCCAATCTGTTGGCATGCCGCCATTCGGGCAGGGAATAATACCGGGTCCAAACGATCGCGAAGCGTTCCCATAAAAATCGAGAGACCGGAAAGCTGGACAGGATCAACAAGAAATACGACAGAAACCGGCTTCTCATCCGGATTGATTTTCCCCAATGGCGTGAAAATCACGTACTTTTCAGCAATATCCGTGATCGGGAGTTCTTCAGTCATGTACCGTTTCGCGCTCTCCACATCCGAGAAGATGCGTTCCCCGTGGATGAATTTGTCCCGTTCACGTTCCGGGATATGCTGTACGATCGCATTGTATGCTGCCGGATCCTTGCTGCTGGCGACTCCCTTGACAAAAAAGGCAGACATGAAATCCACACCGGCTCCGCCGAAAGCAGTGAGGTACCCGTTCCCGAAACCCAGCCCGGCCCGCGCACCTGTGCAGAGACAGGTTTCCCGATCAAAGACCACGGTCTTTCCTTTTGTCAGTGCCTGTGCGATGAAGTTCATTACGCAGCCGACAGTATTCGGCTTTGGCTGGAGCGCCCCTTCGGGCTTTGTATTGCTCCAGAGAATGGCAACCGGCTCAAAGCAGAGGCCGGCTTTTTGTGCTACAATACTCTTCATAATTTAATCTCCCTTTTTATTTCATCCAACCCAACTGCTCATACCACTCGTACTCATGGAAAAACCGATCTTTGTTGAATTTGATCAGCTGGCAGAAGTATTCCCTCGTCCGCAGGTGTACCGCATCCTGATCGGGATACGTGATCTCTCCCCGGATGGACTTTACAAGATTTTTCCCGAGCGCCTGGGCATCCAGCTCTGCTTTCCCGAGAGCGGACGGATCGCGCCCGATCACGACACCTACGCCGCCGACAATATTTGCACCTAATGTCGAGAGGGTCTTGTTCATGTACCCGACAACTTCATTCTCCCCGGCGCCCCCGGCAGTGCAAACCGAGCAGCCAAACTTGCCGGTGAACATCTGGCAATGAATCGCGTCTGACATCCGGTCGAAGAACGCTTTCATCGGGGCCGGTACGCTGTCGATATAGTTGGGAGCACCGAGAACGATTCCCTGGGCATTCATCATCTTATCGAAGACATCAGAGAAATTGTCGAACAAGGTACATTCCCCTGTAGCATAGCAGGCATCGCAGGCATTGCAGTATTCGATTTTCAGGGTGTAGAGATCAATCAGTTCTGTTTCTGCCCCCTCTTCCTTTGCCCCGGCGAGTATGGCATTTGTAAGCCGGAGTGTATTGCTTTTTTTTCCCCGGGGGCTTGCGTTTATTCCAATAATTTTCA
>JBAZHD010000104.1:0-11738 GCA_041652515.1 Methanoregula sp.
GGCGGGGCTCAGCGGCAGTGGGGGTGCGGGAGGGGCTGGATCTCTGGAGACACTTCTGTAAAAAAACAATGTCCGGTCATCCCGGGAAAATTCCCTCAAGAACCATATGCGGGAACGGAATATGTGTATAGGAGAATTCCGGAGCACCCGAGACCATGACACCCACGTTGATCGAACTTGCACAGCGGGGAAAACTCCCTTCCCCGCTTACCATGGTTGCAGCCCAGGAAAATATCGCCCCCGCTCTCGTACAAGAGCGCATTGCATCCGGTGGTATAGTGATCATGCAAAGAGACGGGCACTGTACAGGTATCGGAAAAGGGCTTCGCACGAAGATTAATGTCAACCTGGGAACCTCGTCTTCGAAAGCTTATCCTGACGATGAGATCAGAAAGGCGAAGATTGCCGAAAAATTCGGGGCCGATACCATCAGTGACTTATCGATGGGCGGGAATATCAGCACGATCCGGAAAGCAATTTTCTCTGCAACACTTCTCCCCGTCACAACAGTTCCTGTTTACCAGACCGTTTCTGAGGTCGGCCTTAAGAAAATGACCGGGGAAGATATTCTCGATACGGTCAGGGCCCATGCCGAAGAGGGCATGAGTTCGCTGGTCATCCATACCGTAACTTCTGCGATGCTCGCGCAAATCCGTAAGCGAAAACGTATTCTCGGCGTTGTCTCGAAAGGAGGATCCATTACGAGTGCGTTCATGGCCCTGAACGAATGCGAAAACCCGTTCATCGAACACTTTGATACGATCCTCCGGATCTGCCGGAAGCACGATATTGTTCTCTCGCTGGGGAATACTGCCCGGAGCGGATGCATCCATGACGACCGCGATGCACTCCAGCGCCAGGAAGAGATGCAGAATTCGGTTCTTGCAGCAAAGGCCCATGCAGCCGGAGTCCAGGTTATAATCGAGGGTGCGGGAGGCCACATCCGCCTGGACCGGATTGCCCCGATGATCCGCCGTTACAAACGAATTGCGGATTTCCCCCTCTTTGTTGCCGGTCCGCTCCCTACGGATATTGGTGTCGGGTACGATCATATTGCCGGATGTGCCGGAGCAAGTACGGCAAGCGCGGCCGGGGCGGATTATCTCTGTTATATCACACCGGCCGAACATCTCGGTCTTCCAACCGCAGAGGCCGTAAAAGAGGGGCTTATTGCGTTCCGGATAGCCGCTCACATCGGGGACACCGTCAAATCGGGAACCATGGCACAGGACCGGTCCGTTGCACTCCTCCGGGCTGCGCTTGACCGCGAAGGCCAGATACGGTGTGCGATTGACCCCGAACGGGCCAGCACTTTCACCGATGGCGCTCCGGAATGCACCATGTGCGGAGAGTTCTGTGCTATCAGGATCATTCAGGATCTCCGGTGACGACAGGATTTTCGGCTGCCATTTCCCGTGGCGCTGTAATCTGCTCGCGGTTTTGGGGAGGCGGGGCATGCGGGCGATGGGGGTGCAGGGAGGGCGGGATAGAGAGGGGGCGAGGCTTGCTGAGGGAAATAAGGGCGAGCGAAAAAAACTCGGAGATCATGGCGGGCCGGGAAGCGATAAAGATCCGATGAGGATATCTGCGACTCCGGATGTAGCGAATTGAGCTGGTCGCATTACCGGCACGTTATGCGGGTGGAGAATCCACATACCCGCCGCAAATAATTCCGGATTATTTTCACTTTCCACTACCACATTATAAAAAGATAAACATCCGGTTTACATTAACGAGATCGCAACGGGAGCGTGAGATGATGAATGATAAAAAATATCCGGCATACCGGCAACTGACCTTCCGCATCCACGCACTACGCCAGATGTTCCAGCGGCGAATAACTGATTCGGATATCCGCGAACTGATCGGGCTCGGCATAATCATTGAAGATTACCCGGATGACACCCCGTATCCCAGTTTTCTGGTTTCGGGAACCGTGAACAGTCGTCCGCTTCATGTCGTAATGGCATACAATAATGTAGATCGTGAAGCAATTGTTATCACAGCATACGAACCAGACCCGGATTTATGGTCTGATAACTATACGCGGAGGAAACCATGAAGTGCGTCATCTGCAAACACGGGGAAACCAAAGAGGGTACAACAACGGTTACCTTTGATCGGGACGGGATGACCCTTGTCGTGAAAGATGTCCCGGCCCAGGTCTGCTCGAACTGCGGGGAGGATTACGTGGACGAGCATGTTGCCCACGAAATTCTTGCGATTGCAGAACGCATGGCAAAGAGCGGGGCGCAGATCGATGTGCGCAGGTACGTTCCCGGCTCAGCCATGCCGTGTTGATCTCAGTTCCTTTTCTTTCATCAATACCGGTACTTTTCTTCGGTCTTCTATCGGTTATTGTGATTTTTTTCTACGGACACCGATCACATTCACCGGCTACGTACCCGGTAGATGAATGGATTGGGATGCGTCAGGTTGGCAGATCTCCCGGTCTCCATCTCACAGCATCCCATGTCCGCGGCGGCCGGCACGAGGCCTGATGAGGGAAACGAGGGCGAGCGGGAAACGCTCAACGATCACGGCGGGCGAGGGTGCGGGACTCAGGCAATCGAGCGCATTTCCCGTGGCGCTGTAATCTGCTCGCGGTTTGGGGAGGCGGGGCATGCGGGTGTGGATGAGGGTTCGGGAGAACCGGTGAGGAACAGGGCGGTTTTGGGGGGCAGGATATGAACCTAAAAAATTCCCATTTTCACTCCACACGGTCTCCTCTTTATTGGCCTGCATACCGACACAGGGAGGTACAGGCATTCTCATGAAAATCTATCTCGATGTCTGCTGCCTCTGCCGGCCATTCGATAACCACGATATCATGAGGATCCGTCTGGAATCAGAGGCTGTCCTTGCGATTATCGGAAGATGTACTCTTGACTGGGAGCTTATAGCCAGCACGGCAGTCATCTATGAGATCGGTTCCATCAGTGATCCGGTAAAAAAATCCCACGTTATTCAACTGACCAGCCGTGCCCGGGAAATAATACGGGTTGATGCAGATCTGCTGCTGCGGGCAGATGAAATAGAAAAATCGGGAATCACAGGAATGGACGCTATCCACCTTGCCTGTGCAGAGAAGGCGGGTGCAGTATTCCTGACAACCGATGATGATGTGATAAGGATTATGAAGGCTCATTCCCAAGATATATCAGTGTGGATCGATAATCCACTGCACTGGCTGACAAAGGTGAACCTGAATGGGGAGTAAGACCATCGCCCAGATCCAGAGTGAAGGGTATGATGCCCTGGTAAAGGCACTGGGACCGGAGGATGCCGCCCGGTTTATCCGGAGTTACGATCACGGCAGCGGCGATTATACCAAAGAGCGGAAGAAAACCCTCGGGAAAAAATCGGCAAAGCAGATCGGGGAAGAGATCCTCAAACTGCAGAAATCGCTCTGACTTTTTTCATCAGTTACGTGATAATCTGATCAATCGCCGGGAATCAAGATTCCTGTTTTTCATTATGCCGGGCATCCCGTGTCCGTGGCGGCCGGGGCGAGGCCTGCTGAGGGAAATAAGGGCGAGCGAAAAAAACTCGGAGATCATGGCGGGTGGGAGGAGTGCAGCGGGGAGCATGGGGGGAGAACGTCGGGAACGCACCCTCCCGGAGGGGATGCAATCATCGGAGGCGATTTCAGGCTCCGTTTGCCCCTTTTACAGATTTTTTTGTGTCTCATTCGCGAAAACGTGTGCCGCAGTTTTCAGTCAAAAGCGAAAACAGCTCCGGTTGTCACAATCCGGCGGAAAACATGCTCCAAAACCTGCCTCTTTGTACCTCTTTGGACGGCCGATCCCGAGCCCCGACAGGCTCCAGTAAATGAGGGATAACAGAGAGCATCCGGACGAAGGGGCGACACCTCCGGGCGCGCGTGTCGTTTTTACGTCGGTACATTACGGAGAATGGGGGGGCCTCACTTCGGGGAGAGCAGCCGTAATCCCTGGTATGCAAAATCATCCAGGAAACCGGGAAATATTTCCGGGATTTTTTGAGAAACTTCAGAGAAGATTTTTCCGGGATATTTTTTGGGGAAAATCCGGTAATTTTTTTCAGCGAGATGAAGATCGCCGAGACAATATTTTTTTTAATGCAATCAGGCGGTCAATCGCTTGTCCGGTGGCGCTGTAATCCGCTGCGGTTTGGGGAGGCGGGGCGTGTGGGAGGGGATGGTGAGAGGAGGGGCGGTTTTTGGGGGTTTAGGATCGCATATTATTTACAATGAGTATCGGAGGAGATTTCATATTCTAAGGGGTGGGGGGAAACATCGGACGGTATGCGGGTCCGGGTCATTGAGCCATACTGGGAAAACAGTTCAACCCTTTCTTGAGATTGATGAGAGCCAGCCGCGGGCTCCGGTGTCATGGATATTGCTCTCGAAGACTGCAGGCTGGATGGAATTGACGGTCCATCCGTCCCGGAAACACTCCCGAATCTCTTGCTGCGACACCCGCCGTGGGCCATATCCGGGCGGCTCAAGATCACTGAAACAGAGCATGAAATAGACTCCGCCCGGTCGGAGGGCTGCCGCAAGGCTCCGTACAAAGGCCGGGCGTTCCCGATTGTCCAGAGTATGGAAGAACCCGGAATCGGTTGCCGTGTCAAATTTCCGGTTGAGGTCTTCAAGGAGCAGAGCATTCTGGACGAGGAACTTTGCCCGGAGCCCCCGTTCCGCAGATTTTTTTTCTGCCTTACGGATAGCAAGGGGGGAGAAATCAATCCCCCAGACTTCAAGCCCCAGTTCTGCGTAAAAGAGTGCATTCTCCCCGGTCCCACACCCGATATCCAGGACGGACCCGGAGATCGCTCCCTGCCGGGCGAGCTCAACGAACTGCTTCCGGGGCCGGCCGATATCCCAGGGGGGCGTCGTATGCCGGTAAGATTCGTCAAACTTCCGGCGTATTGACCCGAACCAGACCATAGGTACCCATAGTTTTTGGAAAAATAACTGTGTTGCGATACCGGGGAACTCCGGCCGGCCCCGGCCAGTGGCCGTGGAGATCCGGTGGCAGGGCGTGGCAACTGAGGGTGCGGGACTTAGGCAATCGTTCGCATGTTCCGTGGCGCTGTAATCCGCTGTGGTTTGGGGGAGGCGGGGCTGAGGGCGAATGAGAGTGCGGGAGGGGCCGGTGAGAAGAGGGGCGAGGCCTGCTGAGGGAAACGAGGGCGAGCGAAAACCGCTCAGCGATCTAGGCGGGCGGGGGGAATGCTGAGTGAGAAGGATTCCGCCAGCGATAACAATATTCATCAGGATTCGTGGAAAACGATACACAAGGAGAAGTGAATTGCTTCATGACGGTTGATACCGGGGAATGGTTCAGGCAGGCCCAGTATGATTTCGGTACTGCGGAATCGCTGGTCGCTTCCGGCAGGTATCCCCCGGCGGTTTTCTTCTGCCACCTGGCACTGGAAAAAGGACTCAAGGCACTTTGTAGAGAGAAGTATGACAGCGAACCGGACAAGACACATAATCTGGTTTATCTTGTTGAACTCCTGGAACTTGAACTGCCGCAGCACTTGCTGGATTCGTTGTTCGTCATCAACCGTACCGGTGTCACGGGACGTTACCCCCACAACCTTGAAAAGGTACTTGAACAATATACCAAGGAGAAGGCCACAAAACTGCTGGCGGAAACGCAGGAGATCCTCACATGGTTGATGCAAAAGTCCTCGAAACGGTGAATTATTTCAGCACCAGGATCCGGGAGAGCGGGATCCGCATCGACAACCTTATCCTGTTCGGTTCTTCGAGCACCGGCACTGCCCGGCCGGGCAGCGATATCGATATTGCGATTATATCCGATGATTTTTTAGGCCGGGATATCTTTGACCGGGCACTCCTGACAAGAGACGCGGAGTTGACCACGATCAGGAAATTCCGGGTGCCGCTTGATATTATTACCCTTACAACTGAGGAGCTCGCCGACCCGGCGTCGCCAATAGCCGGAGTACTCCGGAAAGGGATTGATCTGTTCCAGGCTTCATCAGCGTGAGTGTATACGGGATCCCGGATTGTGCGGCATCCCGTGTCCGCGACGGGTGTAGGCGAGGGTCAGGCAATCGTTCGCATTTCCCGTGGCGCTGTAATCCGCTGCGGTTCTGGGAGGCGGGGCATGCGGGCGGATGAGAGTGCGGGACTTAGGCAATCGTTCGCATGTTCCGTGGCGCTGTAATCTGCTGCGGTTTGGGGAGGCGGGGCGTGCGGGACTCAGGCAATCGTTCGCATTTCCCGTGGCGCTGTAATCCGCTGTGGTTTGGGGAGGCGGGGCAAGCGAGCAGATGAGGGTGCGGGACTCAGGCAATCGGCGCATTTCCCGTGGCGCTGTAATCTGCTGTGGTTTGGGAGGCGGGGCAAGCGAGCGGATGAGGGTGCGGGAGGGGATGATAAAGGGAGGGGCGGTGATCGGAGCCGGAGAACGCCAGGGGCACGGGGCCAGGGATTGATGAGCCCGATGATACACTACGAAGATCACGAAGGAAGCCGGAGTTGTGATGATACGAGGGAGTGGGGTGTGTTCTCGATAGGGATGGAGATACCGAAACACAGAGAAAATTCCGAAATTGTTTGCTCAATTCCCGGAAAAGAGAATAAATATATTCATTCTTAAAATCAATGCATACACAATGAATGAGATCCAGTACGTGTATGACGCCAGCGGCAACAAGAAGAGCGTCATCGTCCCGGTTGAGCTCTGGGAGCAGACACTCCAGGCCGAAAAAACCCATCCAGCTCCCTGCCACCCTCAGGATTATTTTGGGATTTACCGGGATATCATTAAGGATCCGAAAGGAGTGTCCGAGTCCCTGCGGAATGAGTGGAACCGGGTATGACCACTACCTTTCTTGTAGATACAAATATCCTGATCTATTATCTTGCCGGGGCATTCACTCCCGATCAAAAACGGGTTATCGATCCGGTTCTTGAAGATTCATTCACCATATCCATCATCACGAGGATCGAGCTCCTGGGCTGGAAAGGGCATACCATGGACGGCCTTGTCCAGGCCCGGAATCTCCTTGACTGCGCCCGGTGTATTCCCCTCACCATCCCCCTTGCGGAAAAGGCCATCGAGCTGCGAACATCGATGAATATCTCCCTTCCCGACGCGGTGATCGCGGCATCGGCCCTCTCGCTTGATGCAACGCTCGTGACCCGGAACGAACATGATTTTATCCGGGTCCCCGGGCTGAAGGTTCTCAACCCATTCCGGAACGGGGAATAACAACTTCATAACCATTCTGCCGGCGCTGCGGAGCTACATCAGCGAATGTTGGTGAAAGGGAATCGCTCAGCGATCAAGGCGGGGAACCCCCCTGGCGGGGTTGGTGCCGGGCGGGGTGCTGCAATCTGCTGCGGTTTGGGGAGGCGGGGCAAGCGAGCGGATGAGGGTGCGGGACTTAGGCAATCGATCGCTTGTCCGGTGGCGCTGAAATCTGCTGCGGTTTAGGAGGCGGGGGTCAGCGGCGGATGAGGGTGCGGGGCTTAGGCAATCGTTCGCAGGGTTCCGTGGCGCTGTAATCCGCTGTGGTTTGGGGAGGCGGGGCATGCTTGCGGATGAGGGTCTCGAGGGGATGTTGAAAGGAGGGGCGGCTTCAACCCAAGTGCTGCTATTGGATTTTTTTAAAATGGTCAAATAATCTTCACACCCCTTACGGAAAATTTACTTATTCAAAGAGGGAAACAGTGACTATGAGCAAAGCAGAATCTGATTTTGGCTATATCGACACAACCCAGACAAGATTCTGCGATGGCGATGTCACGACATTTCGGGCAAAAGAATCTTCTTTAGAGAAAAAATTTGCTGCAAAGATTTCTGCGTGGAATCGCAGACCAGATATCGTTAATACAATTCATGAATTTTTTGAAGGCGATGCAAGACAGATGGACGGGCTTGAACCGGATAAAAAAATCCATCTCGTTGTGACGTCTCCCCCTTATTGGAATTTAAAAAAGTATAGTGATGAGGGCGATGGCCTCCAGTTAGGTCACATAGATTCCCGTGATGAATTCCTCAACGAACTGGGGAAAGTCTGGAAAAATTGTTTTGACCGGCTTGTTCCAGGCGGACGGATGTGTGTCGTTGTCGGAGATGTATGCCGGTCCCGGAAAAAGCACGGAAGACATCTGGTCGATCCTCTTCACGCATATATCCAGGTACAATGCCAGGAAATTGGATTTGATCCGCTCTCACCCATCATCTGGAATAAAATTTCAAACGTTGTTACCGAGATGGAGGGTAATGGTACAACTTTCCTTGGGAAACCATTCGAACCCAACGGGATAGTAAAAAGCGATATCGAATTCATCTTACTGTTCAGAAAGCCGGGAGGGTATCGCCACCCGACGCAGGATCAACGGGATCTAAGCATGATCGACCGGGCAGACCACGAAAAATGGTTCCAGCAGATCTGGACTGACGTTCCCGGTGAGATTCAGCGGGCACACCCGGCACCTTTCCCTGTTGAAGTTGCACGGCGATTAATTGGCATGTTTTCCTTTGTTGGCGATACTGTTCTCGATCCATTTGCAGGAACGGGAAACACAACTCAGGCTGCGATCAAAATGCACCGGAATTCGATTGGTATCGAACTTGAGCCATCCTATATGAAATATGCAGAAAAGCGCCTGAAAGAAGCAACCAGTCCGGTGATATTCCATTATAGTCCAAAGAAGGCAGCATGACCCCCAACCCGGTTACCTTTTTACAACATCTCCAGACCATGGGATATCATCCCCGATCAGATAAACATTCGAATGCACTGGCTGAAGCGATCATAGGAGATTTATTGAAATATTGCCCGAAAATCGCTACAAAGGCTGCAGCAGGTCAGCTCGTCTATGATCTGAATTTTACTATCACTGTCGGGACCGCAAACTGGAACATTGATCTCGTCATCGGGAGTGCTCCTCTTGGCATGAAACCCCCGGAACCCACTATTCCGATTGTGAAGACTCCTCCGGCACTCGTCCAGATCGCGATCGAGATCAAATCCGTGATGACCGAGCACCGGAAGGCCGTGAAAAACCGTAAGCGGGACTTCGATGCCCACCACGCCCACGTTCACCAGTATAACCCGCATGCAATCGCTGGCGGGATTTTGATCCTCAATGCATCCCCGAAATTCAAGTCGCCGCTCCGTCCCTCTGAAACCATCCATAAAAATCCGGACAAGCTTGTTCTCCACTGCCTCGACGAATTCCGCGGGATCTCATCGAGCGGGGGAACTATCGGAGTTGCCGGCCTTGATGCAAAAGCGGTGGTTGTGGTGAACTGCGATAATATCGATCATCCGGGAACGTGTTATCTGACCACGAAGCCGGCACCGGTAGTTGGGGATCCAATTCACTACGACGCGTTTATCCAGAATATCTGTGATCTGTATACGGCACGGTTCCCGTAATCCTTGCGATCGGTGGCGGGGGGGGAGATACTCCTCCCTCACATGCAATTTTTCCCGGAAGGGCCACTCCCCCATGCAATTGAAGTTGCGAAGCGGGCGGGATGCACTCGATGTGTAGCGATCACCAATAACTGGAAAATCTCTTGATCAAGGGGGGTTCCTAGCCAACCCCCCCACCGCTTTTTTCCCGGCCGGCCCGAACCCCCCTCCCTCCCGGGGGGGAGGTAGGCAGTGAACCCCCCCCATCACGCAAGGCCCCGGCCGGCCGCTACCCGTTTTTGAGTGGCAGGGAAAAAATCCCCACACCGCCGGCATTTTCTTGTAAAAGAACTGGCGATCGTTCGTGCACCACTGCCCGGTTTTCATTTTTGGGGAGGGGGGTTCCCGGCCAACCCCCCTGCCCGTTATTTTTCCGGGCGGGCGGACCCCCCTCCATCCATGGTGGGGGGGTAGGCAGGCAACCCCCCTTCCGGCTCCGGTTTTGTTGGGCAATGAACGCTCCCGTAGGCTCGCTGGAAACGGTTTCAACGCCGGAGGATGCGGAGTGAGATGGCCCGGGATTTTTGGCTGAAAGGGGGGGGTTGGCCGGGAACCCCCCTGGCTGTATTGGTGTCGGGCGGAGTGCTATTATCTGCTGCGTTTTTGGATGGCGGGACTCAGGGCCGGCCTGGGTGCGGGTACGCAATCAAAAGGAGGGAGGTTTTGTCCGAAGTGGCGGTTCAGCTCGCCCTGTACATCTCCCGCGAATACTTTTTTGCATTATTCAGGTCTTCCGCATTGGGCCGGCCCCAGTTAAATAACAGGAATTTGCCTTTGCAATGATAATTTCCAAGGACCGTGGCACCTTTCTTTGTTACGGCATCCTCTAATGCCGCGATCATTTTCAGGGCTCCTGCCTCGGCCATTGACGTGCCGAACAGGACGACCCTGCGGCCAGTAAAAACATTATCCGTCACGAATTTCATCATCTCTTTTCCCGGTGCACCCCCATAGGTCCCGCTTCCCAGGAACAAGACTTTTTGATCTGCCGGCAGAGGCGTCGTGAGGTCTCCCACGCTAACGCCCAGCTCTTCTGCTATGGCATCTGCCACCTTCCTTGTATTGCCACCCCGGGAATCAACGAATATCGCAATATCGGCCATTTTTTTAATATTGGGTTATCTGCATGATAAATGGTCCTGTCAGCATTCTCATAGCGGGGATGTACGGCAATCAATCGCACGTTCCGTGGCGCTGTAATCCGCTGCGGTTTGGGAGGCGGGGCTCAGCGGGAGGATGAGGGTGCGGGGGGGTGAAAAACGGGGCGGGGTCTGCAGTGGGGGTGGCGGGCTAACGCTGGTGAGGCAGAAATGCCAGTCGGAGAACCTGTAGATCCCAAGGCAGATCCACTCTCAAGACGAGGAATAACCGGATCCGATAATCTCCCCTGGGTGCCTCTGGTGAGATGCATCGGAAAACCTCTATGGATTGGGCAACAACAGTATACCCGGAAGAGTCATCAGTACCCCGTACGACAAAGGTATAAAAAAAATCCGGTATGATGTGCCGGAATCCGGGAGTTTTTGTATGGAGAAAAAACCCAAACCATCCCAAAAATCAGATAGCGGAAAATTCCAGTTTCTTGCTGATGCGGCCCTTGCTGCCGGGGCGGTTGCAGCAAAAATTATCCCTGCCGGACAGGTCACGATCGAGGACCGGGTGCGGCTGAAATGCCGTTCCGGCTGCGCATCCTATGGAAAATACCTGGCCTGTCCCCCGCATGCTCCTACTCTGGAAGAGTCCCGTGCATATCTTTCAGGGTACCAGTATGCCGTACTGGTGAAATTTGAATCCACTGCATTCCTGGATGAAAATATCCGCTTCTGCCTCTACCGGGCACAGTATGATCCCAGGGCAGAACCTGCCCAAAAGGAGAATGTGACACAATTCCGTCAGGAGCTTTCCAAGGACATCCGGAATATAAACCAAATCATGCTGGAACTTGAGAGGTCCGCATTCAATGCCGGGTACCCGTTTGCGGTCACGACGGTCTGCGGCTCCTGTGATCTATGCGAGACCTGCAACACGGCAACCGGCATATGCAACCACCCGACCCGGAGAAGGTTTTCGTCCGAAGCGCTCGGGATCAATATGGTCAGGACCACACGGGATGCCGGCATACCTATCCGTTTCCCATCCCCGAATCCTCCGGAGCAGGTCGCAATCCTGCTGATTGATTAAGGGGCCGGCCTCCCGGGTTCGGATTTACCGGATTTTTTTTCAGCGTGGAAAAGATCGTGGGGTAAAATTTCTTTTTAATGCAATCTGGCAGGTCATCCGCATTTCCC
>JBAZHD010000105.1:0-5226 GCA_041652515.1 Methanoregula sp.
AATCCTCGATGCGGAAATGCCGCAGCGTCCCGTGCCGGGAGTACAGCCACAGCTCGCACGAGACCGGCCCGCTCCGCGGTACCAGCCGGAGGCCGGCGATTGCATCCGCAAACTCGGTCTCGATCTCGCCGATGCCCGCACGGATCCGCCGGGCCAGGCAGACCCGGACCATCACGAATAACCCGTTGCCGGTGATCAGGAGATCGGCCAGGTTCAGCAGCGCGGCCATGAAGATCATCACGTGCCCCCGCTTCAGCGCGAACGGGAGCACGAGCGCGAGTCCCTGCGAGATCTGCGGTCCGCGTCTCATGGGACGCACCCCGCACAGATCCTTTCCACCCTCCATCCGCTCTCCGCGGCTGGTTTTGTGCCGGGAATCCGTATTCCCGGCCTGACCGGGACCGTGCCCGGTTCATCGCAACCCACAGGGTCGCACGTAGTAATTTTCAATTTTTCTTCCTCCATGTGCAATTGTTCATCTGCCTTCCACGATTCCCGTTCTCCCGCGAAACCGGCAGAGCCTCCGCTCTTCCGGATGCGATTACGATGTGCAATTTTCAGGCTGCGCCGGGCTGCGTAGACCTTACGGTCAGGAATACTGCTGACAAATCAGTATCCTGCGGTCAGCCCGGGGGTCAGCGACGCTGGCCGGAATCTGCCGGGAAAACAGGACCGGCCGGGGAAGCCGTACTGGCTTTCCTCCCTGTCGGTAAAGACTCCCACAATGTACGGAGCGGGACGCGGGGAGCGGCAGCGGGATCCTCTTCAAAGGCAATAATCTCACTGGTTTCTGTTGCCGGAATCCCTTCGTGCATCACATCCACACCAGGATTCCCGTCGGCCGTTCTCCTTTTCATCCACGCTTTCTGTGCAGCGTGCGCTACACACACGAGAATCACCTGCATGAGCAGTAACCTCGCGATGCATTGCGCCTCACGCGGCGGGTGTGCAATCCGCCGGATCTTCGTCATCACGAGGTGTCTGAATTCGCGTTGCATTGTGATTAGGATAGGTTGTAAAATATTGTATATATATTTTGTAGTTGAGTGTGGTTTGAATATAAAGGCCCTGTACCCGAGAGTGGGCGGGAGGATTCTCGCGGGGTCTGGGAGCATGGTAATTCGTTGTGGAGCGCGGAAGATGAACGGACTCGGATTAAGATAATTCCTGCAACCGAATCACAAGACTTAACGTCACAGCATTAATAAAACCAAGCATCAACGATCTTTATAAAAATCCATGACGTACGAGAGCGAGCGGGAAACCCGGAAAAAGCGGATAGATCCCCAACTAAAAGCCGCGGGCTGGACGGTCATTCCTTATGAGAACGGGATGGATCTGTCGCGATACAACAACTGCGCTCTCGAAGAATATCCAACAGAAAACGGCCCGGCTGACTATGCCCTTTGCGTTGACGGGAAGATCCTCGCTCTGATAGAAGCAAAGAAACTGACGCTCGGCCCGCAGAATGTCCTGACCCAGGCCGAACGATATGCTGAGGGGATATCCGGCAGCCCGTTCAATTTCTCCGGATTCCGGGTCCCTTTCATTTATTCAACCAATGGTGAGGTCATCTGGTATCATGACCTCCGGAACTCCCTGAACCGGTCCCGGACGGTTGCAAAATTCCATACGCCGGATGCACTCACGGAACGGCTCAAGGAAAAATTCGATGTGTCGTGCCAGCGGCTTGCTGACCGGGATAATGCACATTCGATGATACGTCCCTATCAGGCTGAAGCAAATGCAGCGGTGGAGCAGGCAATCCGGGACCGAAAGCGCCAGATGCTGGTTGCGATGGCGACCGGGACCGGGAAGACCTACACGATGGTCAACCAGATATTCCGGCTCATGGAATCCGGCGTGGCGAAACGAATCCTGTTTCTTGTGGATCGCCGGGCTCTGGCGGCCCAGGCTGTCAAGGCGTTCGCCTCCTTTGAAGCACAGCCGGGGCTGAAATTCGACAAGGCCTACGAAGTCTACAGCCAGCGATTCTTCCGGGAGGACTTCGAGGCGGAGGAAAAGTTCGATCCAAAAGTCCTGCCGTCTTCTTATCTGCTGGAACCCAAACCCGGCCATGCATTTGTGTATATCTGCACTATCCAGAGGATGACGATCAATCTCTTCGGACGCAACGCGGTATTTGGCGGTGACGATGAGCCGATCGATGAGGATGCGGAGCAGCTGGAGATCCCTATTCATGCCTTTGATCTGATCATCGCGGACGAATGCCACCGGGGATATACTGCTGCCGAACAGTCGGTATGGCGGAAGACACTGGATCATTTCGATGCGATCAAGATAGGCCTGACGGCTACCCCGGCGGCTCATACAATGGCCTATTTCCGGGAGATCGTGTACCGGTACGATTATATCCGGGCGGTGCGGGAAGGGTTCCTGGTCGACTACGATGCGGTTGCGCTGAACTCAAACGTGCGGATGAACGGGATCTTTCTCCAGCCGGGGGAAGAGGTCGGGGTGATTGATGCCGGAACGGGGGCTCAGTCCTTTGACAATATGGAGGATGAACGGCAGTTCGATACAGAGGATGTCGAGCGGAAAATTACCTCGCCGGATTCCAACCGGAAGATCCTCACCGAGATCCGGAAGTATGCCGAGGAGCACCAGAAACAATTCGGCCGGTTCCCCAAGACCCTGATCTTTGCCGTGAATGACCTGCCCCATACATCCCATGCGGACCAGCTGGTGGATCTTGCCCGGGATGTATTCGGGCAGGGAGATTCGTTTGTCCAGAAGATCACCGGCAAGGTGGACCGGCCGCTCCAGCGTATCCGCGAGTTCCGTAACCGTACTCAGCCTGCGGTCGTGGTGACGGTGGACATGCTCTCGACAGGCGTGGATATTCCTGACCTGGAATTCATTGTCTTTTTACGGCCGGTAAAATCCCGTATCCTCTTCGAGCAGATGCTGGGACGGGGTACCCGGAAGGGTGAGCGATGCCAGGACAAATCCCACTTCGTTGTCTTCGACTGTTTTAATGGAACGCTGCTGGAATATTTCCGGCAGGCGACCGGTATCACTGCAGAACCGCCCGAGAAGGAGACCCGGTCAATCGTGCAGGTGATTAAGGATATCTGGGACAACCGTGACCGGGACTACAATGCCCGGGTTCTGGTACGCCGGCTCCAGCGGATCGACAAGGAGATGAGCGGTAAAGCCCGGGATATGTTTGCCGCGTATGTTCCTTCCGGGGACCTGAAGCATTATGCTGCCGGGCTGCAGAATGCTCTCCGCCAGGATTTCACAGGAACGATGACTCTCCTCCGGAACCCGGCATTCCAGAACCTGCTCCTCCACTATCCCCGTCCCGAGCGCTCGATGCTGGTTGCGATTGGGAATGTGGATCAGGTCAGTTCCCGGTATATCTTCCGGGATTCGGCCGGGAACCCGTACAAGCCGGAGGATTATCTCTCCGCATTCTCGCAGTTTGTGAAGGAGAACCCGGAGCATATCGAGGCGATCCGCATCCTGCTGGACCGGCCGAAGGACTGGAGTACGGATGCACTGTCCGAGCTGAAGAAGAAGCTGGCTGCAACCCGGCTCCACTTCACGGTCGACAATCTCCAGATGGCTCACAAGATCCGGTACGACAAGGAACTTGTGGATATCATCTCGATGGTAAAGCATGCGGCCCGCGAGGAGGAGAAACTCTGTACCGCAGAGGAGCGGATTAACCGGGTATTCAGGAAGATGGCATTTTCAGCCTCGCTGACTCCCGATCAGCAGCGGTGGCTGGATAAAATCCGTGAACATTTAATTGCGAACCTCTCAATCAGTAAGAGCGACTTTGATATCATCCCGCTCTTTGCCAACGAAGGCGGGTGGGGGAAGGCGAACCGGATTTTTAACGGGGATCTGCCTGCCCTGATACAACAGTGGAATGAGGCGATTGCAGCATGAGTGATATTGTTCAGAAATTATGGGGATTCTGCCATACACTCCGGCATGACGGGATCGATTACGGGGATTACATTGAGCAGATCACCTATCTCCTCTTCATCAAGATGGCGGACGAGCGGAGCGTGAAACTTCCCGAAGGCTGCGACTGGAAGACGCTGGTATCCAAATCCGGGACGAACCTGACGGAACACTACATCGATGTCCTGAGGACACTCGGGAAAGAAAAGGGACTCCTCGGCGATATTTTTGCCGGTGCCCTGTCCCGGTTCACCAACCCGGTGAACCTGAAGAAACTGATCGGCCTGATTGATGAGACGGAGTGGACCGAGCTCAACATCGATGTGAAAGGCGAGGCATTCGAAGGTCTGCTGGAGAAGGCGGCAAGCGAAGGAAAGAAGGGTGCCGGGCAGTACTTCACCCCACGTATCCTCATCCAGTCCATTGTCCGGTGCATGAAACCCGATCCCCGGAAGAAACCCGACCTGACGATCTGCGATCCCGCGTGTGGTACCGGCGGGTTCCTGGTCTGCTCGTTCGAGTGGCTGCTGGCGCAGACCAAGGGCGGGGCACTCGACCGCGATGTGGCAAAACGCGTTCTGAAGAGCACGTACTTCGGGCAGGAACTCGTTGCCCGCCCGCGAAGGCTTGCATTAATGAACCTGTTCCTCCACAATGTCGAACCCTCGATCAAATTCGGCGACTCCATCTACGAGAACCCGGACAGCCGGCGCTTCGATGTCGTGCTCACCAATCCCCCGTTCGGCACGAAAGGAGCCAACCAGGCCCCCGACCGCGACGACTTCGTGGTTTCCACCTCCAACAAGCAGCTCAACTTCGTGCAGCACGTCATCACCATCCTTAAGCCCGGCGGACGGGCAGCGGTCGTGGTGCCGGACAACGTGCTCTTCGCAGACCAGGCCGGCGAAGTGTTCAAGGTGCTCACCGAGGACTGCAACCTGCACACGATCTTAAGGCTCCCGAACGGCACCTTCACCCCCTATTCCCCGGGCACGAAGACGAACGTGCTGTTCTTCACCAAGGGCTTCCCCACCGACACGATCTGGGTGTACGATGACCGGACGAACGTGCCGGGCATCACCAAGAAGGACCGGCCCCTGACACCGGAGTATTTCGCCGAGTTCGAGAAGGTTTTTGGGACCGATCCGAACGGCGGCTCGAAACGTCGATCTTCTGATTCGAAAGAGGATCGCTGGCATTCGTTCCATATTTCTGAGGTCAAGGAGAAGAACTACAAAATTGATTCTTTGAAGTGGCTCAAAGATGATTAGCTCGATGATGCGGATT
>JBAZHD010000105.1:5236-11669 GCA_041652515.1 Methanoregula sp.
CCCTGCCGAGCCGGAGGAGCTTGCGGTCGAGGCGATCGAGGAACTGCGGCTGGCGATGGATGAGCTGCGGCAGGTTCTGGTGCTGCTGGAGAATGGGAATGGGGATGCTGTGGCGGTTGAAGGGAAGAAATGAAAAAAAAACCGACAGCCAAGATCTCAAACCAAAAATTTTTTTCCAAAAACACTGATTTACCGGAAGGTTGGATCGAATCACCCTTAAAAGAACTAACAATTCATGTTTTAGGGGGAGAATGGGGGATAGACGATACTGAAACCGTTCCCGCTGATATGGATCGCGTCAATATCATTAGAGGAACAGATTTTCAATTTTTTAATGACAAGAATAAATTGAAAACTCCGACGAGAATAATTAAAAAATCAAGCCTTGGAAAAAGACGATTGATTAATGGAGATATTGTTATCGAGATTTCAGGAGGCGCTCCAGATCAACCTGTCGGAAGGTCATTAATAATTGATGGAAAAATTCTGGAGAAAGCAAAAAATCCACTAATCTGCTCAAATTTTTGTCGACAGATAAGAATACATCCCGATCAAGATCCCAAATTTGTAAATTTTTCCCTCCACTTCCAGTATCACGATGGAAAATTCAATCGTTTTCAAACTCAGTCAACGAATATCCGCAATTTGAACTTTAATGATTTTTCCGAAGAAATTTTAATCCCACTCCCCCCGCTCGTTGAGCAGCAGCTTATCGTTGCCCATATCGAAACCTTGTTAGCGCACGTCAACTCCGCGAGCGATCAGCTGATCCGAGTGCCGTCAATCATGAAAAAGTTCCGGCAAGCGGTGCTGGAGGCGGCGTGTTCCGGGAAGCTGACAGAAGGTTGGAGAGATGAAAAATTAGGAGGTAATAGAATTGAATCAGTTGATCAAAGCGGATACAGTTCCTTATTGCCGTATAACCTTGATGTTATGGGTGAACTTCCGAAAGGATGGACTTCCAATAGTCTGGATAAATCAGCCAATTGTCGACTTGGAAAGATGCTCGACAAGATAAAAAATCAAGGAAAATTAACTCCGTATATTCGAAATATAAATGTCCGTTGGTTTGGATTTGATTTATCCAACATAAAGGAAATCAAAATTGAAGATCATGAGAAAGACACATATTCCATACGGAGTGGTGATGTTTTAATTTGTGAGGGAGGCGAGCCGGGAAGGTGTGCGATTTGGAACAGAAACGAGAATGAATTTATTTTTCAAAAAGCACTACACAGAGTCCGTGTTGGTAACAGTCTTCTTCCGGAATTTTTGTGTTTTTGTTTAAAGGATGCTGCAGATTCTGGGTATTTATCCAATCTTTTCACTGGAACAACAATAAAACATCTTACTGGGATATCTTTGAAAAAATTTGTAATCCCCCTCCCACCCCCTACCGAGCAGCACGAGATTGTCCGCCGTGTCGGGACGCTATTTGAGCGTGCGGATGCAATCGAGCGTGAGGTGGCGGCGGCGACGAAACGGACGGAGGAGTTGACCCAAGCGATCCTTGGGAAGGCGTTCAGAGGGGAATTGGTGTCCACTGATAAAGGATTTGTGAGGAATAAGTAAGCAGAACATAAGAAATTTTTTCCAAACGGAAAGGAGTAAAACAATCATGTCGGAACCTTCAAAAAAAGATGTCTTTGAGGTTGTCAATGAGATACAAGCAGCTCGATATACTCCAACACAAAAACCAGAATCCCTTGCTATCACAAATTTACGATATTTGTTGGATGAGGATAGACGAAAACTCGATAAGATTGTATATGCTTTCTCCGAGCAGGATAAAATACCAAATACTGATGGGAGAATTCAGATTTTAAACGAGAATCAAGCTCCTATCTGTACTCTTGAAGTACAAATTAAAAAAATTCGAGATAACCATGAAGAAAGGCCACGAGTGTATTGTTCTAAAACAATATTTGGTTATGCGAATCGCCCGACGTTGAATCCAGTCTTATTGATTGGTGTAGACGTCCATCATCATAAGGCGTACTGGATCCAAATTGACAATTCACTAGCTGAACAATATCAAAGAAAGTTGGAAGAAAATAAGGATGAGATTCTGATTGCACTTCCACTTGGTAATTGTATCAGTGGGGAAAATTTAGATTATATTCAAAAATGGGAGAAAATCTATAACGCTCACCTTTTTAGAGTGAAAAATTCTGATGAACTGGAAAAGGCATTTTCTTTATTAAAATCTCGAGCAAATCCCATTATTGGACAACAAAATTCTGATATAATTGCAATTCATCAGCATCTTGATCAATTGAACCACCTTCTTGATACAAAATACAGCATAGTTAAGAAAATTTTTTACCCCACTTCTTGGAAGTTAGGTTTTGCATTTTCGAAGTTTGACGCCAATTCTGTTTCTTATACTCACTACCCAATCCCATCCAATAAAAATGATTTACAAATTAAAATTATTGATGAAAATCTGGAAAAGGAATTGAAAAAAATCAGCCATGTTATGGTATTTGATTCAAAGAATAATGAAATTCTCAAAATACCCTATGCGGAAGCAAAGAGATTTGTTAATTCAAAAATTGATAGTATTTTAAAAAATCATCTTTTAGATCACCAATGCAATCAAATTCTTGCGATTGAGTATGTAATCTCATTTATCGATCATTTTTCCCTTCAGATGGGACTAGAAAAGAAAAATACGTATTCGATTGCCGAGATAGAATTTGGATTTTTTAATTATCTTCCTCTTTGGACAAATATCGCGTATCAACAGATAAAAAATCCAAATCAATCTTATATTGGAGGATATCACGATCCCGAATCATATCTAGTACGTATCCCTCTAAAGGAACGGCCTATCATCGACGCCCGAGTTAGAAAAGAATTGAATGAAAACACAAAACTCGTAATTAATTCACTTGGAAATAAACGCTATCCCTTTGGTATCTTCATGCAAATGTTTACTTATCTTAAATCGATCAACATCAATGAGATTTCAAGGATTTATGAAGAGAAAGATTACCAAAGACACAGAAGTGTAAGTTGTTCGGTTTTTAATGTTTTTTCACCAGAGAAACTCGAAAAGAATCTTACTACACTCCTGATTAATATTCAAAATGTTTATTCCTCAATTATTAAGAAAAATTTTCCTTTGCTAGAAATGGAATTATTGCCCTTCAATGGGGCAACACTTCTTGTTGTTGTTTTTAATGCTCCAGAGATATGTCCCCCGATGGGACCATTTCCAGTGTGGACGCTCTATTACCTAAAATCCGAGAAATCGAACGAGCATTTTGAAATAAAAATTTTAGATTTAAAAAATTTCAATGATGACCCACAATTTTCTGTTTTGGGTGCGGCGAACAAACAATTCCAGCATAATGGGAAAAATTACACCCTCTTGAAGCGGGTGTTCGGCCCCATGGATTCAGTTTACAGTGATACTCCGTTATTCGATATGTCGTACGATTTAATTCGCGATGCTTTAATGGATTTTTTAGAGATGAATAATAACAACGACTTTCAATTTTAGAAAAAACCGTTTTTTCTGAAGAATTGATGTAGCCCTCGTGCCCTCTGTCCTGAACCGAAGTTTACTGATCGTCGGAAATGTTTCGCACCAGATCTCAATGGATGAAAGGTGTACTAAGTTTTCCCACCCCCCCTCACCGAGCAGCACGAGATCGTCCGCCGTGTCGGAATCCTTTTCGCCCGTGCGGATGCCATCGATCGCGAGGTTGTGGCGGCGGGCCGGCGATGCGAGCGGTTGACGCAGGCGGTGCTGGGGAAGGCGTTTACGGGGCGGCTCTGACAATAAAAGTTAGTTGTGTGAAAGAATACTTTTGATCAAAACGGTAAAAGGACTATAATGTATTAATTCCTCTATTATCATATAATTATCAACAAAGGTTACTTTCTATGCCCTCGGAAATCCTCATAAATCTCGATGATCTCTTAAACTGTCGATCGGTAGAGCGATCGCGTCTGGAATTTAAAGAGGGCTGGGATGACCTGATTAAAGAAAATGTTGTCAGGACCGTATCCGCCTTTGCGAATGATCTTCTCAACCTGAATGGCGGGTACATCATTTTAGGGATTAAAACCGATGAAAAAGGGAATCCGATACTGCCTCCGAAAGGTATGGATGATTATGATCTGGATAGGATCCAAAGGGAGCTTATCGGAGAATGTAAGGGAAAAATTTCCCCGGAATATATCCCACAGGTCTCCCCGGAAACCTACCAGGAAAAAACTATTCTGGTAATCTGGGCTCCGGGTGGAGATAACCGGCCGTACGAAGCTCCCAAAAGAGGTGGACACGGGGGAAAAGGGTACCATGTTCGAAGTGGTTCCGCAACAATAGAGGCAACGGGCGATATCCAGCGACAACTTATCGAACAAACCGCAAAAATTCCTTTTGATGATCGAAGAAGTCTGACGGGAAAAATTGAAAATATCTCACCGGTGTTAGTAAAAAAATTTTTAGAAGATGTCAGAAGTTACTTTTCCCGCGACGTTATTTCCAATATCAACCAGATTTACCGGGATATGAAACTAGTTGTTCCAATAAACAGCCACGAAGTACCAAAAAATGTTGCACTGCTGTTCTTCAATGATGACCCTGAGGAGTTTTTCAACGGGGCGCACATTGAGGTCGTCCAGTTTGGAGACGATGACGGGGATTTGATTGAAGAGAAGGAGTTCCGTGGACCGCTGAACCAGCAGATAAAATCCTGCCTTAACTATCTCAATTCACTTGGGGGCACATTATTACAAAAAGTTCCCGGTCAGGCAGAAGTGGAAAAAACCGTTCCCTATCCTTACGAAGCAATGGAAGAAGCTCTCGTGAATGCTGTGTATCACCGCAGTTACGAAGCATCTTCCGAACCGATTAAGGTTTACCTGTATCCCGATCGGATGGAAATTATCAGTTATCCCGGACCTGTTGCCGGAATCCAGTTGAAGCATTTTGAGCCGGGTCAGAGCGTGCCACAGGTTCCAGCGAGAAACCGGCGAATTGGTGAACTACTCAAGGAATTACGACTTGCTGAAGGGAGAGGGACCGGCATTCCCAAAATCCGGAGAAGGATGCAGGAAAACGGGTCTCCAGCAGCGAGATTTGATTTTGATGACACCCGAACATATTTCCGGGTCACATTACCCGTCCATCCAAAATACCGGATTCTTCATACTTTGAGAACAGCATCTCATTTGTGGGCAATTGGCGAAAAAGAGCCGGCATTCAATCATCTGAATCGATCAATAGGAAACCAGCCCGGCTCGGGTATACTTGTCAGCCAGTTTATCGAATACGCCTTTGCACTCGATAAAATTGATCTGGCCTGCAACACATTCAGGCAATTTGAAAAGGAGCCCCTGAAGACAGAACAATTACAGCCATATCTTACACTTGCCCGGCTGTTTATTGATAAAAATCAATCCGATAAAGCAAATTCCATTCTTGCGAAAATACCTGCGTCGAGAACACTGAATGAAACTATCGAAGCGGCAATTCTGAAAAAGCGAACGGGTGATCTAAAAGGAGCTCATCATCTTTTTGGTGAAGCATATTCAATCAACCAGAACGATCCGAAAATTATCCAGGAATTTGCGCAGACAAAAAACAAACTGGCGAGTAAATTGTGGGGACGGGATCTTCCCGCAAAGAAAAAATTAAACAAAGAAGCAGTTGAGCTTTTACGAAGAGCCATTCAATTATCGGATGATTCTGTCAGGACAGCATGGTGTTGGTTTGACCTCGCGAAATGTTTGAACTGGCTACGTGAACCTCAAAGTGAAATCGAAGAGGCGTTTTTAAAAGCTATATCAATTCTCCCCGATGAGAGAAGATTCAGAGATGAATACGCTCAATGGCGGGAGCGGAACAGGAAATAGGTATCAATAAACATCGGAATCCCCCACCCCTTGCCGAGCAGCACGAGATCGTCCGCCGTGTCGGGACGTTGTTTGAGCGGGCGAATGCCGTTGAGCGTGAGGTTGCCGGGAGATTGTAAATAATCGGGTTACCGGGAATTCAACACATGCCGTAACCGCTAAAAAACCTTCAAAATATTGCGCATTTAACGACGGTATGCCTCATGGATTCAATCAAAAGATTGTTATATCAACATACGAATAGACTCTATGGTAATGATTTATTTTTCAGTTTCACACCGCACCTATACAACGTTAATATGCGGTGTAGTGTCTTCTGGTAATCGTATTCTTTCAAAAAAAAATAGCTGGTTGATTGGTAAATGACGTTAAGTCCTACGGAAGCAGCAGTGATGGTGATCGATGCAGCGGGGGGCAGGATAGCCGGGCGGACCGCACTCCAGAAGATCATCTACTTCGGAACTGTCAGGAATGCAGTCAAGGCAACCTATCGCCCCCACTACTATGGCCCGTATAGTGCAGATGTATCCGGGGCTCTCCAGACAATAACTTCCTGTCACTT
>JBAZHD010000106.1:0-11479 GCA_041652515.1 Methanoregula sp.
ACCGCAGCGGATTACAGCGCCACGGGAAATGCGATCGATAGCTTAAGTCCCGCACCCTCATCCGCCCGCATGCCCCGCCTCCCCAGACCGCAACGGATTACAGCGCCACGGAACATGCGAACGATTGCCTAAGTCCCGCACCCTTATCCGTCCGCACGCCCCGCCACCCCAAACCGCAGCCGATCCCAGCGCCCCGCCCGGACCCAGCCCAGCCAGGGGGGTTCCCCGCCAACCCCCCTCTCCACATCAGCAGAAAATCCCGCCACCTCGCCCGGCATCCTCCGGCGTTGTAACCGGTTCCTGAGAGCATCCACGGACCCTGGCTGACAAACAAAACCGGAGCCGGAGGGGAGGTTGCCTGCCTACCCCCCCACCATGGGGGGAGGGGGGTCCGCTCGCCCGGAAAAATAATGGGCGGGGGGGTTGGCCGGGAACCCCCCTCCCCAAAAATGAGAACCGGCCAGTGGTGCACGGACGGTCGCCAGTTCTTTTGTAAGAAAATGCCGGCGGTGAGGGGATTTTTCCCTGCCACTCAAAAACGGGTAGCGGGCGGCCGGGGCCTTGCGTGAGGGAGGGTTGCCGGCCTACCTCCCCCCAAGGGTGGGAGGGGGGTTCGGGCCGGCCGGGGAAAAAGCGGCGGGGGGGGTTGGCCGGAGACCCCCTTCTTTTGATCTGCTTTGAACGGGATTCCTGATTATCGTATCATACAATAGTGATGATAACCGGAGCTGACTTTTCTCCATATATGACTGCGGTCACGGTTATCTGATCTCTTGCAACTTGGAATTTATGTAAATCGAGGTCAAATGACCATCTTCCATCGTCATGTATCTTCGCAACGTTAAAGATCCAATGCTGGGTATGGCTCGAATCAGTCCAGCTGATTGATACTGATTTCCCTTTCGGGCCAAAACCGGACAATTCAACGATGTCTACTGAATTGTAATAACCATTTCCCTTAACAACCATTGTAAGGGGCGTGCTATCACTGGTATTGGCTGTCGGTGTTGTGATTATCGGATTTGGAGTTATCTGCACCGTTTCATGGATAATTTGCGGGGTTGGTGTGATATGTGACATAGCATAATCCCTTTCCCCATCCCCGATCAAACACCCGCTCACCAGTGTCATTCCGATTATGAGAATTGGTACAAATACGCTGGTAAACGGTAGATATTTCATAAACCCCCTTTCGTTTGATTGACGATATTTTTTCTTGTTTAACCCGACGATTTTTTTGAATAAGTCTGTGTGGTATCTCGGGGCCCCCCGCCCCTGCATTCTCCGGTCCCTCCAGCACCCTCATCAGCCCCAGCGCCCCGCCTCCCAAAACCGCAGCGGATTACAGCGCCACGGGAAATGCGAACGATTGCCTGAGCCCCGCACCCTCATCCGCCCGCACGCCCCGCCTTCCCAGACCGCAGCGGATTACAGCGCCCCGGCTCCTGCCCGGGCCGGCACCCGTGGGGGTTAACCCCTGCCCACTCAGCTGATTCTGTTCTGCGGAAAAATGGCACATCAAATATGTTGTTTATAAAACTTCATATTCTTCCCTTACTCCAGATAAAAAAAATATTTATACATGAACGTTGTATAAACTCGTGCCGGTTTTTCCCGGCAAAGAACAGGAGGAACAGTATGGTATCTGATGAAGACCTCGAAAAAATATTTCTACTTCTGCGAAGGCCCATTCCCTGGGACCCAGGCCCCCCATGGCTGCACATTAAGGATCTTATTACCAAGGAAGAGATTACCCGGATCGCTGTACTTCAGCATAAAGCCAATGCAGCGACATTGAGGGCAAAAGCCGCTATAATCAACGAGCAGATAAACATGGAAACGGCCGTGGCTGACATGTTAGCGGAAAAAATCCAACAGGGAAAAACCCGTCTCAAATAATTTTTCCGGAAAACCTTATCATCGCACATTGACACCCGGCGGAAAGACAGGCCGGAAAACAGCAACTATCATTATCCAACCGTGAGGGATGCAGGCTGCCCGAATGCGAAGTGATGCTCGTAGGCATCGAGAATGAAGAAAACCTTGGGATTCGTTCCATTGCTGCATATCTCTCATCGGTTGGAATTCCGACTCAGGTCCAGCCTTTTCAGCCCGGATCTGAAGACGTGGTCTATCAGGCGATTTGCAGAAAGCAACCAGAAGTAATCGGTTTTTCATTGATCTTCCAGTCAATGATCGGAGAATTCAACAACCTGATCACGTTTCTTAGGGAGCGGAAAGTTACCGCCCACTTCACCATGGGGGGTCATTTTCCCACTCTCGACTGCGAATCGACTCTTGCACTCATCCCCTCCCTGGATTCCGTCACACGTCACGAAGGAGAGCTTACTACCCGGGATCTTTACCGGTACCGGAATAAACCCGAATGCTGGGAATCTGTTCCCGGGCTGGCGTTCGTACGGGATGGGAACGTCATCATTACTCCGCCACGTCCCCTGATTGAAAACCTCGACGATCTCCCGTTTCCCGTCCGGGATACACCGGCAGCAACGATGCGGGATATCGGAATAGCCTCTCTGATCGCCAGCCGGGGCTGTTTCTATAACTGCAGTTTCTGCAGTGTTCAGAAATTCTACGGGGGGGCCCCGGGACAAAAACGACGCACGCGATCGCCAGCGAATGTTGTCCATGAAATGAACGATCTCTTTTCACGCCAGGATGTCAGGATCTTTATCTTCAAAGACGACGATTTTGGCATGAAAAACCAGATGCAACGATTATGGATCCAGGAATTCTGTTGTCTGCTAGATCAGGAGCGACTGTCAGAATCCAAACTCTGGAGAATCTCCTGCCGTGCCGATGAAATTGACGAAGATATCCTTCTCCGGCTCCGGGAAACAGGGCTGAAAATTTTATACCTGGGTATCGAATCCGGGAATGAGCCGGGGCTTGCAACGTGTAATAAACATTACCACGTATCTGACGTTCTTGAATCTCTCGCCCTCCTGCGCAAGGCTGATCTGCACTATGAGTATGGTTTTATGCTTATCGATCCCGGCAGCACACTCACTTCAGTCCTGGAGAACATTGCATTCCTGCGTACTATCACGAGAGACGGCAATAACGCGGTCCAGTTCGCGCGAATGCTTCCTTATTCCGGTACAGATATTCTCCATAACCTCCGACAGGAAGGCCGGTTAAAAGGGACCCTAATATCTCCAGGCTATAATTTTCTCGATCCCTGTATGAACGTATGTGACTGGTTTGTCGTCGAATCGATCAGTTCCACATTCGGAGATCGTGGCCTGACAACCCTGCTTAAATACCTGAAATTCGATTCTATTGTTCTTTCCCGGTTCTTTGCAGACAATTATAACACGAAAAAATACGCACAAATCCTTCGGGATTTCACCATGGAAAATAATGAGCTTGTTTTGTCAACGCTTGAAAAAGGTATAGGATTTATCAGGGATCGGAGACTGTGTTCACCCGGTGAAGATGACGGGACTCTTGAGGAATTAATTCGGATGCAAAAGTGCAGGGAGACAGAAATATTGAAAAAAATGATACCTGCAGTGACACCCTTTTTCCCCTTGCCGGCAGTATGATCCCTTGATGGAAATTTATAGAAAAAACCTGCATTTTCCGCAGGGATTTCCGCAAGAGGCCCCTCTCACTTTTCCTGGAATCTCCCACATCCATACACGCTCCCCTATCGCCCCCGCTCAGCAAAACCCCCTCCGCCCGCATGCCCCGCCTCCCCAAAACCGCAGCAGATTACAGCGCCACGGAACGTGCGAACGATTAAATTCAAAAAATCTTACGCCGCGATCTTTTTCTCGCAAAAAAAATAACGGATTTTCTCCCAAAAATTATGCCGATGAAATCTTGTCTGAAGTTTTTCTCGTTAAAACGAGACACGATGGAATAATTTTGATCGTAACACGAAAATCCCCGCTAAAAGAAAAATTATCCCGGTAATGAAGACCGGGTTCAGGATCGTTGTTGACAGAATTGCTAAATCAATTTTCGTGCCAAGATTCCATATCGTCAGAACTATTCCGCCGATAATAATCAGAATAGCACCCAGCCATTCCCGGGTAATCCAGATATCCATACAAAATACGATCACAGTTCTGACTTAAATATTTGTTAGATTGATATTACTCAAAACGGACACGATATCAATCACCCTGAGCAGTAAAACCCACCGGTTCCGACCGTACTTCACGCTATCGTAAGTTGTTCCATCCCGGAACCGTCCCGTTTTGGCCAAAAAGATCTCCAAAATTCCCGCCCCGTTTCCTCCAAATCCCTGCTAATCATTCCCGGATTTCGTTCCGGAAATTTTATTCAGCCAAGCGCTTGAAGCATGGCGAACTTACAATTTCGAGTCAAAGGGACTTTGAACACAAAGAGCCAGGACCGGACAAAAATTGAAAACCGGGCTCCCCGGAGGAACAATTTTGTTCCCTCCAAACAACGCGGCCACCAGGCCCGGATCCTTTCAGATCGCCCGCACCGCTCTCGGTTTTCCGGAAAAAATGCGCTATAATCAAAGCGTTTATAATCCCCCGTCCAACAATGTCGCGTCAAAGGGCCCCGAGACTTTAAAAAATCAGAAAAAGGAGGCACACACACCATGAAAAAACAAGTCACAATAACAAAGAGGCCCGCCCCATGACCCGCCCCTGGAAGGCGTTCGATGAAGCGATCCCGATCGCGAAGACCCGCGGCCTGATCCAGGTGGCAACGGGCGGGCCGGAACGGATCTACGATATCTCAATCGTATCGAAGATTCCCATCACGTTCGCCGGCATCATGTTCGCGCCAAAGATCCTCGCAAGCATTCCGGAGCTCGCGGAGTATTACAAAAAAGATTGTGCACGGCTCCGGCTGATCGCCCGCGACGCAGCGGTCACGGCCGAGCTCTGGATCCGGTCGCGTCACGGCACGTGGAGATTTTTCCAGGTCATGCCGTCAACGCTCGTGGAGATCGACCGCGAAGGAAAACGGATCGGGACCGGGCAGACCATGGAGTACCTGGCCGGGGTCGCTGCCCGGGAAGCGGAAGGGGGATCGACCCCGGCCTGATCGCCCCTCTTTTAGTCGGTAAAATTTCGGGCCCGTAAAATGCCCGGTTTTACCTCTTTTGCCTCTGACCCCTGTCCGGGTGAGGCAATGTTTCCGGAAAACGCGGTAATTCTCCCGGAACAAAACGGCATTCTCCGGCGGGAATCGGGGAGGTAAAATTTAGCAACGTTCCGGCAGTCGGATGCCCGGGGGCATCGGATTCCAGCAACGGGATGGTCCCGGGAGGAGGGTTTTCCGGAACCGCCTCCCCTTGTGCCCTGCACAACCTCTATGTATCTAGAAAATCCAATAACAAAAAGTGGATGTGACGCCGTCAGGGATCCCCCGATACGGCAATACCTTTTTTTTACCGCTCACTGCATACGACCCGTTCCGGAATCACAAACCCGCGCCAGTCCACCCGCTCCATCCATGTACAGAACGGGGATTCAGCCCGGTACCGATCGCAGGCCTCTTTCCTGCAGGGCACCGGAGCACCGCCAGGCATTTCGTTCCCTTGTTCTTTTGCATAACACCAGTACGTTATCGGGTTTGAGTCTCGCTTGTCGTCCATGAATACCAGTCACAACCCGGGGATATCAGGAAAGAGAAGGCACCGGGAGAAAGTGTAATCCGGAAAAGGGCTCACCAAAGTTCTTTCACCAGCAGATTTCGTTTTAGGTAAGACCATTTTGTTAGTGTTAACAAAATGGTGAAGCCAATAAAATGTAATGTCCTCATTAAAAATGAAAAAAGACAGAGAAATTCACGGAGCAGAAACTTTTTTCCTTTTCTCCATGATGCTTTTGATAATTTTATCCGGGTCCTTCTCCAGGATTTTTTTCCGGTCCTTTGTCCAGTCGCCACTCCCGGTCTCGTATATCTGGAGGAACCGGATTGCATCGTCCGGCCCAAGTTTCTCCACCAGTACATCGAGACCTTCCTGCTGAACCTGGTGCAATGTCTTGGCGCTCATGGGTTTTCCTCCTTTAACCAGATAACCGGGCTTTCTATCTGTACTTGTATGTCCCGGTGCGACTTAAAAAATGTTATCAGGCCATCATCTGTGGTGAGGAGCACAGCGCCGGCCCGTTCGGCACAGGCAATATGCAGCGAGTCCATTGCATCACCGCCAAGAATAATCAGCTCGTGCATTCGCGAGATTATCTCCTCATCAATGAGTATGGATTCTTTTGCAACGGACAGGATCTTCCCGACACGCAGCCGTTTCCTGATGTCCGGAATTTTTGAGAGTTCTTCCTCGATCACTTCACTGGTAACCAGCGAGAATTCCTGCGCAGCGCATCGACGAATTATTTCCTGCACTGCGGTTACTTCCAGACGGATACGGCCAGTCATCTGGTCATCAAACGGTCTGCAGAGGCAACAGACATCCATGTAGATTTTCATCGGGCACTACCTGATACAGTTAATTAATTCTCATACGGATGTTTCGATTTTTATAGTATCGTTGGACGGTGTGAAAATGAGCGAGGATCAATACGAAAAAAATCACATTTCCCGCTTTCCTTGCGATCTTCATAGACCATCGTCAGACCTCTCTATCGCAGGTCCACGGCCCCGCTCGATCAACCGGCCCAGTCACCAACCCCCTTCATTCTCCGGCTCCTCCTGCACCCTCATCCGCCCGCACGCCCCGCCTCCCCAGACCGCAGCAGATTACAGCGCCACGGAACATGCGATCGATTGCCTAAGTCCCGCACCCTCATCAGCCCGCATGCCCTGCCCCCCAAAACCGCAGCGGATTACAGCGCCACGGGAAATGCGATCGATTGCCTGACCCCGGCAGCCTCGGCTAAAAATCTAACACACGGATTCTCTTTTTTTTCCCTACCCCTTCGCACGGCAGCCTCATGGTGAATGAAATATCCTGATGAATCCGGAATGTGAACATAATAAATATTATAATACCGCATTTTTTTATTGCAAAGATACACTAAAATCCTGGTCTGGAGAAAATCCGGCAGCACATACAGGACAAATTATGGATTTCAACATTTTTTCATTCCTGAAACGATCCGGTACGCTCCGGCCCGGCCAAAAACTTGTTCTCGAAAAGGAAAAATATCCGATGCCGCTTCCCTGGGCTAATCCAATCCCGATTGATTCCCCTGAACTCGAGCCCTTCTTTGATACGCAGATCTCCCGTGAAACAAAGGCAGACGGGAAAACAATGCGGCAACGGATCCCGTACAAGGATGATGATGGCCTTGCAGAACGGATCCCGGCGGCAGTCCGGCCCCTGACGGAAGGTGGGGATTTCGAACTTGAATGGGTGGGGTATGATATCTATTACTCGGCGTTCCGGATCCGGTTATCATCCGATACCATCGATATCGATCTCTTTCGCCAGCTTACGGCTGTGACTGAACAAACGTTCCGGTTTATCCCGAACAACTGCATCCTTTATTTCAAGCCTGCGAGACGGAGGTTCAGGAGCGGATATCTCCTGCCGGTTATAGGAGCCGATATGCCGGTAACCCGGCGGTGGATCAGCTTATCCCGGAAATCCCGGAAAGATGCCGACCCTGGTTATATGATTGAGAGGATCGGGATCCTCCTTGAGGATTCATGGTACATGGAAGAACTGTTCACGTTCTGCCGGGGGCTGAAAAGGAACCTGCCCCGGATCCGTGCCGCGTTTGCGCCGGATCAACTCGATGAGACGATTCGCCTCTACACTCTCGCGATCGTGGAAACAGACAGAAATGCGAGGACGTTCTGATGCCGGGTATTCTGCGGGAACGGTTTTGGATAATGCAGAACACGGAGGGAGGCACATGACGTCTGCTATCGAGGATATCCTCACCGCAATTACACCCCTGCGGGAGCATTTTTACCATCATCTCCTGTCATATAACTACCGGAACGGGGGAATCAGCCTCTCCATGGCCGCTGTGAAAAGCGATATCTGGGGCTGGTCGATCCGTTTCCACCCGGATGAACACAATGTGATGCGGGTATATTTTTCTATGAACAACATTGGGCGATTCGAACCGGATCAAAAAAAGCGAATGAGAATTCCCTACAGCGTATCCATTCCCGGTGAAGCAGTCTTTCGGATCCTGAATATCCCGTATCCTCCGGTCCGGAACGATTATGCCGGGGATGTCCACGCCCTCTCCGTTCTTATCCATGAAAATTTTGCAAGGATCCAGGAAGCGTTCTCCGCGGACCGGATTGAAACAACGTACCGGATGCTGGAGCCTTCAATCGTCACGAACCAGGACGAAATCAACCGTGAATTCCCCCCAATGACATCGTTCGGCTCATAGGAGACATCATGATATTCCCGTTCGCATCCGGCTGGAATGAGAAAACGCCCGACCCTGAGGACCAGCTCCGGTTTTTCCGGAGATATGCCGATTCCTACAAGAATGATGTAGCCACTCTTGAAGCGAAACTCATGGCGGGCGGGCCTTCTCAGGACCGGTACTTCCGGCCCTATCCGGTCGACAACCGGAAGCAGCTTCACTGGATCCTCTCATATATGAAAAAACAAAACAGGGATATCCGCGAACTCGAGCGGGAGATCGTGCCGATCGATGCAGAATTCTCCCGGATCCGGAAACAATATCACGACACCTATTATCTTACTCTCGCAGGGATATTCCGGCGCCTTGTTCCCTACTGTGGGGGATCAATCCCCCCCGGTGGCACTCCGGCGGGTTATTCCAACCCGCTCGAGTTCGAAGCCTGGATCCTCAGGCGGGACTATCTCGAAGCGCTGAAGAACGAGATCGAACCCGAAGTGGAGATTAGCGTGGAGGTCACCCGGCTGCTCGAATGCGATGAATCGTTTATCTTCCTGATTCCCTATGCAAAGGAAAAACAGGGATACTCTCCCCGGGACTTGTATTATGCGCCGGATGAGATCTGGTGGCGGCATCTCGTCAAAAAGTTCGGACAACCGGCGGGTTTTGCCGAAATTCCGATGTACCTCGATTGAGATCGCGAAATAGTCGTTAAAATTCTCTTACATCGCCTTCTCCGAGCGCATTCGGGGAAGCATTCAACAAGAGAAAGCCGGGGCCCCTTTGCACCCTCATCCCCCGCTGAGCCCCGCCTCCCCAAACCGCAGCGGATTACAGCGCCCCGCCCGGCCCCAGCCCGGCCATCACGGTATTGTTCCCTCCGCCTCAATCGATTAACGGTTTTCGCTCACCCGTTATTCCTTCAGCAGGCTTCCTGATATTGTCCTCTCTAGTTTTCCCGGTGCCAGGCGACCGGATTCATTCAACCCGCCATCTCATCGGGTATATAGTGTAAATGAGAATCACAGCCTGCCCGATAACTGCCAGAACGGTAATAATGAACATCCAGAAAAACGGGTCCGCGGTGACCGGGATCCAGGGCTTGATATCGAGCGACGGCGTTGCGAAATAGGTATACAAAACGGCAAGTGCCATGCCGAATGTCAGGACTGAAGAAAGAACAATTGATACCTTCATCTTATTTCCCGGAATAAAAAAAGCCCGCCCGAAAGGGGTGAGATCGTTGTAGATCCATTTATGATCGTTCTCATCCGATATGACGAGATTCGCTTTTTTCAACAGTTCGAGGTGGTGGTGAATTGTCGGCGGTGTCAGCGAAAGTTCCTTTGCGAGTTCCGCATTGGTTTTTTTCCTGTCGCGAAGAGAAGACAGAATAAGAATACGGGTATCTGAAGAGAGGCTGTCGATCGTTGTTTTGTCTATGGTATAATCCCCGGCTTCTTCCATCATGTAATACATTGAAAAAAATATTATATGAACATTTCTTAATTCTGAAGTATTTTTTAAAAACAAGACTCCACACGCGATTATTGTTAGATTTCAATCTAACATTTTCAGCATTATATTATTCCATCCGTTCAAAACGGTTCCTGAAGACGCGTGTCTTCACGTGAATGGTGATATGATGAAACGATCGATTTTTCTGATTGGTATCGTTTGTATGCTCCTGATGGCAGGTTTTGTATCGGGAGCATCTGATGATAAAAACCTGATGCTTCGTCCGGTTACCCTCGGGAACGTGTCAACCCCCGACTCGCCCCCACCCTTCGGGAATGTCCCGGACGGGATAATGGACGACAAGATCTACGCGATGCTCGAGCCCTGCTATACTGACAACCTGATACAGGCCTATGGTCCTGTTCCGGTCTTTACAAAAGATCATCAGATCCTGTCCCGGGGCATTCTTGGCGGATATTCTGTTGCTGACCGAAATACCTGGTATAAAAAACTGGACAATTTCTATGAATCGACAAAAGATTCCTTTAATGCAAAATATGCGTACCCGCGAGGTCCGGTCATTTCCTTCGGATACAATGCACTGGGATCAGTAACCGTCGGCATTTATGAAAAGGCTGCTGTTGACCGGAAAACCCTCGATGAAATGCATTCGGCGCTCATCGCGGAATCCGGAAAACAGGGCATCGACAATCTTCCGGTTATCATTTATTCTGAACCGATGCCCCGGCTGGATCTGGGAAGGACCGATATGTGGAGGCCCGTGATTGGCGGGGTTCAGACAGGTACTCCGTCAGGAGCTCTCACGGTAGGATTTGCCGCGACACGGAGAGGACAACTGGGTTTTGTCACCTCCGGACATGGCGGGGGTGTCGGAACAACGGTCTTCCAGCCCGATCCCAGCTATCCCCTCGGGACGATAACCGCTTCTTCAAACGGTGTCTCTTCGGATTCTTCCTTTGTCGCTTATTCGAACAGCCAGGGAACAATCTTTGAAAGTCCTTCGAGCCAGCCCTGGGTCTATGGATGGGGCGATCCCTCGGTGGGTCTCTCAGTATACATGTCCGGAATATCGAGCGGCCTCAGCAGCGGAACGGTCCTGCAAAAAGTTTCGGTCTGGAACTCGCACTTTGGTAAGATGATCGATGGCCAGTACTACGCGAGTTACCCGGGGGCGGAGGGCGACAGCGGGGCACCGGTCTATTACAAGGACTCAAGCCAGCACATCCAGCTCACCGGTGTACACTGGGCACGAACATTGTACTCGGTATTTTCACCGATTTCCAATGTTTACAGCGATCTCGGTTAACATAATTCTCATTTTTTTTCTCATGACGCCAAATCATCCGCCCGCATGCCCCGCCACCCCAACCCACAGCGGATTACAGCGCCACGGGAAATGCGAACGATTGCCTGAGTCTCGCACCCTCATCCGCCCGCATGCCCCGCCTCCCCAGACCGCAGCAGATTACAGTGCCACGGGAAATGCGAACGATTACCTAAGTCCCGCACCCTCATCCGCTCGCATGCCCCGCCTCCCCAAAACCGCAGCGGATCACAGCGCCAAGGGAAATGCGGATGACCTGCCAGATTGCATTAAAAAGAAATTTTACCCCACGATCTTTTCCACGCTGAAAAAAAATCCGGTAAATCCGAACCCGGGAGGCCGGCCCCTTAATCAATCAGCAGGATTG